>NZ_JBLIWA010000013.1:25757-160916 GCF_047525675.1 Streptomyces sp. 796.1 | reverse complement strand
CTCCACGGCACCGACACCTGGACCGTGGCCGGATAACCGCAGGCCGCAGGACGCATCGGCGGCGGATCGGCCCGGGGCGGTAATGCCTCGCGACAGCCGCGGTACGGGAGCGGGCTGGCCGAACCGCTTGGCCGGCCCCGCCGCCCGGCACCGTCCGTGCCCCGCGCCGTACGGGCGTCTTGATGGCCCGGCCCCCAGCTCCAGGGGGTCGGGCCGCCGCCTTGTCGGCGCCTTCTATCGGTCCTTCTGCCGGGCCGGCGCCCCGCGCCCCCGACCGGCGCGCGCCGCGCCACCCCTGCTGGACCCGGGGCCGGCCGGGCCGACACCGCCGTCGACGCGGCCACCAGCGCCACCGGCATCGGCAACCGGGGCAGCAGCAACAGCGCCGGCCGCGACCGTACGAGTCCGCCGAACGCCGCCAGGCGCCGCAGCGGCCCCGGCCCCCGCCCCGTCCCCGCGTCGTACGTCGTACTGCTCGCGGGCCGCCAGCACCTCGGGCACCCGCTGCTCCGACCATCGCGCCAGGGCCCACACCTGCGCCGCGGCCTCCTCCCCCAGCGGGGTCAGCGAGTACTCCACGCGCGGCGGGATCACCGGGTAGGCCACCCGGTGCACGAACCCGTCCCGCTCCAGCGTCTGGAGGGTCTGGGCGAGCATCTTCTCGCTGACGCCGCCGACCCGGCGCCGCAGTTCGCTGAACCGGTGCGTGCCTTCCCGCAGCGCCGCCAGCGCCAGCACGCCCCACCGGCTGGTCACGTGCTCAAGGATCAGCCGCGACGGGCACATCGGCGCATGCACGTCCGGCGGTTTCGGCACGTCGAGCGCATCGAGCTGCCGCGCCCCGGCCCCGGCGGAGCCGGCCGGGCCGGCAGGGTCCGCAGCTCCGGCAGGGCCAGCAGCGCCGACAGGGTCAACGGAGCTGGCCGGATCGGCGGGGCTGGCCGGGCTGGCCGGGCTGGCCGCGTCAACGCCCCCATCGGACACCTCCCTGACCTGCATCACGCCTCTCCCACCATTCTGTTTCCGCATGTCAGGCCACCTTCCCTTGATACTAGTACCGTACTTCAAAGTGGGTACTTACGAATGGTTAGTGAGGCGCTTACGGTGACTGGACACGTTCTCACGAGGAGAGACACATGATCGTCGTCACCGGAGCCACCGGTCAGCTCGGCCAGCTCGTCATCGAAGGGCTGTTGGCCAAGGTCGCCGCGGGCGAGCTGCCCGCCGGGGAGATCGCCGCCGTCGTGCGCGACCGCGCCAAGGCCGCCGACCTGGCCGCACGCGGCGTGGAGCTGCGCATCGCCGACTACGGCCAGCCGGAGACGCTGGCGGGTGCCTTCCGCGCCGGCGAGCGGGTGCTGTTCATCTCGGGCAGCGAGGTCGGCCAGCGCGGGCCGCAGCACCAGGCCGTGATCGACGCCGCCAAGGAGGCGGGCGTCGCACTGCTCGCCTACACCGGCATCCTGGGCGGCCCCGCCGCCGACTTCCAACTGGCCGCCGAGCACAAGGTGACCGAACAGGCCATCCTCGACTCCGGCCTGCCGTACGTCTTCCTGCGCAACGGCTGGTACCACGAGAACTACACCGGCCGGCTGGCGTCCGTCCTTGAGCACGGGGCCGTGGTGAGCAACGCGGGCGAGGGCAGGGTGGCCTCGGCGGCCCGGGCCGACTACGCCGCGGCGGCCGTCGCCGTGCTGACCGGAGAGGGGCACGAGGGAGCCGCGTACGAGCTGAGCGGCGACGTGGCCTGGAGCTTCGCTGAGTACGCGGCCGAGGTCGCGGCCCAGTCCGGCAAGCCGGTCAGCCACACCGCCCTCTCGGCCGACGCCCACCAGGAGCTCCTGATCGGCGCCGGTGTGCCGGAGCCGTTCGCCGCGATCCTGGTCGACGTCGACGCCGCCATCGAGCGCGGCTCGCTGGCCGGCACGAGTGGCGATCTGGCTCGTCTGATCGGGCGCCCGACGACGCCGATCGCCGAGTCCATCGCGGCGGCGTTGGCGTTGCGTTAGTCACTCCGCCCGGCCCGGCCCCCTCTCCACGGCCGCCCCACGGCTGCCCGTACGCCCCACACGCCTCACCCTTCTCGCAGTTCACCACGGGTGTGGCGGGCGTACGGCGCGACCGGGGCGGCCGTGGTGTGTCACGGGCCCCGCCGAATGTCATGACCGTATGTCAGGACGGGGCTGACAGACTGCCCGTCGCGACGCTACGTTCGACTCGTCGCCGCCACTGTGGTGGTCAGCCGGGGAGGAAGCGTTGACGTCGGCCAACGAGACGCGCACGGGTCTTGCGTACGGCTTCGCGGCGTACGGCATGTGGGGCCTCTTCCCTCTGTACTGGCCGCTGTTGGAGCCGACCGGGGCGGTCGAGATCCTGGCGCACCGGATGGTGTGGTCGCTCGGCGCCGTGGTGATCATCCTGTTGGTGTTGCGCCGCTGGTCGTGGATCGGCCCGCTGCTGCGGCAGCCCAAGCGGCTGGGACTCATAGCGATCGCCGCCACCGTGATGTCCGTCAACTGGGGCGTCTACATCTGGGGCGTGAACTCCGGCCATGTGGTCGAGGCGGCCCTGGGGTACTTCATCAATCCGCTGGTCAGCATCGCTTTCGGGGTGTTGCTGCTGCATGAGCGGCTGCGTAGGGCCCAGTGGGCGGCGGTCGGTGTCGGCGTGGCCGCCGTGGCGGTCCTGACGGTCGGCTACGGCAAGCCGCCGTGGATCGCGCTGACCCTGGCCTTCTCGTTCGGCACCTACGGCCTCATCAAGAAGCGCCTCGGACTGGACGGTCTGGAGTCGCTCGCGGCCGAGACCGGTATCCAGTTCCTGCCGGCGCTCGGCTTCCTGGTCTTCCTGGGCGCACGTGGCGACAGCACGTTCACCAGCGAGGGCGTGGGGCACGCACTGCTGCTGGTGGGCTGTGGGTTCATCACCGCACTGCCGCTGATCTGCTTCGGCGCCTCGGCCGTCCGGCTGCCGCTGTCCACGATCGGGATGATGCAGTACATCGCGCCGACCTCTCAGTTCGTACTCGGTCTGGTGGTCTTCCACGAGGAGATGCCCATCGAGCGGTGGGCCGGCTTCGCCCTCGTCTGGCTGGCCCTGGCCCTGCTGACCTGGGACGCCCTACGGACCGCGCGCCACTCGCGGGCCGCACTGCGCGCGGCGGCTGCCCGGGCCGGCGCCGCCGCCACGGTCCACCCCGGCGAGTCCGTGGTGGCCTCCTCCGCGGCGGCCCTGGCAGCCCCGGAAGCCCCGTTGGCTGCGGCGGCCGTGGAGCCACCGGCCGCCCAGGCCGCGGAGGCGCCCGGCCAGACCGCCGCCCCGGCCGGGGCCGCAGCGCAGGCCGAACCCCCCGCCGCTCCGGGGCCCGGCGTCCCGGGCCCGTGAGGGCCTGCAGCCGGGCGCCCGCCCGGCCGCTCAGGGCCGGCCCCCGCCGCCAGCCCGCACCGCCGGCCGTCGCGGACGCGCGGAAGCGTCAGCCCAGGGCGTCGGCGAGGTGGGCCATCACCCGTTTCCAGTGCTCGCGCTGCGCGGCCCGCTCCGCTTCGTCCGCCAGCCTCTCCTGGTGGAACCTGAGCACCGCCTTCTCACCGGAGCGGGCCCGGGAGACCGCCACCTGGATCGTGGTGTCCGTGGCGCTGCCGGGCAGCCGGTGGGTCAGCCGGATGCGGTCGCCGGGCCGGTAGCCACGGATCTCGCCGGTGGCGCCGTCGTCGGTCTCGTACGTCGCCCCCTTCTCGCGGTGCAGTTCGGCCCCGGGCCCGAGCCAGATGGCGATGCCCTCGTCACCGCTGATGAAGTCCCAGACCACGGAGGGCGGATGCGGCAGCGTCTTGGACACGCCGATCTCCCATCCGGCGTCCTGCGTCAGCCCCACCGGCCGCTCGCTCCCGGCGTCGGGCTCAGGCGGGCTTGAGCTCGGGCCGCGTCGGGTGCCGGCACCGCTCTCACCCGGGGTGTCCTGGGGCATGGGGGGATCCTTCGGAAGGTCGGAGAAGCCGTCGTCGGGCGTCGCCTGACGGGCGCGCAGGGCACGCACCTTGTGGCGGTTGCCGCAGCGCTGCATGGAGCACCACCGGCGGCGGCCGGGGCGCGAAGTGTCCACGAACAGCAGATAGCAGTTGTCCGTCGCGCATTCCCGCACGCGGTCCACGTACGGGCCGGAGAACAGCTCGATCGCATCACGGGCCACCGTCGACAGCAACTGAAGGCCGGTCGCCGGCTCGTCCCAGTGGCGCTCGGCGGGGCCGTCCAGCCGCGGCACCAAGGGCGGGTGGGCCGCAGCCGCATTGACTATGGCGAGGTCTGCGGGGTCCAGCGGTCGGTCATGCGCCTGGTCGGCAGCCATGCACAGCACCGCGTCCCGCAACTGCCGGGCGGCCACCAACTCCTCCGGCGTCACCTCGACCTCCGGCGTGGGGCTGAGCCGCGAACGCGCCGCCCACTCGACGAGGTCCGCGGGCTGGTGCAGCACCTCGTACCGCACGAACAGGCCCGGGCCGCCGGTCGGCACCAACTCCAGGCACAGCGCCCCGGGGTCAAAGCGGAAGGACGTCCCTTCAGGCGACTTGAGGATCAAACCCATTGCCATCTCGCTCATGTAACCACTATAACTGGTTTCACGGCCCGGGAGAAGTGGGAAACGAACCTGTGGAGGGCGGGCCCGCGGCCCGGAAGGACGCCCCCTCCATCGACAGCCTTCACCGACAACGTGACGACTTTCCCGGCAAGTTGAGCCGGCCGAGCCCGCAACGCAGGTCCACGGAGAGCGCGGACCACCTCAAGAGGAGACAGACATGGAGACGACCCCCCTCGCCTGGAAGGTGGTCATCGATGCCGCAGACCCCCACCGGCAAGCCGCTTTCTGGGCTGCCGCCCTGCACTATCGGGTCGAGGACAACAGCCGGCTGATCTCACGCCTGCTGGCCGTGGGCGCGGTCGACGAGCAGGAGACCGTCGAGTTCCAGGGGCACCTGGCCTGGCGCGACCTCATCGCCATCCGGCACCCCGATGACCCCTTCGACCCCGACAGCGACCTGGGGCGCGGACGGCGCATCCTCTTCCAGCGGGTTCCCGAACCGAAGGTCGTCAAGAACCGACTCCACCTCGACCTCCACAGCCCGCCGGGCGCATTGGAGGGCGAGGTGGCCAGATTGGAAGCGCTCGGCGCGGCGACCCACGAGCGCAGAGCGCGCGGCGGCACCGAGTGGGTCGTCATGACCGATCCGGAAGGAGGGGAGTTCTGCCTGCACTGACCTTCGGCAGCCGGCCCGAGCCGCTCTCCGCCCAGCACCGGGGCTGCCCGAACCCCGTGGGGTAGCCCACCAACTCATCGCCTCGCGCGCGGTCAGGGCCGATGACCGCGCCGGCGGCGTCACGGGGGGCGTGGCTCCACCGGCTCCCCCCGGGCCGGTCACCACCCCGGCACGGTGTCGCGGCCGGCAGGCCGCGACACCGCCGGCCGCGGACGTGGCCGGTGAGGTGACGACGGGACCGGCCACTGGGGTGACGACTGGAATGACCACTGGGACGACCACTGCGCCGAGGACTGAGGTGACCACTGCAATGACGGCTGAGATACCGCAGGAAAGGCGGGGCATTCGCTGCTCAGACCGGGTGTGAACGGTATGCGGGGAGCGGTGTCCGGAATTCCTCTTGACCTTGGCGGAGCAGACACCAGAGCATCATGCACGCGTCAAACTGCTCCCCCTCTCGCCTCATTGGCGCTCCCCGACCTCAGGGCGTGGGCGTCGCCCAGCGAGCTGTTCGTTCCGTCCTATCCGTTCGGATTCCGGAAACCTGGAGCCTCGTATGCCAACGCACCCCACACGTAGTGCTTCCCCGTTGCCTCGGACGTCCTGGCTTCGCCGGGCCGCCACGGCGACCGTCGCCGCCGGAGCCCTCGCCGGGCTGATCGCCGCATCGCCAGCCACCACGGCCTCCGCCACACCCGCGGCGGCGCACACCACGGCGAGCAGCCCGTCCGCCTTCGCCGCCCCCGACATCCCGGTGGCCAACGTCAAGGCCCACCTGAACCAGCTCCAGTCGATCGCCTCGCGGAACGGTGGGAACCGTGCGCACGGCCGCCCCGGCTACCGGGCCTCGATCGACTACATCAAGGCGAAGCTGGACGCCGCCGGGTACACCACGACCGTCCAGCAGTTCACCGCCAGCGGAGCCACCGGGTACAACCTGATCGCCGACTGGCCCGGTGGTGACCCGCAGAACGTGGTGATGGCGGGCGCCCACCTGGACTCGGTGTCCGCAGGCGCGGGCATCAACGACAACGGATCGGGCTCCGCCGCCATCCTCGAATCCGCGCTGGCGGTCTCCCGAGAGGGTCTCAAGCCGACCCAACACCTGCGTTTCGCCTGGTGGGGCGCGGAGGAGTTGGGCATCCTCGGTTCGCGGCACTATGTGAACAGCCTGCCGAGCACCGAGCGGTCGAAGATCGACGCGTACCTCAACTTCGACATGGTCGGGTCTCCCAACCCCGGTTACTTCGTCTATGACGACGACCGTCGGCTGGAGGCGGTGTTCAAGGAGTGGTTCGCCGCCAAGGGCGTCGCCACCGAGATCGAGACCGAGGGCGACGGGCGCTCGGACCACGCCTCGTTCCAGCGGGTCGGTATACCGGTCGGTGGGCTGTTCACCGGCGCCGGCCGCGTCAAGACCGCGGCCCAGGCCCAGAAGTGGGGCGGCACCGCGGGCCAGGCGTTCGACCGCTGCTACCACCGCTCGTGCGACACGACCGCCAACATCAACGACACCGCGCTCGACCGGAACAGCGACGTCATAGCGCACGCGATATGGACGCTCTCCACGTCGCGCTAACCCCTGTGCCGCCGCACTCCAGGCGCAGGCCGAGCACCGGTCGCTGAACGGGCCGGTCTCCCGGCGGCGGCCCCTGGCCGCCGCCGGCCACCGGCCCCACCTGCCCCACCGGGCAGGCGAGCGGCGTGCCTGCGGGTGCGGCCGGGGCGGGGAAGGGGTGCCCCGGCCGCTGGGGCCGCGTCGGTCAGGCCGTGATGTCGCGGGAGGTGAACCGCGCCCAGGTGAGGGAGCCGAAGACGGCCACGTAAAGGCCCTGGAGACCGAGGTTCTTGACGATCTCGTCCCAGTAGACGGGATCTCTGAGGAGGTCGGCGAAGCTGAGCCAGTAGTGGGAGAAGAGGTACGGATGGATCACGTGCAGTTGGGGGATGCTGTCCAGGATCTGCACCGTGATGAGCAGCCCGACGGTTGCGGCCATCGCCGCGATGCCGCTGTTGGTGAGCGTCGAGATGAACAGGCCGAGGGCGGTCAGCCCCACCAGCGAGAGCGCGACCACCGCCGCGACCACCGTGGCCCGGCCGATCCCCTCCGCGAAGGAAATGCGCGTACCGGAGATCAGGGTGACATCGCCCAACGGGAAGAGCAGCGCACCGACCCCCAGCGCGACCAGCGCCACCGTCAGGGTGGCAGCCAGGCAGAACACCAGCGCCGTGACGTACTTGACCAGCAGCAGCCGGGTCCGGCCGGCCGGAGCCACCAGGAGGTAGCGCAGCGTCCCCGCGCTCGCCTCGCCGGCGATGGAGTCGCCGGCTATCACCCCGACCGCCATCGGCAGGAAGACCGGCAGCGTCGCGGCGAGAGAGGTGAAGACGAGGAAGATGCCGTTGTTGGTGACCTGGGTGAGGAAGGCCGGGCCCTCGCCGTCCCCGCCACCGTCGCCGATGGTGCCGCCGTCGCTGGTCTCGATCTTCACGGCGATGCCGACCAGGATCGGTACCAGGGCCAACACCACGAGCAGGGCCAGGGTGCGCCAGCGGCGGAAGGTGATGCCCAGTTCGCTGCGGAACAGGGCCAGCGACCACAGGGGGCTCGTGCTGCGGGGCAGGGCGACGGCTCCACCGCCACGGGGTGCGAGCAAGGGCCCGTCCGCGCCGTGGCCAGCGTGCTGGGTGACGCGCGTCGAGCTGGCCTCACCAGCGCGTTCGTCGGTACCGGACGACACGGTACGCACCTCCGTCTCTGGCTGCGACGACTCTGGCAGCGCTGGTCCTGGTGGCTTCGGCAGCGCCGACCCTGCCGGCTCGGGCGAAGCCGCACGCGCCGCTCGTTGCGCCGGTTCTGCTGGCTCTCCTGGCCCTCCTGGCTGTGGCGACTCTGGCGGGGCGGTTCGCTCCACCGGCCCGGAGGCCGGCTCCGGCGCCGGCGGCTCGGCCTGCGCCTCCGTTTCCGCGGGTCCGGTGGCCGGTCCGGTGACGGGTTCCGCCCGCCCGGCGGCAGGTTCCACCGGCTCAGCGGCCGGCCCGCTCTGATCGGTCGGCTCCCCCTGCCCGGCCGGCACGGCCCGCTCAGCCCGCTCAGCCCGCTCAGCCCGCTCAGCCCGCGACATCGAAGCCCTCCCCGGTCAGTGCGACGAACGCGTCCTCAAGGGAGGCCCGTTCCGTACCGAATCCGCGTACGCGGACGCCGGCGTGGACGAGCGTGGCGTTCAGTTCGGCGAGATCGGCGGGGGCGCCGTCCGAGGGCTGGAGCAGGGGTGGTTCGCCCGTGATCCGGTCGCCGGTGACTTCGAGGTCGGTCACTCCGTACTCCTTGAGGACCCGGACCGCATCGGCCGTGTCGGGGGTGGTGACGACGAGCCGGCCGCGGGTGTCGGCCGCCAGTTCCGCGACCGTGCCCTGGGTGATCAGGCGTCCCTGTGCCATGACGGCCGCATGGGTGCACACGTGCTCGATCTCGTCGAGCAGATGGGAGGAGAGGAAGACCGTGATGCCGTCATCGGCGAGTTCCCGTATCAGGGTGCGGATCTCGCGCATGCCCTGTGGGTCGAGGCCGTTGGTCGGCTCGTCCAGGATGAGCAGGTCACGCGGTTGGAGCAGGGCGGCGGCCAGGCCCAGGCGCTGCTTCATGCCCAACGAGTACGCACGGGCCTTCTTCCCCGATGCCGCCGTCAGGCCCACCCGGTCGAGGGCCGCGGCGACCCGGGCCGGACGGGTGTGCGGATCGGCGGTCGGGTCGGCGGCGTCGTACCTGATGAGGTTGTCCCGGCCGGACAGGAACCCGTACAGGGCGGGTCCCTCGATCAGTGCGCCGACCTTGGGCAGGACGTGGCGGGAGGCGCGCGGCATGGGCGCACCGAGCAGCCTGGCGGCGCCCGATGTCGGCTCGATCAGGCCCATCAGCATCCGGATGGTGGTCGTCTTCCCCGAGCCGTTGGGCCCGAGGAAGCCGAAGACGCTGCCGCGCGGCACGACCAGGTCGAGCCCGTCCACGGCGAGCTGCCCACCCCGGTACCGCTTCGTGAGCCCGCGGGTCTCCACCGCGGGCGTCGATCCGGCGGACGGCTCGTCCACAGGCTCCCCCTTCGTCGTCCGGGCCTTCACCCGGTTCGTGCCAACGGTCCGCATGCGCGGCTTCTCGTGCCTCTCGTACGTCGCCCTACCCGGCAGCCGCCCCGACCCACCAGGCCGGCTCCCCGCGCACGAGCGATCTTCACCTGACCGTACGACGCCCCGGCCTCCGCCCCAGTGTCACCCCGCGGGGTTCAAGACCGCGGCCCCCTCACCGCCCCACCCGGCCCCGTCCGGGCCAGGAGGGCCGGGCCGGAGCCCCGCGCGCGGCCCGGGTGACGGCCGTGGGGCCGTGCCATGGGGGTGGCGAGCCGGTGCGGTCGGGCGGGCCGCCCCTGCGGGGCTCACCGGCCCGGCTCGGACGCAACGCCTGGTCACCTGCGGACCACCCCCGCTCGTCCGCGGGGCCGGGCGCCGGCGCAACGCACCCGCCCCAGCCGGCGCGGCAGGCCCCCGCCCGGAGCCGCGCCCGTCACTCGGCCCCGCCATCCGCACGGGCCACGGGCGCCGCACGGGACCCGGGGTACGCGCGGTGCTCGGTGTCCGCGCGGTGCTCGGTGTCCGTGCGGACAGAGCGGGTGGTGGGTGGGCCGGTGACCGCGGGAGTGCCCGGGTCGCCGGGGTCGGCCGCCGCTGCGGCAGCGGGCCCCGCCGAAGCGCCCACCGCCGGCGCCACGTGCACCGCCGGGACCGGGTCGGGACCGGGAACGAGCTGACCGGGGTGGCCACGGCAGGTGGGGCCTGCGGGGTCAGTGGTGCGGCGGTGGTACTGGCCGTGGCCATGGGGTTGGTCCTGGCCGTGGGGTGGGTCCTGGGGCGGGGGCGGGCCATGGGGTTGAACGCGGCCGGAGGGTTGGCGCTGGTCCTGGGGACGGCAACGGCCGTGAGGTGGGTGGCCGCGACCGTGACGTTGGGGTCGGGGTGGCTTCGGTGGGTGTCGCAGGCCCGGCTGCGGCGGGTGGCAGCGGCGTACGGAGGGCGGGGCAGGACGGCTGCGCGGCAAAGCCGCCCGGAGGTGCGTACCGCGAGGGCGGGCGCACGACCGGGCGGCCGGGTACCGATCAGCGGTGCCGATCGTCGGGCGGTCCGGACGGTGCTGGACGGGCGGGATCCCGCCCGCCCGTCCGGTGTCCGGCGGGCCGGGGCCGCCACGGACGGCAACCCCGTGCCCGCTTCGCGTCGGCTACTTGCCCGCGTTGGCTGCCTCGATCAGCGTGTCCTTGCCGACCGCGCCGACGTAGACGGCGCCGTCGTCCGTCAGCAGGGCGTTGACCAGGCGGGTGGAGAACACCGTGCCACTGCCGAAGTCGCCCTTGACCTTGTCGCCGAGCTTGTCCAGGAACTGTTGGGCAACGGCGCCCTCGTCACTGTCACCCTGCTCGCCGGTGGGCACGCCACCGGGCAGCTTGAGCTTGGCGACCGTGCCCCAGCCCTCGCCGATCACGTTCAGACCGGAGAGGTCCTTGGCGTCCAGTTCCGCGTGCGGCAGCGCCTTGTCTGCCTTGCGGTCGAGGTCCTTCTGCTCGGTGACCTTGGCGCCCTTGGGCGGCGTGAAGTCGAAGGTGCTCGCCTTCGGCTTGCCGAAGTCGACCTTGGTGAAGCCCACCTCGATGGCGGCCTTGCCACCGCTCTTCGGTGCGAGCGTGAACTTGAGCGGCACGCCGTTGTCGGCGTCCACCGCGATCCGGATGTCGCCGAGGGTGGTGTCACCCTGCGGCGTGATCTTGAGCTGGTAGGCATCGCGCCCGGCGACCTTCGCCGTGCCGTCCACCGAGACGGACGTGGTGTCGTCCGCCGCGGCCAGGACCTTCTTGGCCAGCTCCTGCGGAGTGGCGTCGGTCAGGTCCTTCGGCAGCTTCTCCGCCTGCTTGCCCTTGCCGTACGAGCGGTCGTGCTTGGGTGCGGTCGCGTGGTAGACGCTGTTGCTGCCACTGTCGTACGCCCACACCTGGTCGGCGTTGTGGATCAGGCTGTACTCGGCGGCGTCCTCGATGATCGAGACGCGCTGCTTCTCCGGGCCGTCGAAGGCGACGCGCAGCGTGTGCGAGCCGGCCGCCAGTTCGGTCAGCTTGGCCTGCGGCGCGGCGGAGCCCGGGCCGTCGTCGGAGCCCTCGTGGTCGCCACCGCCAAGACCGCCGAACCCGCCCAGCGAGGAGCCCGCCGAGAGGCCGGGAATGCCCAGGTCCGTGCTGATCTTCACCGAGCCGGAGAGCTGCTGCGTGTCCGATGCGGCGATCTTCGCTATGAGTTCTTCAGCCGTGATCTTCGGCAGGTCGGGGTCGCCGGTGTTGGCGAGCGCCGGGACCAGCCCGATCGTCGCCGCAGCCACCCCCGCCACCGCAACCGGGACGGCGTACCGCGCAGCTTTGTGTCGCCGTGCGGGGCGCTCGTCGCCCCAGTCTCCCGTGGCCTGTGTCGATCGGGTTCGTGCCGTCACTGCTCTACCTCCGTCGTCGGCCGGCGGTCCATCAACATCGCACTCGTCCACCCTCGGGTTCATTGTGACCCGTTCCGCCGTGTGGTGACTTCTTCATCCCATCAAAAGCGCCGCCCCGTAGCGTCCCCCCGCAGGAGCAACATCCCGTACCCCTGCGGGATGACGTCCGTACGACGAAAGAACAGGGTTATCGGGGCAAGACCAGGGCCGCGTACGGGAACTCCGGCCGCTCGTCCGGCTGCCGCGCAGGTGGCTCCACCCGTGGTACGTGCCCACTCCCCCGTCCCGCCGAGCGCCCGCGCCACCCCTCAGGCACCCGCGGGTGCGCACCTCGGCGGCCCGCCGCCGTCCCGCCGCCGCACAGGGCCACCGCCCCGCGGCCCCGCAGACTCAGGGCCCCACTGCCCCGCAGGTACGGCAGGGGCGCGGGCAGGTACCCGTACGTCCCCCGCGGGGACGCCCGTCCTGCGGTCCGCTCAGGGGCCGCCGGTCGCGGGCCGCGGGGTACGCGGCCGTGGTGGGTCAGCCGGCGCGGTGGACGACCGCGTCGCACAGGCTCTCAAGGGCCACCCGCGCGGGGCCGTCGGGGAGCGGGGCGAGCATGGCGCGGGCCTCCGCGGCGTACCGCAGGGTGTCGCGTCGGGCCTGCTCCAGCGCGGGGTGGGCGCGCAGTCGGTGCAGCACCTCGGCGTGCCGGGCGTCGTCCGAGAGGTCACCTTCAAGGAGTGCGCACAGTTCGCGGTCGGCCGCCGAACCGGTCGCGCGGGCCTGGGCCCGCAGGTGCAGCACCGGCAGCGTGGCAATGCCCTCGCGCAGGTCGGTGCCGGGGGTCTTGCCCGATTCGTGCGAGTCGCTGGCGATGTCGAGTACGTCATCGGCGAGCTGGAAGGCGATGCCGAGGCGCTCCCCGTACTGGGTGAGCACGCTGATGGTGCTCTCGTCGGCGCCGGCCATCATCGCGCCGAGCCGGCCCGAGACGGCGACCAGCGAGCCGGTCTTGCCGGCCAGGACGTCCAGGTAGTGGTCGATCGGGTCGCGGCCGTCGCGCGGCCCGGCCGTCTCCAGGATCTGGCCGGTGACCAGCCGTTCGAACGCCTCGGCCTGGATGCGGACCGCCTCCGGGCCCAGGTCGGCCAGGATGTGCGAGGCGCGGGCAAAGAGGAAGTCGCCGGTCAGGACGGCGAGCGAGTTGCCCCAGCGGCTGTTGGCGCTGGCCACGCCGCGGCGTACGTCGGCCTCGTCCATGACGTCGTCGTGGTAGAGGGTCGCCAGGTGGGTCAGCTCGACGACGACGGCCGACGGTACGACGCCCGGTGCGTGCGGGTCCCCGAACTGTGCCGCCAGCAGCACCAGGAGCGGCCGGAAGCGCTTGCCGCCCGCGCGCACCAGGTGCTGGGCCGCCTCCGTGATGAACGGCACGTCGCTCTTGGTGGCCTCCAGCAGGCCCTCTTCGACGGCCACCAACCCGGCTTGGGTATCGGCTTCCAGAGCCTGGTCCCGCACGGTCAGCCCAAGGGGCCCGACGACGGTCACGAGAGGTACTCCTGTCTGCCTACGATCACGTGGAATGTCGATGTGTCGCTGTCTCCACCACGAGGCAGCGTATCCGGTCGGGTATCGATCACCGTGAGCGCCTTCCCGGCCGGGCTGCTCCCCGGATCGTTCGGCGCTTCAAGATCACTGCCCCGGATCGTCCGTCTTGCGCGGGCGGGTATGCCCCGGTCGGCACGGATTCGTCCGCGCTGCCGGCGGATTGCCACCAGATGGCGCTTGGGCGAACGGCCCGCCCGGGAGCGGCCGGGGCCCCGCCCCACGTCCCCGGCTACCCCCCGAGGTGCCCCGCACACCGCCGCGCCGAACCTCATGCGCCCGCAGGAACCTGCCGCCCCCACGACGGGCGCCCGCACCCCGCACCGCCACCCTCATCCACCTCAAGCCACCCCACCTACGGGGAGACGTACACACCCCGTCCACATCCGCCCCACCCACTCCGCCCCACCCACAAGAAGGGGCAAGCACCTCACCGGCCCACCCACAAGGAGGCGTACGGGGCCCGCCCCACCCCCGTCTGACGCCGCCCGGCGCCACCCCCACAGCCCGGGCACCCACAGGGCCCGGGCACCCACACCAACCACCACACCCCCGACTCGACCGACCCGGCCCACCCCTCGCCGCCCGCACCCCCACCCCGCGGGCCGCGGCAGCCGGAGCCCGGGGTTGACGCCATGCACGCATCAGCCGCCTCCACAGGCTCCCCCACCTCCTCCACCACACAAACTGTGAGGAACATCCCGCACACGCAGCGCACCCGAACGGCACACCCGACCGCCGCCGACCCGCACCCCACACCCCACGCCTCCGCAACCCACATTCCCCACACCCAGCAGCAGCCGCCCCACACCCCACAGCCCCCCAACCCGAGCCACCCCACCGCTGGCGAACAAGCACGCCGAAGGCCCGCCCGGGCGGCAGAGGCAGGGAACGGAACTCCGCAATCCGGGGAGCGAGTTCCGAAATGCGGCACACCAGCACCGATATAGAAGACCTGCTGTCCGATATCCGAACAACCTCGGTGTACAGGAACGGCCCTCCGACCCCCTTCCACCCGCAATTTCACGACGTAGTCTGTGGCCTGCCAGCTTGGAGACGAGGAGAAGGCGAGGCAGCACCCCATGCCCCAGCACAGCCCGTTCGACCTGGCCGAGGGCGACCCCTTCGGTCCGCACAACCTGCCGTACGGCGTCTTCACCACCGCCGACGAGCCGCAGCGGCGGCGGATCGGCGTCCGGTTCGGCTCGTACCTCCTGGATGTGCACGCGCTGGCCGAGGCCACCGGTTCCGCCCACGCCGCCGTGCTCGCCGCGCCCACCCTCAACCCGCTGCTCGCCGCCGGACGCCCGGTCTGGACCGCCGTCCGCGCGGAGTTGACCAGCGCCCTCACCGACCCGGCGGCGCGCGCAACCGTCGAACCGCTGCTCCTGCCGCTGGCCGACGTCACGCTGCACCTCCCGTACGAGGTGGCCGACTACGTCGACTTCTACGCGAGCGAGCACCACGCCAGCAACGTCGGCCAGATCTTCCGGCCCAACAGCGACCCGCTGACGCCCAACTGGAAGCACCTGCCCATCGGTTACCACGGCCGCGCCGGCACCATCGTGGTCAGCGGCACCCCGGTGCCCCGCCCCTCCGGCCAGCGCAAGGCGCCCGCCGACGCCGCCCCCACCTTCGGGCCGTCGCAGCGCCTGGACATCGAGGCGGAGATGGCGTTCGTCGTCGGCACGCCGTCCGAGCCGGGCAAGCCCGTGCCGCTGGGCGCCTTCGCCGACCACGTCTTCGGCGTGAGCCTGCTCAACGACTGGTCGGCGCGCGACATCCAGGCGTGGGAGTACGTGCCGCTCGGCCCGTTCCTCGGCAAGTCCTTCGCCACCTCGGTCTCCGCCTGGGTCACCCCGCTGGACGCGCTGGCCCACGCCCGTACGGCGCCGCCGGCACGGGACTTCCCGCTGTTGCCGTACCTGGACGACTCGGACGCGGCCGAGCCCGACGGCTTCGACATCCGCCTGGAGGTCGCGCTGAACGGGCACGTCATCTCGCGCCCACCGTTCTCCGCCATGTACTGGACGGCCGCGCAGCAGCTCGCGCACATGACCGTGAACGGCGCCACGCTGCGCACCGGCGACGTGTTCGCCTCCGGCACCATCAGCGGCCCGAACCCCGAAGAGCGCGGCTGCCTGCTCGAACTGACCTGGTCGGGCCGCGACCCGGTGGAACTCCCCACCGGCAAGCGGGCCTTCCTCGAAGACGGCGACGAGGTCACGATCACCGCCTGGGCCCCCGGCCCGGACGGCGTGCGCATCGGCCTCGGCGAGGTCACCGGCCAGATCACCGCCGCCGGCTGACCCGCCGTCGCCCCACCCAACGCCCGCCGGGCGCCCGCCGAACGCCGATCGGCTGCACACCGGCTGCACACCAACTGCCCACCGGTGGTACGGCCTCCGGCCCCCGTCCGTCCGGCCCCGTACGCCAAGCGGCCACCAGATGCCCCGTCCCGCCGCCCGCGGCCCGTCCGGCCGCTGGCGCGGGCGGGCCTGCTGCTACGTTGTCAGGCTCCTGACCAAGTACAGCGGCCGTTCCGGGGGACGGGGCGGTCGGAACGGATGGAGAAGCGCGTGCGCAAGGCAGCCACGATCGCTGGTGCGTCGGTCCTCGCCGCCCTGCTCGTCACGGGGTGCGGCAGCAGTGACGGCGACGGCGACAAGGACGGCGACAAGGCGAAGCAGACGCCCACGGGGGCCGAGCAGCAGCCGAGCGATGCGCCGGCGGACGACGCCGGCGAGGGCGCGAAGGTCGAGGGCACGTACCTGACCAAGGACGCCGGCGACGGGCAGCGCCTGGTGCTCGTCATCAAGGACAAGACCGCAGTCCTGGCGGGCCCGCGCGCCTGCACCGGCACCTACCAGCAGAACACGCTGATGCTCAAGTGCGCCGATGGCAACACCGACCGCACCATGGGCAAGGTCACGCCGGGCGCGGACGGCAGCCTCACCGTCGACTGGGACGCGCTCTCCGAGAACGACGTCTTCCTCCAGCCGAAGCCCGGCGACGCCATCCCCACCCCGTCCGGCCTCCCCACCGACCTGGGTGACCTGGGCGACCTCGGGGACCTGGGCGACCTCAAGAACACCGGCGGCCTCGGCGGCTGACCCCGCGCCCCTCTCACCTGGCCCCGAGCCGCCCCGGCCCGCACAAGCCACCACGCCCCGCGGCCCGCGGCCCGCGCAAGCCGGCCCGCCCGTGCCCCGCGCGCGCCGCGGGCCCGCGTACGGCCACCCCACGGCCCGTGCCCGGCCGCCAGGCCCCGGCCCGCGCACCCCAAAGACGCGGCTCCTCCCGAACCGAGCGGGAGGAGCCGGGCCGAAAGCCGTCATGCGGCGCCGCTGGCCGGCACTCACAGGCCACAGCGCGGCGCCGGGGCGGGGCGGGAGCTACCGTACGAAGACCCCCGCATCGCCGGCCAGTTCCAGGAAGTACTGCGGCGCGACGCCCAGCACCAGCGTGACCGCGACCCCGATGGCGATCGCCGACGAGGTCAGCACGCTCGGTACCGCGACCGTGGGGCCGTCCGCCCGGGGCTCGCTGAAGAACATCAGCACGATGACCCGGATGTAGAAGAACGCGGCGATGGCCGACGACACCACGCCCACCACGACCAGCGCGCCCGCGCCGCCCTCGGCCGCCGCCTTGAAGACCGCGAACTTGCCGGCGAATCCCGAGGTGAGCGGGATGCCGGCGAAGGCCAGCAGGAAGACCGCGAAGACCGCCCCGACCAGTGGCGAACGCCGGCCGAGCCCGGCCCACTTCGACAGGTGGGTGGCCTCGCCACCCGCGTCCCGCACCAGCGTGACCACGGCGAACGCGCCCAGCGTCACGAAGGAGTAGGCCGCCAGGTAGAAGAGGACCGAGGAGACGCCCTGCTCGTTGGTGGCGATCACGCCCGCCAGGATGAAGCCGGCGTGGGCGATGGAGGAGTACGCGAGCAGCCGCTTCATGTCGGTCTGGGTGACCGCGACGATCGCGCCGCCCAGCATGGTGACGATGGCCACCCCCCACATCACCGGGCGCCAGTCCCACCGCAGTCCCGGCAGCACCACGTACAACAGGCGCAGCAGCGCGCCGAAGGCCGCGACCTTGGTGGCCGCCGCCATGAAGCCGGTGACCGGGGTCGGGGCGCCCTGGTAGACGTCCGGGGTCCACATGTGGAACGGCACTGCGCCGACCTTGAAGAGCAGCCCCATCAGCACCATCGCGCCGCCGATCAGCAGCAGTGCGTCGTTGCCCATCGTCTGGGCCAGCGCCGGGGTGATGTCGGCGACCTCGCCGTCGACCACGTCGGCGATCCGGGCGTAGCTGACCGAGCCCGCGTACCCGTACAGCAGGGCGATGCCGAACAGCAGGAACGCCGAGGAGAACGCGCCGAGGAGGAAGTACTTGACCGCCGACTCCTGTGACATGAGCCGCTGGCGGCGGGCCAGCGCACACAGCACGTACAGCGGCAGCGAGAACACCTCAAGGGCGACGAACAGCGTCAGCAGGTCGTTGGCCGAGGGGAAGACCAGCAGCCCGGCGACCGCGAACATCAGCAGCGGGAAGACCTCGGTGGTGGTGAAGCCTGCGCGGGTGGCCTCCCGCTCGGCGTCGCCGCCGGGCACCGCCGCGGCCTGGGCCGCGAACGAGTCCACCCGGTTGCCGTGCGCCGCCGGATCGAGCCGGCGCTCGGCGAAGGTGAAGACCGCGACCAGCGAGACCAGCAGGATGGTGCCCTGGAGGAAGAGCGCCGGGCCGTCCACCGCGATGGCGCCCTCCGCCGCGACCCGGGCCTTGCTGGTGCCGTAGTCGCTGACGGCCAGGCCGATGACGGCGGCGAACGCGCCGGCGACGCCCAGCACGCTGGTGAGCAACTGCGCCCCGTACCGCGCCTTGCGGGGCAGCAGCGCCTCGATCAGTACGCCCACGATGGCCGCGCCGAGAATGATCAGCGTGGGGGAGAGCTGGCCGTACTCGATGTGCGGCGCCTCGAACTTCTCCGGCGACTCGGCCGCCGTGGTCCACAGGCTGTGGACCGTTCCGGGATCTGCCACGGCGCTCACTTCGCGGCCTCCACCTCATGTGCGGGGACATCGGGCTTGGGGTCCTGCTTGTCGACCACGGAGAGGGTGTGGCCCACGGCCGGGTCGACCATCTCGGTGATCGGCTTCGGGTAGACGCCGAGGAAGACCAGCAGGGCGATCAGCGGGACCACCACGGTCAGCTCGCGCGCCTTCAGGTCGGGCATGTTCTCCACGCCGGCCTTGACCGGGCCCGTCATCGTGCGCTGGTAGAGGACCAGTACGTACAGCGCGGCGAGCACGATGCCGACGGTGGCGATGATGCCGATCGCCGGATAGCGGCTGAAGGTGCCGACCAGCACCAGGAACTCGCTGACGAACGGGGCGAGCCCCGGTAGCGACAGGGTCGCCAGGCCGCCGATCAGGAAGGTGCCGGCGAGGACCGGGGCCACCTTCTGCACCCCGCCGTAGTCGGCGATCAGCCGCGAGCCGCGCCGACTGATCAGGAAGCCGGCGACCAACAGCAGGGCGGCCGTGGAGATCCCGTGGTTGAGCATGTACAGCGTCGCGCCGCTCTGGCCCTGGCTGGTCATCGCGAAGATGCCCATGATGATGAAGCCGAAGTGCGAGATCGAGGCGTACGCCACCAGCCGCTTGATGTCCCGCTGGCCGACCGCGAGCAGCGCCCCGTACAGGATGCTGATCACCGCCAGCACCAGGATCACCGGCGTGGCCCACTTGCTGGCCTCCGGGAAGAGCTGGAGGCAGAAGCGGAGCATCGCGAACGTGCCGACCTTGTCGACCACCGCGGTGATCAGCACGGCGACCGGCGCGGTGGATTCGCCCATCGCGTTCGGCAGCCAGGTGTGCAGCGGCCACAGCGGGGCCTTCACCGCGAAGGCGAAGAAGAAGCCGAGGAACAGCAGCCGTTCGGTGTTGGTGGAGATGGACAGTTCGCCGCTGGCCCGGGCCTCCGCGATCTGTTGCAGCGAGAAGGTGCCGCTGCCCAGGTCGTCGGCGGTGACCGCGTACAGACCGATGACGGCGGCCAGCATGATCAGCCCGCCCGCCAGGTTGTACAGCAGGAACTTGACCGCCGCGTAGCTGCGCTGGGTGGCCGTCTCGCTCTCCGACAGCGCGCCGGCCCGGTCGCCGAAGCCGCCGATGAGGAAGTACATCGGGATCAGCATGGCTTCGAAGAAGACGTAGAACAGGAAGACGTCGGTGGCCTCGAAGGAGAGGATCACCATCGCCTCGACCAGCAGGATCAGCGCGAAGAAGCCCTGGGTGGGGCGCCACCGGCCGTGGCTGATGGAATCGGCCTCCGCGGCGGCGCCAGCGCCTGCGGCCGGCTCCGGCGGGTCCGCGTCGTGCCACCCGGCGAGCATCACGAACGGGATGAGCAGCGCGGTGAGCGCGACCAGCACCACCCCGATGCCGTCCACCCCGAGTTCGTACCGCACGCCGAAGTCCGCGATCCAGGCGTGCGACTCGGTGAGTTGGTAGGTGTCGTTGCTGTCCGGGTCGAAGCGGACCAGGGTGGCCGCCGCGAACGCCAGAGTGGCCAGCGAGAACAGCAGGGCCACCCACTTGGCCGCGGTGCGCTGCGCGGCGGGCACGGCGGCGGTGACGATGGCGCCGGCCGCCGGCACCACGGCCGTGGCCGTCAGCAGGGGAAATGACATGTCAGACCGCCCTCATCAGCAGGGTCGCGGCGATCAGGACCGCCGTACCGCCGAACATCGAGACCGCGTAACTGCGCGCGAAGCCGTTCTGCATCCGCCGCAGCCGCCCGGACAGTCCGCCGACCGAGGCCGCCGTGCCGTTCACGACGCCGTCCACCAGCTTGTGGTCGACGTAGACCAGGCTGCGCGTCAGGTGCTCCCCGCCGCGCACCAGGACCACGTGGTTGAAGTCGTCCTGGAGCAGGTCGCGGCGGGCGGCGCGGGTGAGCAGCGAGCCGCGCGGGGCGACCCGCGGGACCGGCTTGCGCCCGTACTGCGCCCAGGCGAGCGCGACGCCGACGACGAGCACCGCGACCGTGGCGGCCGTGACGGTGGTCGCGCTCAGCGGCGAGTCGCCGTGGTCGTGCCCGGTGACCGGCTCCAGCCAGTGCACGAACCGGTCGCCGACGCTGAACAGGCCACCCGCGAAGACCGAGCCGAAGGCCAGCACGATCATGGGGATGGTCATCGACTTGGGCGACTCGTGCGGGTGCGGCTCGGCGTGCTCGCCGCGGGTCTCGGCGGCCGGCTCGACGCCGGGCGCGGCGGGCGATGGGGTCGCCGTCTTGCGCCAGCGCTCCTCGCCGAAGAAGGTCAGCAGCATCACGCGGGTCATGTAGTACGCGGTGATGGCCGCGCCGAGCAGGGCCGTGCCGCCCAGGATCCAGCCCTCGGTGCCGCCCTTGGCGAACGCCGCCTCGATGATCTTGTCCTTGGAGAAGAAGCCGGACAGACCGGGGAAGCCGATGATCGCCAGATAGCCGAGGCCGAAGGTGATGAAGGTGACCGGCATGTACTTCCGCAGGCCGCCGTACTTGCGCATGTCGACCTCGTCGTTCATCCCGTGCATCACGGAACCCGCGCCGAGGAAGAGGCCGGCCTTGAAGAAGCCGTGCGTGACCAGGTGCATGATCGCGAAGACGTAGCCGATGGGGCCGAGGCCGGCGGCCAGGATCATGTACCCGATCTGCGACATGGTCGAGCCGGCCAGGGCCTTCTTGATGTCGTCCTTGGCGCAACCGACGATGGCACCGAAGATCAGCGTGACCGCGCCGACGGTGACCACCGCGGTCTGCGCGTCGGGCGCGGCGTTGAAGATCGCGCCGGAGCGGGTGATCAGGTAGACGCCGGCGGTGACCATGGTGGCGGCGTGGATGAGGGCCGAGACCGGGGTCGGGCCCTCCATCGCGTCCCCCAGCCAGGACTGGAGCGGCACCTGCGCCGACTTGCCGCACGCCGCGAGCAGCAGCATCAGCCCGATCGCGGTCAGCTTGCCCTCACCGGTCTCACCGGTCGCCGCCAGCACCGGCCCGAAGGCGAAGGTGCCGAAGGTGGTGAACATCAGCATGATCGCGATGGACAGGCCGACGTCGCCGACCCGGTTGACCAGGAACGCCTTCTTGGCCGCCGTGGCCGCGCTCGGCTTGTGCTGCCAGAAGCCGATCAGCAGGTACGAGGCGAGGCCGACGCCCTCCCAACCGACGTACAGCAGCAGGTAGTTGTCGGCGAGGACGAGCAGCAGCATCGCCGCGAGGAACAGGTTGAGGTAGCCGAAGAAGCGCCGGCGCCGCTCGTCGTGCTCCATGTAGCCGATCGAGTACAGGTGGATCAGCGTGCCCACGCCCGTGATCAGCAGGACGAAGGTCATCGACAACTGGTCGAGCTGGAAGGCGACGTCCGCCTGGAAGCCCTCGACCGGGATCCAACTGAAGAGGTGCTGGTGCATGGCCCGGTGGTGCTCGTCCTCGCCCAGCATGTCGAAGAAGAGCAGCGCGCCGATGGCGAAGGAGGCCGCGGCGAGCAGGGTGCCGAGCCAGTGGCCGACGCGGTCCAGCCGCTTGCCGCCGCACAGCAGCACGCCCGCGCCGATCAGTGGCGCCGCGATGAGCCATCCGATGAGGTTCTCCACTGTCGCTACCCCTTACAGCTTCATCAGGCTGGCGTCGTCGACCGAGGCCGAGTGGCGGGAGCGGAAGATCGACACGATGATCGCGAGGCCGATGACGACCTCGGCCGCGGCGACGACCATCGTGAAGAAGGCCACGATCTGTCCGTCGAGGTTGCCGTGCATCCGGGAGAAGGTGACGAACGCCAGGTTGCAGGCGTTCAGCATCAGCTCGATGCACATGAACACGACGATCGCGTTCCGCCGGATCAGCACCCCCGTCGCGCCGATGGTGAACAACAGGGCGGCCAGGTAGAGGTAGTTGACCGGGTTCATTTGACCTCCTCCTCGGCCCTGGCCGGGTCGGCGGCCGAGGCGGCCGACCCGTTGCGGGCGGACGGTGTGCGCGCACCGGTCGGGCCGCCCTCGGCGTCCCCGGAGCGCTCAAGCCACTCCTCGGAGCGCTGTTCCAGTGCGGCGAGCTCGGCCAGCGCGGCGCCGGACACGTCGCGGATCTGGCCCCGGCCGCGCAGCGTGGCGTTGACCGTCTGCTCGGACGGGGTGCCGTCGGGCAGCAGGCCGGGGACGTCCACCGCGTTGTGCCTGGCGTAGACGCCGGGCGCGGGCAGCGGGGTGAGCTGGCGGCCCTCGCGGATCCGGTGGGTCGCCAACTCGCGCTGGGTCTTGGCGCGTTCGGTGCGCTCGCGGTGGGTGAGCACCATCGCGCCGACCGCCGCGGTGATCAGCAGGGCGCCGGTGATCTCGAACGCGAAGACGTACTTGGTGAAGATGAGCTCGGCCAGGCCCTCGACGTTGCCGCCGGCGTTGGCCTGGCCGAGCCCCTGCGAGGTCTTCAGCGAGGCGTTGCCGATGCCGGCGACCAGCAGGATGCCGAAGCCGAGGCCGCAGCCGGCGGCCAGCCACCGCTGCCCCTTGATCGTCTCCTTGACGGAGTCGGCCGCGGTGACGCCGACGAGCATCACGACGAAGAGGAAGAGCATCATGATCGCGCCGGTGTAGACGACGATCTGCACGACGCCGAGGAAGTACGCGCCGTTGGCGAGGTAGAAGACCGCCAGGATGATCATGGTCCCGGCGAGCGAGAGGGCGGAGTGCACCGCCTTCTTCAGCAGGATGGTGGCGAGTGCGCCGAGCACGGCGACGGTGCCCAGGATCCAGAACTGGACGGCCTCGCCGGTGGAGGTGGTGGAGGCCGCCGCGGCCAGTGTGCTCACGCCGTGGCCCCCTTGTGCTGCTCGGCCGCGCGGCCGTCGGCGGACCCGGCCTCGGCGGATGCGCCGCCCGCCGGCTCCGCGCCCGGGTCCGCGTCCGCCGGCCGCTCGCCCTTGCTGACCGCGACCTGCCGCACCGTGCCGGGCGCGGCCTCGGTGACCAGGCCGCGGTAGTAGTCCTGCTCGTCGGTGCCGGGGAAGATCGAGTGCGGCGATTCGACCATGCCCTCCTGGAGGCCGGCGAGCAGCTCTTCCTTGGTGTAGATGAGCGACTCGCGGGTCCGGTCGGCCAGTTCGTACTCGTTCGTCATGGTCAGCGCCCGGGTCGGGCACGCCTCGACGCACAGGCCGCACAGGATGCAGCGCAGGTAGTTGATCTGGTAGACGCGGCCGTACCGCTCGCCCGGGGAGTAGCGCTCCTCCTCGGTGTTGTCCGCGCCCTCCACGTAGATCGCGTCGGCCGGGCAGGCCCAGGCGCACAGCTCGCAGCCGATGCACTTCTCCAGCCCGTCCGGGTGCCGGTTGAGCTGGTGGCGGCCGTGGAAGCGGGGCTGCGTGGGCTTCTTCTGCTCGGGATACTGCTCGGTCAGCCGCTTCTTGAACATGGCCTGGAAGGTCACGCCGAAGCCGGCCACCGGATTCTGGAAGTCAGGCACGGTCGGCCTCCTCCTGCGCCGGGGGTACGGGGGTCGCCCCCCGGGGGACTGCCTCCTGAACGTCAGGCACCGCCCGCCTCCTTTCCGTCACTGACAGTGTCTCCCCCACCACTGACAATGAGCTCGCGCTCGTGGCGCGGCCGGCGTCGTGGTACGGGCGGCAGGGTCTGCCCGGGCAGCGGCGGTACGGGGAATCCGCCGGCCAGCGGGTCGAAGGCGGGTTCTGGCGGGGCCTGTTCGGCGGCGCGCTGCTCCTCCCGGTCGCGGTACACGTCCCAGACGAAGGAGAGCAGGAGCAGCGCGAGGACGGCGCCGCCGACGTACAGCACGATGTCCTGGAACTCGTAGTCCTCGTTGCGCAGCGCCCGCACCGTGGCGACCAGCATCAGCCACACCATGGAGACGGGGATGAGGACCTTCCAGCCCAGCTTCATGAACTGGTCGTAGCGCACCCGCGGCAGCGTCGCCCGCAGCCAGACGAAGCCGAAGAGCAGCACGACCAGCTTCCCGGTGAACCAGAGCATCGGCCACCAGCCGTGGTTGGCGCCCTCCCAGACTGTGCTGATCGGGTACGGGGCCCGCCAGCCGCCGAGGAAGAGGGTGACCGCCACCATCGAGACGGTGACCATGTTGATGTACTCGGCGAGCATGAACATCGCGAACTTGATGGACGAGTACTCGGTGTTGAAGCCGCCGACCAGGTCGCCCTCGGACTCGGGCATGTCGAACGGGGCCCGGTTGGTCTCGCCGACCATCGCGATGATGTAGATGATGAAGGAGACCGGCAGCAGGAGCGCGTACCACCGGTCCTGCTGCGACTCGACGATGGCCGAGGTGGACATCGACCCCGAGTGCAGGAAGACCGCGGCGAACGCCAGGCCCATCGCGATCTCGTAGCTGATCATCTGGGCGCACGAGCGGAGCCCGCCGAGCAGCGGGTAGGTCGAGCCGGACGACCAGCCGGCCAGCACGATGCCGTAGATCCCGACCGATGCGGTGGCCAGGATGTACAGGACGGCGATCGGCAGGTCGGTGAGCTGCATCGTGGTGCGCTCGCCGAAGATGGAGATCTCGTTGCCGGCCGGGCCGAACGGGATGACGGCCACAGCCATGAAGGCGGGGATCGCGGAGACGATCGGGGCGAGTACGTAGACCGCCTTGTCCGCCCGCTTGACGATGATGTCTTCCTTGAGCATCAGCTTCACGCCGTCCGCGAGGGACTGCAACATGCCCCACGGACCGTGCCGGTTGGGGCCGATGCGCAGTTGCATCCAGGCGACGACCTTGCGCTCCATCACGATGGAGATCAGCACGGTCACCATCAGGAACGCGAAGCAGAAGACCGCCTTGATGACCACCAGCCACCACGGGTCGTTCCCGAACATCGACAGGTCCTCTGCCGCGAGATTCGGCAGGTCGGCGTATGCGCCAGTGGCGATGCCGTTCATCCCTCCACCTCCGTGCCGGGCTGCGGCGGGGCCGCGGCGATCGAGACCAACTCGCCGGTGCGTACGCCCAGATCACGCTGGGCGCCGCCGCCGACCGACTGGAGCGGCAGCCACACCACGCGATCGGGCATGTCCGTGACCACCAGCGGCAGCGTCACCGTGCCGGCCGGGCCGCGCACCAGCAGCGGCTGCCCGTCGCGGGCACCGGCCTCGGCGGCGGTCGCGGCGGACAGCCGGGCCACCGCGGCGTGCCGGGTGCCGGCCAGCGCCTCGTCGCCGTCCTGGAGCCGGCCCTGGTCGAGCAGCAGCCGATGGCCGGCGAGCACCGCTTGACCTGCTTCCGGGCGCGGCAGCGACGCGCCGACCGGCGCCGTCGGGGTGGTGACGGCGGTCTGTGCCGCGTCCCAGCCGCCGAGCCGGTCGAGTTCGCGGCGCGCGGCGCGCACGTCGGGCAGGGCGATCGGCGCGTCCAGCGCGTCGGCGAGCATGTGCAGCACCCGGCCGTCGGGCTGGACGTGGCGGCGCACCATCTGGTCGGGCTTGACCGCGGCCTCGAACGGCCTGGCCCGCCCCTCCCAGTTGAGGAAGGTGCCGGACTTCTCGACGACGGCCGCCACCGGCAGCACCACGTCCGCCCGGTCGGTGACCTCGGAGGGCCGCTGCTCCAGGCTGACCAGGAACGGCACCGCGTCCAGCGCGGCCAGCGCGCGGGCCGGGTCCGGCAGGTCGGCCACCTCGACGCCGCCGACGAGCAGCGCGCCGAGTTCGCCGTCCGCGGCGGCCTCGATGATCTGTGTGGTGTCGCGCCCGTGCCGGGCCGGCAGCTCCCGCAGCCGCCACACCTCGGCGACCTCCTCGCGGGCGCGCGGGCTCGTTGCGGGCCGGCCGCCGGGCAGCAGCCCGGGCAGCGCGCCGGCCTCGATGGCGCCGCGTTCGCCGGCCCGGCGCGGGATCCAGGCCAGGGTGGCGCCGGTGGCGGTGGCCAGCCGGACGGCGGCGGTGAGCGCGCCGGGCACGGTCGCCAGGCGCTCGCCGACCACGATGGCGGCGCCGTCGGCGCGCAGCGCGTCGGCCGCCCGCTGCCCCGCCTCGTCCAGGCCGACGCCGCCGGCCAGTGCGTCCAGCCACTCGGTCTCGGTGCCGGGCGCGGCGGGCAGCAGCGTGCCGCCGGCCTTGGTGAGTCCGCGGGTGGCGTACGGGGCGAGGCCGAAGGTGCGCTGCCCGTGCTTGCGGTGGGCCTTGCGCAGCCGCAGGAAGACCCCGGGCGCCTCCTCCTCGGCCTCGAACCCGACCAGCAGTACGGCCGGCGCCGCCTCCAGGGTCGCGTTGGTCAGACCCCGGCCGTCCAGGTCCCGCCCGCGGCCGGCGACCTGCGCGGCGAGGAAGTCGGCCTCCTCGCCGCTGTGCGCCCTGGCCCGGAAGTCCACGTCGTTGGTGTCGAGCGCGACCCGGGCGAACTTGGCGTAGGCGTACGCGTCTTCGACGGTCAGCCGGCCACCGGCCAGCACGCCGGCCCGGCCGCGCGCCCCGATCAGTCCGCTGGCCGCCGCCGCCAGCGCCTCGGGCCAGCTCGCCGGCTCAAGTTCGCCGCTGTCGGCGTTGCGCACCAGCGGGGTGGTGAGCCGGTCGGGCCGCTGCGCGTACCGGAAGGCGAACCGGCCCTTGTCGCAGATCCACTCCTCGTTGACCTCGGGGTCGTTGGCGGCCAGCCGCCGCATGACCTTGCCGCGCCGGTGGTCGGTGCGGGTGGCGCAGCCGCCGGCGCAGTGCTCGCAGACGCTGGGCGACGAGACCAGGTCGAAGGGGCGGGAGCGGAACCGGTAGGCGGCCGAGGTCAGCGCGCCCACCGGGCAGATCTGGATGGTGTTGCCGGAGAAGTACGACTGGAAGGGGTCGCCCTCGCCGGTGCCGACCTGCTGGAGTGCGCCGCGCTCGACGAGTTCGATCATCGGGTCGCCGGCGATCTGGTTCGAGAAGCGGGTGCAGCGGGCGCACAGCACGCAGCGCTCGCGGTCGAGCAGCACCTGGGTGGAGATGGGCACCGGCTTGGCGAAGGTGCGCTTCTGCCCCTCGAACCGGCTCTCCGGGTCGCCGGTGGACATGGCCTGGTTCTGGAGCGGGCACTCGCCGCCCTTGTCGCAGACCGGGCAGTCCAGCGGGTGGTTGATGAGCAGCAGTTCCATCACGCCGCGCTGGGCCTTCTCCGCCACCGGCGAGCTGAGCTGCGACTTGACGACCATGCCGTCGGTGCAGGTGATGGTGCAGGAGGCCATCGGCTTGCGCTGGCCCTCGACCTCCACGATGCACTGCCGGCAGGCGCCCGCCGGGTCGAGCAGCGGATGGTCGCAGAAGCGCGGGATCTCGATGCCGAGGAGTTCGGCCGCGCGGATGACCAGGGTGCCCTTGGGCACGCTGATCGGGGCGCCGTCGATGGTCAGGGAGACCAGGTCCTCGGGCGGCACCGCCGCAGCGCCGCCGGAGGAGGGGCCCGCGGTGGAACCACTGCTGGCTCCCGTGGTCGTGACGGTCACGCGTTCACCTCCAGGTGGGCGTTGGTGTGGTCGTCGGCCCAGGCCACGGACCTGGCCGGGTCGAAGGGGCAGCCCCGGCCGCCGAGGTGCTGCTCGTACTCCTCGCGGAAGTACTTGAGCGAGGAGAAGATGGGGCTCGCGGCGCCGTCGCCGAGGGCGCAGAAGGACTTGCCGTTGATGTTGTCGGCGATGTCCTGGAGCTTGTCGAGGTCCTCGGCGCGGCCCTTGCCGGCCTCGATGTCGCGCAGCAACTGGACGAGCCAGTACGTGCCTTCGCGGCAGGGCGTGCACTTGCCGCAGGACTCGTGCGCGTAGAACTCGGTCCAGCGGGTGACGGCGCGCACCACGCAGGTCGTCTCGTCGAAGCACTGGAGGGCCTTGGTGCCGAGCATGGAGCCGGCGGCGCCGACGCCCTCGTAGTCCAGCGGGACGTCCAGGTGCTCGTCGGTGAGCAGCGGTGTGGAGGAGCCGCCCGGGGTCCAGAACTTCAGTCGGTGGCCGGGGCGGATGCCGCCGCTCAGGTCGAGGAGTTGGCGCAGCGTGATGCCGAGCGGCGCCTCGTACTGGCCGGGGCGGGCGACGTGGCCGGAGAGCGAGTAGAGCGTGAAGCCGGGCGACTTCTCGCTGCCCATCGACCTGAACCAGTCCTTGCCCTTGTTCAGGATCGCGGGAACGGACGCGATGGATTCGACGTTGTTCACCACGGTGGGGCACGCGTACAGGCCCGCGACGGCCGGGAAGGGCGGCCGGAGCCGGGGTTGGCCGCGACGTCCTTCGAGCGAGTCGAGCAGCGCGGTCTCTTCACCGCAGATGTACGCCCCGGCGCCGGCGTGCACCGTGATGTCGAGGTCGAGCCCGCTGCCGAGGACGTCACGGCCGAGGTAGCCGGCCGCGTATGCCTCGCGCACGGCCTCGTGCAGCCGCCGCAGCACGGGGACGACCTCGCCGCGGAGGTAGATGAAGGCGTGCTGGGAGCGGATGGCGTAGCAGGCGATGATCATGCCTTCGATCAGCGCGTGCGGATTGGCGAAGAGGAGGGGGATGTCCTTGCAGGTGCCGGGTTCGGACTCGTCGGCGTTGACGACCAGGTAGTGCGGCTTGCCGTCGCCCTGCGGGATGAACTGCCACTTCATCCCGGTGGGGAAGCCGGCACCGCCGCGCCCGCGCAGCCCCGACTCCTTCACGTACGCGATGACGTCGTCGGGTGGCATGGCCAGCGCCTTGCGCAGTCCCTCGTACCCCTCGTAGCGCCGGTAGGTCTCCAGCGTCCAGGACTCGGGTTCGTCCCAGAGCGCGGAGAGCACCGGGGCGAGCAGCTTCTCGGGGCTCGCGCCGCCGGTGTCGGGCTGGGCTGTGCCGCCGGTTTCGGTGGACACGGTCATCACTCCCCCTCCTCGGCCACGGGCCCTGTGGGGTGGTTGGGGTCGGATGCGGCGGTGGGCCGCGGCGCGTCGTGCGAGCTGGGGTGGGACTCGGGCGCCTGCTGGCCGGGGCCGGGCGGGGCCGGCTCGGTGGGGGCGCGCTCGCCGCGCGGGGCGACGACCTTGCCGGGAGCCGCCTCGCCCTTGGCGAGCTTGAGCCCGACCAGCGAGGCGGGGCCCGCGCCACCGCTGGCCGCCACCGCGCCGGGCCGCTCGTCGGGGAAGCCGGCCAGGATGCGCGCCGTCTCCTTGTACGTGCACAGCGGCGCGCCCCGGGTGGGGTGCACGGTGCGGCCGGCGCGCAGGTCGTCGACGAGGGCCTTGGCCGACTCGACGGTCTGACCGTCGAAGAACTCCCAGTTGACCATGACGACGGGGGCGAAGTCGCAAGCGGCGTTGCACTCGATGTGTTCGAGGGTGACCTTGCCGTCGCCGGTGGTCTCGTTGTTGCCGACGCCCAGGTGCTCCTGGAGCGCCTCGAAGATCGCGTCGCCGCCGAGCACCGCGCACAGCGTGTTGGTGCAGACCCCGACCTGGTAGTCGCCGCTGGGCTTGCGCCGGTACATGGAGTAGAAGGTGGCGACCGCGGTGACCTCGGCGGTGGTCAGCTCCAGGACCTCGGCGCAGAACCGCACGCCGGTGCGGCTGACGTGCCCTTCCTCGGACTGCACCAGGTGCAGCAGGGGCAGCAGCGCGGAGCGGCTGTCGGGGTAGCGGGCGATCACCTCCGCGGCGTCGGCCGCCAGCCTGGCCCGTACCTCGGCCGGGTAGTCGGGGGCCGGCAACTGGGGCATGCCCAGCGCTACGTCATGTGCACCGCTCACCGGTCGACGCCTCCCATCACGGGGTCGAGGGACGCCACGGCCACGATGACGTCGGCGACCTGGCCGCCCTCGCACATCGCCGCCATGGCCTGGAGGTTGGTGAAGGAGGGGTCCCTGAAGTGGACCCGGTAGGGGCGGGTGCCGCCGTCGCTGACGGCGTGCACGCCCAGTTCGCCCTTGGGCGACTCGACGGCCGCGTACGCCTGGCCCGGCGGGACCCGGAAGCCCTCGGTGACCAGCTTGAAGTGGTGGATCAGGGCCTCCATCGAGGTGCCCATGATCTTCTTGATGTGGTCCAGCGAGTTGCCGAGCCCGTCCGGGCCGAGGGCGAGCTGCGCGGGCCAGGCGATCTTCTTGTCGCCGACCATCACGGGGCCCGGTTCCAGCCGGTCCAGGCACTGTTCGACGATGCGCAGCGACTGGTGCATCTCCTCGACCCGGATCAGGAACCGGCCGTAGGCGTCGCAGGTGTCCACGGTGGGGACGTCGAACTCGTAGTTCTCGTAACCGCTGTACGGCTGCGTCTTGCGCAGGTCGTGCGGGAGTCCCGCGGAGCGCAGCACCGGTCCGGTGACGCCGAGCGCCATGCAGCCGGCCAGGTCCAGGTAGCCGATGTCCTGGAGGCGGGCCTTGTAGACCGGGTTGCCGGTGGCGAGCTTGTCGTACTGCGGGAGGTTCTTGCGGAGCTTCTTCAGCAGTTCCCGCAGGTGCTCGACGGCGCCGGGCGGCAGGTCCTGGGCGAGGCCGCCGGGGCGGATGAACGCGTGGTTCATGCGCAGCCCGGTGATCAACTCGTAGGCGTCCAGGATCATTTCGCGGTCGCGGAAGCCGTAGACCATGACCGTGGTGGCGCCGAGTTCCATGCCGCCGGTGGCGATGCACACCAGGTGTGAGGAGAGCCGGTTGAGCTCCATGAGCAGCACCCGGATCACCGAGGCCCGGTCGGGGATCTGGTCCTCGATGCCGAGCAGCTTCTCCACCGCCAGGCAGTACGCGGCCTCGTTGTAGAACGAGGTCAGGTAGTCCATGCGGGTCACGAAGGTGGTGCCCTGGGTCCAGGTGCGGAACTCCAGGTTCTTCTCGATGCCGGTGTGCAGGTAGCCGATGCCGCAGCGGGCCTCGGTGACCGTCTCGCCGTCGATCTCCAGGATCAGCCGCAGCACGCCGTGCGTGGAGGGGTGCTGCGGACCCATGTTGACGATGATCCGCTCGTCGTCGGTACGGGCCGCGGCGGCGGCGATCTCGTCCCAGTCGCCACCGGTGACCGTGTAGACGGTGCCCTCGGTGGTCTCGCGCGGCGCCGACGAGGACGGCTCGGCATCGGCCGGGGCCGGCCCTGACGTGGGGTGGGCGTGCGAGGTGCTCATTAGCTGTACGACCTCCGCTGGTCGGGAGCCGGGATCTGCGCGCCCTTGTACTCGACGGGGATGCCGCCGAGCGGGTAGTCCTTGCGCTGCGGGAAGCCCTGCCAGTCGTCGGGCATCATGATCCGCGTGAGGGCGGGGTGGCCGTCGAAGATGAGGCCGAAGAAGTCGTACGCCTCGCGCTCGTGCCAGTCGTTGGTCGGATAGACGTCGACGATCGAGGGCACGTGGGGGTCCCGGTCGGGGGCGCTCACCTCAAGGCGGATCAACCGGTTGTGGGTGAGCGAACGCAGGTGGTAGACGGCGTGCAGCTCACGGCCGGTGTCGCCGGGGAAGTGCACGCCGCTGACGCCGGTGCACAGCTCGAAGCGGAGCGCCGGGTCGTCGCGGAGCGTACGGGCGACGCGCGGCAGGTGCTCGCGGGCGATGTGGAAGGTCAGCTCGCCGCGGTCCACCACGGTCTTCTCGATGGCGTTCTCCGGGAGCAGTCCCTGCTCGTCGAGTGCGCCTTCGAGTTCGTCGGCGATCTCGTCGAAGACGCCGTACCCGGTGGCGCCGTCCGGCCCGCCGTAGGGGCGACTGGCCGCGCCCGGCAGCCGCACGGTGCGCACCAGGCCGCCGTAGCCGGTGGTGTCGCCGCCGTTGTTGGCGCCGAACATGCCGCGCCTGGTGCCGATGACCTCGCCACCGTCGCCGCGCTGGCCGGGCAGGTTGTTGGCGTTCACGTCCTGGTCGGGGTTGGTGCCGGTCGGCCCGCTGTGCTCGCTCACCGCAGCAGCCCCTTCATCTCGATCAGCGGGAGCGCGTTGCGCGCCGCTTCCTCCGCCTCGCGCGCGGCCTGCTCGCGGTTGACGCCGAGCTTGCCGCCCTGGATCTTCTGGTGGAGCTTGAGGATGGCGTCGAGCAGCATCTCGGGCCGGGGCGGGCAGCCGGGCAGGTAGATGTCGACCGGGACGATGTGGTCGACGCCCTGCACGATGGCGTAGTTGTTGAACATCCCGCCGGACGAGGCGCACACGCCCATCGAGATCACCCACTTGGGGTTCGGCATCTGGTCGTAGACCTGCCGCAGCACGGGCGCCATCTTCTGGCTGACCCGGCCGGCGACGATCATCAGGTCGGCCTGCCGGGGCGAGCCGCGGAAGACCTCCATGCCGAACCTGGCGAGGTCGTAGCGGCCGGCTCCGGTGGTCATCATCTCGATCGCACAGCAGGCGAGGCCGAAGGTGGCCGGGAAGACCGAGGACTTACGGACCCACCCTGCGGCGCTCTCCACGGTCGTGAGCAGGAAACCGCTCGGCAGTTTCTCTTCGATACCCATGGCTTGTCGCTCCTCCCGCTTCCGTTAGTCCCATTCCAGGCCGCCGCGGCGCCAGACGTAGGCGTACGCGACGAAGACGGTGAGCACGAAGAGGAGCATCTCCACGAGCCCGAACAAGCCGAGCGCGTCGAAGGTGACGGCCCAGGGATATAGGAAGACGATCTCGATGTCGAAGACGATGAAGAGCATCGCCGTCAGGTAGTACTTGATGGGGAAACGCCCGCCGCCGGCCGGCTGCGGGGTCGGCTCGATGCCGCACTCGTAGGCTTCGAGCTTCGCCCGGTTGTAGCGCTTGGGGCCGATGATCGTGGCCGCCACCACGGAGAAGATCGCAAAGCCTGCCCCGAGGGCTCCTAGTACGAGGATGGGCGCATAGGCGTTCACCGCTCCTCGCTCCTCTCAGTCGACGATGACTGCTGGGCTCCCCCGGCGGGGGAGGGCTGCGTCGGGCGCGCTCACTGCCCAAAAGATCGCGAACATGTGAGGCAGTTCACAAGCCCGATTCGCCTGCATCCTATGCCTGCCACCTTGTGATCTGCGACACGGGGTGCGGGACCGAGTTTGTGATCTCCACCACCTGACGAACGATCATGAAGTCGGATGAGCGGTGACCCTTCCACGGGAAGCGGTCGAGCGATCACCAATGGTGATAATCAAGGGTGTTACCGCTGGTCAGGACGGGCCTGCACTACCAAGGAGTGGTACATGCATGCAAATTGGCCACGAATCGTACGACCTGATATAGGGGTCACGGCGGAGGCGCTCGGCGCGCAACGCCCCGCGGCGCGGCCGAAGATCGTCGGCTCGCGCCTCCATTCACGAGGGGCCACGGTGTGACGTGTGACACATCGTCACTCGTTCGAGATCTCGATTCCGCGGCGACCCTTGGCAGCCATCACCCGATGGTGATAGGCGCGCCCGGGAAGTCTGTTGACCGTCAAAAGCCATGCGTATGCGCATGATCGCGAAAATCGGACAGGCGGCAACCGAGGGCCTTCAAGATCAACTTGGCCGAAATCTAGGCGTGCGCACGTCAATTGTGGCGAGCGCCACGTTTGTTGTGGTCAACCTCTGCATACTGATAGCCGTTGTTCCCATGTCCCAGACCGCTCACATACCCAGCCACCGGAAGCCCCGTCGCTCCGCTTCTTCGCGGGCACTTCGCGCAGGGGTGACCGGTGGCCTCCTCACGCTCACGGTGGCCGGAACTGCCGTCTCGGCCTCCGCGGCCGAGCCCACCGCGGCCGAGACCACGCAGGAACTGCCCACGTTCACCGCCGACCTGGCGCTGACCGCGGCCCAGTCCGCCGACGCCACCGCGCAGGCCGCACACGGCTACCAGCTCCAGGACCAGCAGGAGCAGGCCGCCGACAAGGCGCGCGCCGAGGCGAAGAAGGCCAAGTCCGAGGCCGACCGCAAGGCCAAGGAGGCGAAGGAGCGCGCCGAGCGCGCCGCCGCCAAGCGCGCCGCCGCCGCGGAGGAGGCCCGCGAACGCGCCTCCCGCACCTCCGAGCGCACCACGCTCAGCACCAACAGCGCGACCAGCACCGCCAGCTCGACGAGCACGGCGAGCACGGGCAACAGCTCCGACGCCCCGTCCTCCTCCAGCACCCCGGCCACCTCGCAGACGCAGGCCCCGTCCACCTCGACGGGCAGCGGCAACGCGGCCACGGTGATCGCCTTCCTCAAGGCGCAGGTCGGCAAGGCGTACGTGCCCGGCGCGATGGGCCCGTCCTCGTACGACTGCTCCGGCCTGACGAGCATGGCCTTCCGCCAGGTCAACATCAACCTGCCGCGCGTCTCGCAGGACCAGTCCGTCACCGGCACCCAGGTCTCGCTGAGCAACCTCCAGCCCGGCGACATCCTCTACTGGGGCAGCGCGGGCAGCGCCTACCACGTGGCGGTCTACATCGGCGGCGGCCAGTTCATCGGCGCCCAGAACTCCAACACCGGCGTGGTCCAGCGCAGCATGAGCTACGACATGCCGACGGGCGCGGTCCGGGTCCTCTGACCTGACCCCACCGGGCGCCTGACTCCCCCTCGTACGCAGCGCTCGCGCGCGTCGAGTGCGGGTGGCGCCGTCGTGCGCGGGTGTACGCGAAGGGCCGGCGCTCTCCTTGGGGAGGGCGCCGGCCCTTCGCGTTGCGCCGAAACGGCCCCGTACGCCCGCGAGGAGGCGCGAACGCGGCACGGTCGGCCACCGTGGCCGAAGAGCGCCCTGCCCGCCCGGACGCGGCCACCCGCACGCCCGGCCCGGGGCGCCGGCCGGCCCGGGGCGCCGGCCGGCCCGGATCGCCCCGTCCGGCAGACCTCTGCGGTTACTGTGAGGTACACGCATCGAGGACACGGGGGACGACGTGATCACTGTGATGTTGTTCGTGGGCGGAATGATCGGCACGGTCGTGGGCCTGACCATCAAGCTGCGCCGCCGCGGCGGGGTGCGCGGCGAGTCGGCGGACGAACTCCGCATCGAACAGGCCCGCAGGGAACAGGCGAGCGGCGCCCGGGCCAGCTACAGCTCGATCAACGTGCGGAGCACGTTCGGGCTGACGACGGAGGATCTGCACAAGTACCACCGGTGAGGGGGCAGCAGCCGTCGGGGCGGGGGTTCCGCACTCCCGGCTCGTTACGCCCGGCTCGTTTCCCCAAGCGCTCGCACGTCTCCTCGTGCGCGATGCCGTCTCCAGCCCGTCGCACGGCCACGGCCTCGGCCCGGCGTCCCGGTCGCGCCACGCGACGGGGCGGGTGTGACTGCTGTGAGACGTGGTGCTGGTGGAACGGGTGAGGTGGCTGCCGGTTCGGGGTGGGCGCGGTTCCGCCAGGGTGCCAACTCTGCCCCGTAGCAAGGTCGTTAACTCGGCTGGTGGGGATGTGGGGAAGCATGGCACGGTACGCCCAGGGCTTCGATCAGAACTGGGGAAGGTGCCATGCCAGCGAGGGAGAACCCGACCGCACGCCAGGTGCGATTGGGTGCTGAGCTACGGAAGTTACGCGACGCAGCAGGCAAGACGGCGCGCGAGGCGGCCGGCCACCTGTCCACGGACCAGGCGAAGATCAGCCACATAGAGGCGGGCAAGATCGGGGTGTCCGAGGAGCGCATCAGGCGGCTGGCCGCGTTCTACGGGGGCGCCGACGAGACACTGCTTGACGCATTGTGCGCCATCGCCAGGGAACACCGTGGCCAATACTGGTGGGATGAGTACCGCAATGTGCTCGCGCCCGGCTTCCTGGACATCGCGGAACTCGAACACCATGCCACGGCGCTGCGCACAATGCATTCCGTGACGCTGCCCGGCGTATTCCAGACCGAGGAGTACGCGCGGGCCGTCTGTAGCGGCCACATTCCGACCCTCAGCGCCGATGAACTGAACATCCGAGTCGCGCACCGAATGCGCCGGCGTGGCATTTTGGAGCGCACCGATCCACCCCCGTTCGAGGCGATCATCCACGAGGCGGCGCTGCGTATGCGCTTTGGTGGCCGACAGGTGGCCAGAGCACAGTTGGAAGCGCTCATCGAGGCGACCGACCGGCCCGGGGTGGCCATCCGCGTCATACCGTTCACCTGCGAGGACTTCATCGAGGCGACACAGTCGGTGCTCTATGCGGCGGGGCCAGTGCCCGAGCTAGACACCATACGCATAGACAGCGTGCTGGGTGGTCTCTTTCTCGGAGCCCGTATGGAACTCAAAAGGTACGGGGCACTGCTCGACAATGCCGTAGCGGCTTCGCTCGACATGACGGAGTCACGGCACCTCATCCATCACATCGCACGAGAACTGTGAGAATGCCAGACATGGAACCGAAGTGGCAGAAATCCTCGTTCTCCGGCGCCGGAGGCGAGGAGTGCGTTGAAATCGCCGAGTTCGGCGACTTCATTGCACTCCGCGAGAGCGACGCCCCGGATCGGGTCATGCTGACCAGCCGGAGCAGGTTCGGCGCCTTCACCCGACACATTCAGACCGGAGCCTGGGACCACCTCGCCCGGCGATGAACCGCTGATCGTCGAAAGGCCCCTCGAATACCGTCGTACACGGCGGGTTCGGGGGGCCTTTCGCACGCCCCGCGCGCCCCGTATGTCCCGTATGCCCCGCGTGGGCCGCGCCAGGCGACGGAAAGTCCGCGGTCGACCGCTCGCCCCCCGCGACCGCGCCCCGCGGCCCGGACCCCGTTCCCGTCCCCCGCCCCTCGAACGCGCCCGTCGCGCGCTCGCTCACCCATGCGTCACCGTTCACGCATTTCGGTGAGCCGGCGGGACAACGCCCCGGTCGGCCGGTGCCGTTCGGAACGCTCGCGGGGACGAGGGCCGCCGCGGGCGGGACGTGCGGGCCGCCGGGAACGGACGGCCGAACGGTCAGCCGGCGGGAGCTGAGGGGCCCATGGGGCGAGCGAGATGGGTGAGACGGGTGCAGCAGCCATGGAGTGGGGCGGCGCGGCGACGAGAAGCACGGTTCAGGAGGCTCGGGCCGGCGCGGGCGGAGCGGACGCCGCGGCTGCCGTACCCCGACGGCTGGTTCGCGCTCGGGACGAGTGCGGAGGTCGGGCGCGGTGCGGTGGTGACGCGCCGACTGATGGGGGACGACGTGGTCCTCTACCGCACCCGTAGCGGGCGGCTGTGCGCCGTACGTCCCTTCTGTCCGCACCTCGGGGCGCATCTGGGCCACGGGGGCACGGTGCGCGGGGAAGACCTCGTCTGCCCGTTCCACCACTTCGCGTTCGCGCCGGACGGCGGCTGTGTCGCCACCGGCTACGGCAGCGCGCCGCCGCCCAAGGCGCGCCTCGGGACGCTGCACTGCCGCGAGGTGGACGGGCTGGTCTACGTCTGGCGGCATGCCGGTGACGCCCCGCCGAGCTGGGAGGTCGAGCCGTGGCCGGCGGATGCGGCGTACCCGAAGCCGTACGGCAAGTGGCATCTGCTGCGCGACCACCCGCAGGACGTGATGGAGAACATCGTGGACTTCGGGCATCTGACACCCGTCCACGGGACGGTGGGGGACGTGCTGGACGAGCCGTCGTTCGACGCGGAGTCCTTCCGGACCCGGTTCCGCATCCTGCCGGCCGGAGGCGGCGGTGCGGCCTGGGTGTCGGGCGCCGCGCCGGAACTCTCGGTACGGGTGCAGGGCCTCGGCATCGTCTACACCGCCGTCGAGGTGCCGAAGATCGGCTGCCACATCCGTACGGTGCTGACCGCCACGCCGGTGAGCCCGACCCATGTGGAGATGTACGTCTCGGGCACGCTCCGCGTCGACCGGTTCGGCGCCGGGCCCGCGGCCAGGGCCCTGACCAGCGCGTTGTCCCGGCCGCTGGCCTGGGTCGGCTCGTTCGACTTCAGCAAGGACTTCCCGGTCTGGGCGCACAAGGCGTATCTGGAGCGGCCACGCCTGGCCAAGGGCGACGGGCCGATCATGAACTACCGACGGTGGGCCCGGCAGTTCTACAGCGTGCCGCTGGGGGCGGGCGGCACGGGCGGCATTGCCGCGGCACGCGTATGACGTGTGTGCTGCCTGAGCCCTACGGAGCCTTCTGGGCTATTTGAGGCAATGTGTAATCCGAAGGGCCGCCGCTTTCCCCCCTGGAGGGAGCGGCGGCCCTTGGGCGTTCTTGGGGTGGGGTGGCGGGGCGGAGTATCGAGGCGGGGTGGGCGATTGCCTCCTGGCGGTGCGCGTCGCGTCGCGTGGACGGGCTGCTCGCACGGGGCCGAAGGCCCTGGCCGGGAGCGGTGTTTGAACGGCTGGCACCTGGCTGCCGATGACGCCCCAGCCACGGTCACATACACGTATCTGCGCGACGGGGGGTACGTGATCACCGTGGTGCTGTTTCTGGGTGGAATCGTCGAGCGCAGTGGTGGGGCTGGGCCCTGCGGGATACGCCCTGCCTTTTGGCCAGCAGCACCACCGCGGCTGAGCTTCCTTCAGCGCCGGTCAACCGTTTTGACAGCGAACCAGAAGTCGCACTCCTCGCCCATTCCAGCACAAACCTGACGACCGCCAGCCGCGCGTCCTAAAAATTCAATACCGTCGTAGTCGCACATCATCCGTGGAATGTCAGTGTGCGACGTGAGGCGCACCCGGAGCCATCCGCGCTCCATGCTGCCCGCCCCAAGAAATGACCCATCGACAGCGATGATTCCAGATGTCCGAGCCCATGCCATCCACAGCCTGCGGATCTCGGCACGTTCATTCTCGACCTCTCAGGGAATTCGCGCATTGGGCACAACTTGAATGTTCGCCACAGCCGAAATCGCTTCGAGGACTGCTGGCGACGTGCCCTCATCGGCGGATCCAAGCACCTCAAGGCCGCCGGCACGAAGAATATCCTCCACGCTGGTCAATTCTATCCCGCCTCATAGAAGAAGTGATGATCGCCGCCCGGCTTAACGCTCCAGCACCTGGCGCCTTCGCGCGAGTTATCCCACCCAAGGTTCACCATATTCCGCCGATCTTCCATATCGGCGCCCCCTTGCGGAGAGCACCCGCACGCACGCTACTCTGCATGGGCGTTAGCATCGAGGACTTTCACAAGGAACGGGCGTAGCCACTCTGGGAGATCCTCGACGGCGGGCAGGGGGTGCGCAGGGTGAGAACCGATGTCGCTGTTTCTGACGCGGTCGCGATCGCGGTCAGCCGCATCGCGTTCCGACCACTTCAGCCACGCCCCGATGAGATTGTTGACAGAACCAGCCGCCGAAAGACTCGCCTGGATCTCGGGCGTCGCCGACCACTGCACGCTCAGCGCGGCGGATCTTTCCATTCCTTCGCGCAGTTCCGGATCGGAATCCGCCGTCAAACCGACTGCCACGACAAACATCCCGTACGGCCCACCAGAATGAAGCAGTGCGCAGGCACGAAGAATTTCATTCAGTACATCAGTGGGCGCTTCTTGCGCAACACTCCGCAACCTGCCAATTAGCTCCAAGTGCTCCCCCTCTCGTATGGCTTGAGGGTGTGGGCGCTGGGAGATGTCTTGGACCAGACGGGCCGAGGCCGTAGCGTTCGCGAGCATTTTTAGGTAGGCAATACCTCGCATACATTGCCACTCGCAGAGTGCATCAAGCGCACCGACCTTCGAATCACGCAATGAAACCCTCACCGGCCAGTCCACCGCTCGCACGATGCGGCGCAAACTGAGCAGCTCACCAGGAATTGGGCGTGGGTAGATGTACGCCTCCCCCCTTCTGCCGAGCTCGACATCATATCCTGGAAAACTTTTTTTGGTCACTGCTGAGGTCGGCTCCAATTCGGCGTAGCCCCTGATGTGTAGCGAAAAATGTCCGCTTCGCTCACATGATAGGCATGAATCATTTCATCCCCTCGAATTATAACCACTGGATCACCGTCGGCATCACGTCTATTTCGATCTATAATAATTTCCTTTCCCGTTCGACTGTCCACGTAGTCAGCGTCAGCCTTCAACTGGCTCATTAGATAGTCTTCCAGTTTCCAGTCATCATCACCGATTCCGTCAAGATAGTGATTCTTCTTACCGCCTTCAGCTTCCCGAAGTTGATGGTCAACTCCTTGGGCCACCCTGTATGAGTCTGAATACGGCGCCAACCCCCACGGATCACTCCACATCCGCGGGTTATCCACATAAGCAACCGGATTCGGCGCCGGCGCCAGCCCCAGTGAGTCCGGGGATAAGTAGCGGCCGATGCCAGGGTCGTAGTAGCGGAAGACGTTGTAGTGGAGGCCCGATTCGGGGTCGAAGTACTGGCCGGGGAAGCGAAGAGGGGTGTAGGCGGGGCTGGTGCGGGGCCAGGTGGTGGTGCCCCAGAGGGTGGTGCGGGAGTGCCAGGCGGTTTCGCCGGATTCGGCGATGAGTTCCGTTGGGGTGCCGACGAGATCGGTGACGATGGCGAAGAAGCGGGCATCTATCTCACGCTGGGTCGTGGCGTCAGTGATGCGCTCGGTTTGGGATATCGGGGTCAGGCCGGCGTGGTTCCAGGTCAGGGTGACCGGGTGGGGCGGGACCGAGGGCGGCCCGTCTGGGGCCGAGTTGTCCGAGGGTGGGATGCCCAGGGTCGTCGTGGTCTGTTCGACCAGGGTGCCGCCGTCGTAGGTGAAGTCAACGCGTTCCGCGACTGTTTCGCCGTCGGCGGCCAGGCGCTCCTTGGCGATGCGACGGCCCAGCGGGTCGTACGTGTAGCGCCAGCGGGTGCCGTCGGGGGTGGTCAGGTCGGTGAGGCGGTCCTCGGGGTCCCAGGCGTAGCGCCAGGTGTCGGGCTTGCGGGAGAGGCGGGTGCGTTGACGCAGGATGATGCGGCCGGCGGCGTCGTGTTCGTAACGGACGTGACCCGCGCGGGTGATGCGGGTGCCGGTGTACATGCGGTCGCCGCGGGCCTCGGGGGCCGCGTGGTCGTCGGGCCAGGTGGCGTCGGTCTGGTTGCCGGCCGCGTCGTAGGCGTAGGTCTCCGTCCAGTCGTCCGCACGGACCGCCGTCACCCGGCCCGTCGGGGTGAGGTCGAAGTGGCTGGTGCCCGTGGCTGAGTCGGTGAGGGTGGTGAGGTGGCCGTCGGGGCGGTAGGTGTAGCGGCGGCGGCGTGTTCGCGGGACGGCGGCCGGGCCCGTCTGCTGGCCCGCCCCGGTGGCGCCGACCCCAGGCACACCACCCACCGGACCGATGCCGACACCGCCCGCGGGCCCGAGGCCGGCCCCGCCCGCCCCGGGCGTACCGGCCGCCGCGTCCGTCGTCAGGAGTTGTTCCACGAGGCGGCCGGCCGGGTCCCAGGCGTGGGCGAGGGTGAGCGCATCGGTGGTGCGGGTCACCTCGCGGCCCGTCGGGTCGTACGCGAAGGCCATCGTGCGCCCCGACGTCGTAAGGCGGGTGCGGTTGCCGGCCGCGTCGTAGGCGTACGTCGAGCGGGCGCCGCTGGGGGTGGTGCGGCCGGTGCGGCGGCCGAGCGCGTCCAGGGTCTGGGTCAGGACGCGGCCGTTGACCAGTTCCGCCTTGATCCGGCCCAGCCGGTCCCGCTGGTAGCGCACCTCGGCGCCGGGGCCGACGGCCGCGAGGAGGCGGCCGGCAGCGTCGTGCTCGAATGTCGTGACCCCGGCGTCACCCGCGTCCTTGCGGGCGATGCGGCCCAGTTCGTCGCGGTCCAGGCGGACGGTTTGGCCGAGGGCGTTGGTGCGGCTGATGACCGCGCCGGTCGGGTCGTGCTCGTAGTGGGTGGAACGGCCGTCGAAGTCGGTTTCCGAAGTCAGTCGGCCTGCCGGGTCGTAAACGTAACTCCAGACCAGACCCTGTGGGTTGGTGACCTGGCTGAGGCGCAGTTGGCCGTCGTACTCGAATGCGTAGCGCACGCCGTCCGGGCCGGTCTTGGCCGCGAGGAGGTCGAAGTGGGTGTATTCGTATGTCGTCGTGCCACCGGCCGCGTCCGTGTGGCTGACGCGGTTGCCCTCGCCGTCGTACGTCCAGGTCTGTACGGCACCGTTGGGGTCGGTGTGGCGGATGAGCTGTCCCTCGATGGTCCAGCTCAGGTGGGTGGTGGCGCCCAGCGGGTTGGTGAGGACGATGGGGCGGCCGAAGGCATCGCGGGTGTAGTGGGTGGTCGCGCCGAGTGGGTCGGTGATCTCGATGGGGAGGCCGGCCGCGTCGCACCGCACCCGGGTGGTCGCGCCCAGCGGGTCGGTCACCGACGTGAGGTGGCCCTGTCCGTCGTGCGTGAAGAGGGTGGTGTGGCCGGCCGGGTCCGTGACGGCGGTGCGATTGCCCCGGGTGTCGTACGCGTGCTGCCAGGTGGCGCCGTCCGGTCCGGTGAGTGTCGTCGGCAGGCCGAGGTCGTTGTAGTCGACGGTCGTCTCGCGGCCGTCGGGGCGGAGCACCGATATCAAGCGGCCCGCCGTGTCGTAGCGGAGGTGGGTCACTCGGCCGAGGGCGTCCGTGTGGCTCAGCGGCCGGTCGTGCCGGTCGAGTTCGTGGTGGGTGGTGTGGCCCAGCGGGTCGGTCTCGGCCACGATCTGTTGGGCGTCGTTGACCAGGTAGCGGAAGCTGTGACCGGCCCGGGTACTGACGGTGGTGACGCGGTGGCCGGTGGCCTCGTCGCGGCCGTCGTAATCGATGCGGATGGCGACGTGACCTGCCTCGCCACCCTCGGCGATGCAGCGGTGCCGGTTGTCGTAGACGTAGTCGTAGCGGCTGCCGTTGGTGTCGGTCCAGGCGATGACGCGGTGCTCGTCGTCGTAGTCGAACCGCAGTGGTAGACCCGAGGAGTTGGTGACCTCGGTGAGGTCGCCGTCGGTGTACCCGTAGCGCAGGAGTGACGCGTCTGCGCCGTCCGTGGCGCCTGCCACCAGGTGGAGGGCGGTGACCCGGGCGCCATCGGTGGTGATCCGGAGGTGGTAGCCCGCGCTGTGCTCGATGTCGGTCGGTGCGCCGTGCGCGTCATAGGAGAAGGTGAGGACGTTGCCGTTACGGTCGCTGATCCGGTGCAGTAGGACCGTTCCGTCCAAGCCGCTCGGCTCCGGGCCCGCGTAGTGGCGTACGTGGCCGCGTTCCGGGTCGGTGACCGTGTAGTGGCCTTCGGGCGTGCGCTCCAGCGGCCAGCGTGGGCCGGCCTGCGGCAGGGTGGGGACGCCGGGGGCCGGGTGCGGGTACGCGAGGAGTAGGCCGTCGTCTCCGACGAGCACTACGCCCCTGGCGTCGATCTCCAACCGTTGGTCGACCGTGCTCGACCAGGAAGGTCCAAACCACCGCCCCGCGCTGTAGCCGGACTCGACCCGCCGGGTGAAGGTCAGCGGCAGCGCACCCGGCAGGCTCACATCGGTCTGGGGCAGGAACATCTTGCCCGTGCCCAGGTCGATGGGGTCGGTGTGGTCGGTGGTGCGCTGCCCATCACGCCGTCCGTGGCCGGGCGCGCCGTCGCGGTCCAGGTCACGGCGGGCGGCGCCGGGCCGCCCATGTCGCCCGGCGCCAGCCCCCCGGCGCGCACCGGACTTCGCGAGCCCCGCCCCCTTGGGGCCCCCGACCTCCGCGATCAGCCGGCCGAACCCCTCCTCCGGGTCCTTCTTGAAGTCCTGGAGCATCTGGTCGGCCGTGCCCATGGGGTCCTTGGCCATCTGGGCCAGGCCGTTGGCCGTGGCGTTGAGATTGGTGGCGAACTCCTCGGGGTGGGCCTGGTTGTACGGGTCCAAGACGTTCAGGCCGCGTCCGAAAGCGATGGCGTTGGACCCGCCCCGGATGATCCCGTTGAACCCGTGCGAGAGGGACAGATTCACGCCCTGCATTCCACTGCGGACCTGGTCCCCGTACTCGGGCTTGGCGGGCGCGGTGGCACGGGCCGCACGCACCGCCGTCCGGGCCAACCCCGCCGCCCGGTCTCGCTGTTTGCGTGCCTCCGTGAGCTGTTCGTCAGCCGCCTTGCGGCCGGCGTCCCCCGGGTCGACGAACTCTCCGGGCGGCATCGGCGGCGTCTGTGAGCCGTCCTTGCGCTTCCCCGTGAGCCCGTACGTGAGGGCTTCGCCGTTGTACTCCTTGACCTTCGCGTTGTAGGTGGTGACCGCCTCCTTGGTGGCGCGATTCGCCTCCTGGTACACCACCAGCGCATCGCGCGCCTGCCCCTGGGCCCAGGCGACAGTGTCGGCGAAGTGGTCGAGGGCCGCCGCGGCCTTTTCGAACGCGTCGGCCGCCGTGAACCACTTCTTCGGCTCGTACACCATCCGCACCTGGAACATCCCGGCGGCCTCGCCCTGCCAGTCCGTCGCCTGGAGGCCCTTGAGGCCGTTGCCGATCCGCTCGAACGCCGCCTGGAAGTCGCGCAGGTGGGAGACGGCGGAGGCCAGCTTGCTCGGGCTGCCGTAGATCAGCTTCGTCGGGTCGTTGGTCTCGTCGAGCCGCATTTCGGCGACGTCGGCGCCCATTCCGTCCGCCAGTGACCTGCTGTTCTTGCGGGTCCAGTCGGCCGCGTCGTCCGCGCCGACCTTCTCCAGGCCGTCGGCGGCCATGTTGCCGACGTTCTCGACGCCCTTGCCGAGGACCTCGGTGCCCTCTTCGACGGCGTCCTCGATCTCGTCGGGTATGAAGTCACCGATCCCCATGCATCTGCCCCCGATTCCCCCGTTCCCCCCAATCCCCCCGGGCCGCACCGCGTGCGAGGCTCGGCACAGCGCGCGGCGCGCAGCCGCCACCCGCCCCGAACGCCCCTACTGCTCCGGCCCCACCATCGGCAGCGAACTCACGCCCTTGCCCCGGTGCGGGTCCATGACCACCTCTTCCCAACTCTTCTCCACCACCTCCTCCTCGCTCAGGTGCGGATTACCGATCACCGCATTGGTCGCGATCTTGAACGTGCCCTCGACGTACTGGTCCTCCTCCCAGGTCATCCCCGCCGCGAGGCCGGCGCGCTGGGCGAGTTGGTCAGCGTCCTGCATCAGGCCCCGTACGCCCCAGTCCCACAGTTCGCAGAATTCCTCGAAGTCCCTGGCGAGGCCCCCGTGCCCGGCCTCCATGCCGGTCAGACTCAGATCGGCCAGGCCCGCCCCGTGGAGCGCGTCCGTGCGCGAACCGATCTCCCCCAACTCCTTGATCGCTGCGCTGATGCCGACCGTGATCGACTTCAGCGCCTGCTCGGTGAGCTTGAGGTTCCCCTCTCCCACCACGCACACGTCCTGGTCGTCCGCGCTGGTCACGGGGCTTTCACCAACCCTTCTCGATCATGTGGCCGCTGCGGGGCGGTGCCTGTGATGCGGTCCACCGCGGCCTCGTCCGGCACGATGCCGCTGACGGGCGGGAAGAACATGGACCGGTCCGGGTCCGCCACGTCCAGAGCGACGCCGCACGGTTCATCCGCGTGCGCCGGTATCACCACGTCCAACAGCCGCGCGCCGAGCACGGCCGCGTATTCCTGGTCTGTGGCTGGTGGCTGACCTCGCGTCAGCAGAAAGCGGATCAGCGCGCCCTCGTCGGTGAAGGCGTAGATCCAGCGGATGCCGCCGTACGAGGAGGACAGCAGCCCGCCGCGCACCACCGGGACCAGCACGATCGCGCGCCGAAACTCACCGATCAGCGCATGGGGGTCCCCCTCCCCCGCGCGCACCGCCACGCACTCGTCAACCAACCCCATGCAGCCCCCTCGCCACATCCCTGCCACACTCCCGCAGCATCCTTCCGCTGCCGCCACCCCGATCGCATACCGCACACACCGTACGACACACCGTCAGCATGTTCGAGGCCGACGGGTCACCCGTCCGCCGACCGGCCGTCGAGGGTGAACCACACGCACTTGGCGGGCCGCCGCACCTGGTTGGGCTGACCGATCCCCATGGCGAGGCCAACTCTTCGACCAGGGCCAGCCCCCTGCCGTACTCCGCGCCGGCCGCCGTGAGCGCGTCGGGGAGTTCGTACGCGCCCCCGACCGGGCCGGCGGCGGTGCGTAGGTCGGCGTCCCGGGACGCGTACGGGATGGCGGGGCAGTGGCGCGGCGCGTCGTCCCATACGGCCACGTGGACGCGGTCGGGCCGTACGGCCACGTCCAGGTCCACGGTGCTCGTGGGTGTGTGAACGGTGAGCGACACACGCTCGCCCAGTGCCTCGATACCGACCGCGCCCAGATCGTCAACGTCTGAGGAGCCAACCTGCCTTCGCCGGGTCGCTCGGCCGCGTGCACCGCGCGACCCGGCGTGAGCCGTCACGCTCGGGGCGTCACCTTCGTGAGCCCGTTGATGATGCGGTCCATCGCGTCGCCGCCGCTCGGGTCGGTCAGGTTGGCCAGCATCTTCAGTACGAAGCGCATGAGGATGGGGTGCGTCAGGCCGCGCTCGGTGGCGATCTTCATGATCTTGGGCTGGCCGATGAGCTTCACGAAGGCGCGGCCCAGCGTGTAGTAACCGCCGTAGGTGTCCTTCAGGACCCGCGGGTAGCGCTCCAGGGCCGCCTCGCGCTGGGCGGCGGTCGGGCGGGCCTTGGCCTGCACGATGACCTCGGAGGCGATCTGCGCCGACTCCATGGCGTACGCGATGCCCTCGCCGTTGAACGGGTTGACCATGCCGCCGGAGTCGCCGACGAGCAGCAGCCCGCGGGTGTAGTGCGGCTGCCGGTTGAAGGCCATCGGCAGCGCCGCGCCGCGGATCGGGCCCGTCATGTGCTCGGGCGTGAACTGCCAGTCCTCGGGCATCGAGGCGCACCACGCCTTGAGGACCTCGCGCCAGTCCAGGTCCTTGTAGCCGCTTGAGGTGTTGAGCACGCCGAGGCCGACGTTGCAGGTGCCGTCGCCCATGCCGAAGACCCAGCCGTAGCCGGGCAGCAGCTTGGGCGTGGCGCCGCGCCGGTCCCACAGCTCCAGCCAGGACTCCAGGTAGTCGTCCTTGTCGCGCGGGCTCTCGAAGTAGGTGCGCACGGCCACGCCCATCGGGCGGTTCTCGGCCCGGTGCAGGCCCATCGCGAGGGAGAGCCGGGAGGAGTTGCCGTCGGCCGCGACGACCAGCGGGGCGTGGAAGGTGACCGGGGTCTTGTCCTCGCCGAGCTTGGCGTGCACGCCGGTGATGCGGTTGGTGCGCGGGTCGATGATCGGCGCACCGACGTTGCACCGCTCGTACAGCCGCGCCCCCGCCTTCTGCGCCTGCACCGCGAGCTGCTCGTCGAAGTCGTCCCGCTTGCGGACCAGGCCGTAGTCGGGGTACGAGGCCAACTCGGGCCAGTCGAGCTGGAGTCGGGTGCCGCCGCTGATGATGCGCAGGCCCTGGTTGCGCAGCCAGCCGGCTTCCTCGCTGATGTCGATGCCCATGGCGACGAGCTGCTTGGTGGCGCGCGGGGTGAGTCCGTCGCCGCACACCTTCTCGCGCGGGAACGCCGTCTTCTCCAGGAGCAGGACGTCGAGGCCGGCCTTGGCCAGGTAGTACGCGGTGGTGGAACCGGCCGGTCCCGCGCCCACCACGATCACGTCGGCGGTGCGCTCGGAGAGCGCGTCGTCGCCGAGGCCGACGGCGATCGCGGACGGGGTGCGCGGGCCCTTGGTGGTGGTGATGCGGGTCGCCCCCTTCGGCGGGGTGGTGCTGCCGGGCGCGGCGGCGTCGCTGCCGCTGCTCGCGGCGGGCTCGACAGGCTCGGCGGTCTCGGCCACGGCGTCGGTGCTGGCTTCTGGCGTGGTGGAGGGGGCCGGTTCTATGGCGCTGGTCGCGGCGGACTCGGCGGCTCCGGTCCCGGTCCCGCTCTTCCCCGGGGCGTCGGTCTCGGTGGCGCCGGTCTGGGGAAGGTCGGTCTCGGCGGGGGCGTTCTCGCTCACGGAGGTTCTCCCGAAGACTCGGTATCTACGTGCCGGTCGCGCCGGGCACTGGACGGGTGCAGTCTATGTGGCGTACGCAAAGTCGCGAGAAGGGTGCCCGCATGCCGATGTCTGGAGCTGCCGTGCAGTTGCGAGTGCCGATACCGGAGGACGCGGCGGCCTGGCACGGGCTGTTCGACGATCCCGAGGTGATGGAGTTCCACGGCGGCGCCTCGCACGACCTCGCGCACTACGAGGCGTTCACCGCACGGCAGCGCGCCCACCACGACCACGTCGGCGTGTGCCTCTACACCCTGCTCGACGCGGCGGGTGAGCCCGTCGGCTTCACCGGCGCCCAGCCGTGGCCGCACGAGTGGGGGCCGCAGGGCGAGATCGAGATCGGCTGGCGGCTCGGCCGCGCCCACTGGGGCCGGGGCTACGCGACGCTCGCCGCCGAAACGACGCTGGAGCGGGCGCGCGCGGTCGGCATCCGGCACGTGGTCGCGATGGTCGTCCCGGAGAACGCGCGGTCCATCGCGGTCGTCCAACGGCTGGGCATGAAGGAGGCCGAGACCTACGTCTCACCGGTCTCCAAGACCCGCGGCCTCTGCTTCCGCCTCGACCTCTGAGCCACCGGGGGCGCCCGGGGACCTCGTACGGCCGGGGCCCGTACGACCTGGTGCGCCCCCGTACGCCCCGGGCACCGCCCCACCGGCCGGGCCCGCGGGCCGGGCGGCACCGGACCCGGGCGGCACCGAGGCCCGGACCAGTCGGCCCGGCGGCACCGGGACCCGCCGAGTGCGGGCCTGACGCCGGATCAGCCGCCCTGCGCCCAGGTCAGCAGCGCCGTGTCGAACGCTTCCCGGTCGACCGGGAAGGTCTCGGCCGGGCCCTGGTAGTAGATCGCGTACTCGGTGCCGTCTGCCGTCACGTACGCCTGGTCGATGGCGTGCATCGTGCGGCCCGTCTTCTTCTCCACCCAGGTGAACTCCCAGCGGGCGCCCGGCCGGTCGTGGAAGGTGTTGGCGGTGAGGGCCAGGCGCTGGTAGTTGCCGGTGCGCCCTGAGGTGATGCCCTCCAGCTCCTGGAAGTGCTCGATCGCCGACTGGCCGGTGCCGCGCACGATGCCGATGCGCAGGTAGCTGTTGGCGGCCGAGCCGGCCCCGCGGTAGTCGATCTGGCCGCTGCGCACCTCGCGCTCCCAGTCGGCGGGCACGGCCAGCGAGAAGCCCTGCGGGTCCCGGGCGGTGCGGTAGCCCTCGGGCGGGGTGTCCGGGTCCCGCGCGTCACCGAGGGAGTCGGTCGGCTCGCCCGTGGGCTGGCCCGTGACGTCGTCCATGGGGTCGGTGCTGTTCGGCGCGGCGGGCGTGCCCGAGGGGTCGGACGAGGGGTCGGGGGCCGCGGTCTGCTGGCTGGGCGAGGGGCCGCCCGTGGTCCCGTCGGACGGACCCCGGCTCGGCTCCGTCCGGTGCGGCTCCCGGCTCTCCACCTTGCTGGCCGAACTGTCGCCCTTGTCCTGCCAGAGCAGGACGCCGGCCGTGATCCCGCCGCCGATCACGAACGCCGCGACGCCGACCCCCAGCCACACCAGCGCCCGCCGCCGCCTGACCCCGCGCCGCGGCCCGTCGCCCTGCCGCACCAGGGTGGTCCCGTCGACTGTCGCGGGGCTGCCCGCACCTGACGCGCCGTACGGGTCAGGGCCCGGGCCGTGGGCTGCGGCGCCCTGGGCTGCGTACGGCTCGGCGTACGGCTCCCCGTACAGCGCGGCGGGTCCGGCACCCGGCTGCGGCGGCAGGCCGGGACCCGGCGCGTACGGATGGGCCGCCGGCTGGGGCTGACCGGGCGGTTCGGCGGGCGGCTCGGACGGCCACTGCGGGGACTGTTCGGGCTGCGGGTACGCCGCGCCGGGCGGCGGGGTGGCGTACCCGTCGTGCGGCGGCGCGTCCGGCTGGCCACCGGCCCTGGGCGGCGGGACGTAGGTGGCCGGCGCGGTCGGCGGCCTGCCGTACGGGCCGGCCGGGCGCGCGGTGGCCGGGGCCGGCGGCGGCACCGGCGACTGCGCCGCCGCGCGGGCCACCGCACGGGCGTCGGGCTGCCCCGGCAGCGCTCCCGGCGGCAGGGCCGGGGCCGACACGGTGGGCGGGTCGGTCGCCGTCAGCGTGGGCAGGTCGGCGACCGGGGTGGTGGGGCTTGGGGTGGTGGGGCTTGGGGTGGTGGAGGCCGGGGCGTCGTCCTTCGGTGCGGCAGCGGGCGCGTCGGCGGCTTCGGCATCGGCGGATGCGGGCGGGCGCGCGGGTGCGGCGTCCGCGGCCGGCCCGGGTCGTCCGGGCTCGTGCTTGATGAGGTCTACGGGGCGCGCGGACTCCGCCACGGCTGCGGGCGACGCGGGGAGGGCGCGCCCACACCCCATGCAGAAACGCGCCTCGGTCGGCGCCTGGACGCCGCAGACAGAGCAGGATTTCGACGGCACGGTTGCTCCGTGGGATCGGCACGGTGAGGTACGGCGTGGGGGTGGGTGCATACCCTAGCGGCGCGCGGCCCGGACGTCCCCCCGTCCCGTCGTGACCGGCTCCCGGATCGGCACGCCGCACGAGGTCACGTACGGCGTCACGGACGAGGACCGGTACCGGGACCCGTACGGAACCACCGCACCCCACGCCCCTCGCGCGCCCCCAACACACCCCCGCGCCACCGCGGTTACACCCGCCTCACGAGCAGTACGCACCCCGCTCCCGTCCCACCGGCGGCCACCACACCACACGGCCGTACCGCCCGCCTCTCCCCCGGGCGCACGGTCAACTCGTGCCGCGGTTAAGGGAGTTGACGGTCGAGCGTCGCCGCACGAGAGGGCCCGGGCGCAGCGCCGGCGCCCGAACACAGCGCGGCACGCGGGCTCGGCACGGTCCTGGAAGCGGCGCGAGCGCCAAGGCTCAAGGGTGGCTCAGCTCCGCTCGGCCCGGGGCGAGCCCACGCCCCCGCCGGCCCCAGCACGCCCGGGACGTACGGGGAGCGCCCGCCCCTCGCGCGGCGGACACCCAGCCCGAGCCGCTCCCTACGGCCCTACGGCTTCGTTCCGCGGTGCAGGGCGACCACGCCGCCCGTGAGGTTGCGCCAGGCGACGCGGGACCAGCCGGCGCGCTGGAGCAGCGCGGCCAGGCCGGGCTGGTCGGGCCAGGCGCGGATGGACTCGGCGAGGTAGACGTACGCGTCCGGGCTGCTGCTGACCGCGGTCGCGACCGGCGGCAGCGCGCGCATCAGGTACTCCGTGTACACGGTGCGGAACGGCGCCCAGGTCGGCTGGCTGAACTCGCAGATGACCACCCGGCCGCCGGGCTTGGTGACCCGCAGCATCTCGCGCAGCGCGCCCTCGGTGTCCTGGACGTTCCGCAGCCCGAAGGAGATCGTGACCTTGTCGAAGACGTCGTCGGCGAACGGCAGCCGGGTCGCGTCGCCGGCCGTCAGCGGCAGGAACGGGTGCCGCTGCTTGCCCGCTCTGAGCATCCCCAGGGAGAAGTCGCAGGGCACCACGTACGCGCCGGCGGTCGTGAACGGCAGCGACGAGGTGCCCGTACCGGCCGCCAGGTCGAGCACCCGCTCGCCGGCGCGGGCGTCCACGGCCCGGCCCACCGCCCGGCGCCACAGGCGGGACTGCCCGAGCGAGAGCACGTCGTTGGTGAGGTCGTAGTTGGCCGCCACGTCATCGAACATCGCGGCGACTTCGTGCGGCTGCTTGTCCAGGGTTGCTCGGGTCACCCTCCCATTGTTCACCCGGCCCCGCCCGGCCCGCCGCGGGGGTCGCCGACCGGCGCGCCCCGCCCCGGCGGGCTGCCTCCCGCGGGTCGCGCACCGGGGCCCGGTCCCGGCCCCGGACCCGACCGCCCCGCGTCAGCGCCGGCGGAAGACCAGCCGGCCGTCGAGCACGGTGGCCACGCAGGACGCCGCGCCGTGCACCGCCAGGTCGGCGAGCGTCGGCACGGCGAAGACCGCGAAGTCCGCCCGCGCACCGGGCGCCAGCGGGCCGGTGAACGCCGCGTCGGGCGGCGCGCCGGCCGGCAGCGCGGCCAGCGGATCGAGCGAGACCCGTGGCACCGCGGCGTCCCCAGCGGCATCCGCAGCCGAGGGCGCGGCGCCGGTCGGTCCCACCCGGCCGGCGGCCAGCACGACCAGCCCCGCCCTGGCCACCGCCGTACGAACCGCGGGGCGGGCGAACGGGCCGGTCACCGCCGTCGTGCCGTGCCGCAGCATCCGCTGGGTGCCGCGGCGCGCGGACTCGCCCCAGCGGGCGTCGGTCAGCGCGAGGCCGGCGAGCGCGGCCGGCTCGGCCACGGGCTCGGTGCCCAGCTCCGCGGCCTCGCGCGGGTCGGGGTGGTAGGCGGTCTCCAACAGCGCCGGCGCCTGCGCGTGGCACAGGCCGGGCGTCAACAGCCCGGGCCAGCGCCGCTCCCTGGCCCCGGGATGGTCGGCCGCCAACTCCTCGTACGGGCCGACCGCGGCTATCCGCGCGCCGTCCACCACCACCGCACCGGCCGCCACGGGCTCCGCCCCCGGGCCGGTCAGCAGCAGGTCGGCCGCATGCACCGTCAACACGCTGGGCCCCCTCGCCCCGCCCCCGCCCGGCTCAGTTGGCGTCGACGAGCTTGAGGGCGGGGTGGGCCGTGCCGCCCTCGATCGCGGTCGACGAGATGTGCGAGACGACGCGGTCGTCGACGGGGTCGTTGGCCGGGTCGTCGTGCACCACCAGGTGCTCGTAGGTCGTGGCGCGCTGCGCCGGCACCCGGCCCGCGGTGCGGATCAGGTCGATGATCTCCATCCGGTTGGAGCGGTGCTTGGCACCGGCCGAGGAGACCACGTTCTCCTCCAGCATGATCGAGCCCAGGTCGTCCGCCCCGTAGTGCAGCGAGAGCTGGCCGACCTCCTTGCCGGTGGTCAGCCACGAACCCTGGATGTGCGCCACGTTGTCCAGGAAGAGCCGCGCGATGGCGATCATCCGCAGGTACTCGAAGAGGGTGGCCTGCGTCTGGCCCTTCAGGTGGTTATTCTCGGGCTGGTAGGTGTACGGGATGAAGGCGCGGAAGCCGCCCGTACGGTCCTGCACGTCGCGGATCATGCGCAGGTGCTCGATCCGCTCGGCGTTGGTCTCGCCGGTGCCCATCAGCATCGTGGAGGTCGATTCGACGCCCAGGCCGTGCGCGATCTCCATGATTTCGAGCCAGCGCTCGCCGGACTCCTTCAGCGGCGCGATGGCCTTGCGCGGGCGGGCCGGCAGCAGTTCGGCGCCGGCGCCGGCGAACGAGTCGAGCCCCGCGGCGTGGATGCGCCGGATGGCCTCCTCGGCGGAGACGCCGGAGATCCGCGCCATGTGCTCGACCTCGGATGCGCCCAGCGAGTGGATGACGAGCTGCGGGAACGCCTTCTTGATCGCCGCGAAGTGCTCCTCGTAGTACTCCACACCGAAGTCCGGGTGGTGGCCGCCCTGGAACATGATCTGCGTGCCACCGAGCTCCACGGTCTCCGCGCAGCGGCGCAGGATGTCGTCGAGGTCGCGGGTCCAGCCCTTGTCGTGCGCCTTGGGCGGGGCGTAGAAGGCGCAGAACTTGCACGCCGTCACGCAGACGTTGGTGTAGTTGATGTTCCGCTCGATGATGTACGTCGCGATGTGCTCGGTCCCCGCGTACCGCCGGCGGCGGGCGGCGTCGGCGGCGGCGCCCAGCGCGTGCAGGGGCGCGTTCCGATACAGGTCGAGCGCCTCCTCCGGGGTGATCCGACCGCCGCCGGCGGCGCGGTCGAGGACGGACTGCAAATCGGCGTTCTCCGTCACCGGGGCGTCCCTTCCGGAGGGTTAGATACGGACCTGATCCAGCGTACGCCAGGGGTCCGACACCCTGGCCCGCGGCCGGCCCACCCCCACCGACCAGCCCGTATCCCCACCGGACGGCCCACCGGCGGACCGTCGGCGGCCCGCCGTCGAACCGCTACCGACCCGCCACCGAACCACGGCGGGACCGCTGCCAGCCCCTCGCCACCCACCGCAGCAGCACGGCCCCCGTCTCCGTACACGCACCCGTACGCGCGCGTACCGACGCTGACCCCTGCGCTCTCACTCCTGACGCGTCAGGCGGGCCACCGGGCGACCGCCGGCCGTGTCCTCGGACTTGTAGACCAGCTTCTTCTTGTCCTCGTCCCAGGTGTACGTGGCCTGCGCCGTCTCGCCGGTGCACAGCGGCCCGTCGTCCTTGTCGGGGTCGGGGCGTTCGGTGATGGTCAGCCGGGTGTTCCGCTCCGTCACCGAGACCAGCGTGCCCACGGCGTGACAGCGCATCCCGACCAGATCGACGACGGCCTGCACCACGACCTCGCCGCGCCGGCCCTGCCGGATGGTCGCGGTGTGCTGGCCGTTGTACTTGCCCTTGGCGTAGATCGTGCCGGTCCAGGTGCCGATGAGGTTCTTCGGCACGGTGCCGGCCGACTGCCCGGTGCCGGGGCCCGTCTCGGTGTCGCCGGGCGGGTCCGAGGCGTCGGGCGAGGGGCGCGCGCCGCCGGAGACCGGCGGCTGGGACTCCTTCGCGCCGGCGGACCGGTCGTGGCCGCCACCGCCGTGCAGGTTGTCCACGAGGAACACCGCCGAGGTGCCGATCGCCAGCGCACCGGCCACCGACAGCACCAGCGAACAGCTCAGCCACTTCGGCCGGTTGCGCCGCCCGAGGCCGGCGGAGAGCGCGAGCCGGCGCTCCTTGGCCTGCTGGCCGGTGCTCGCCGTCTCCGCCACGGCAGCCGCGCCACCCGTGGCCGCGCCGCCGGTGGCCGTGCCCGTCGCGCCGCCGGGCGGCCCGGACGCGGCGCCCTCAACCGCCGCGCCGCCGCTCCCCGCCGCGGTGCGCCCCTGCGCCGGCAGCTCCGGGGGTCGCGGCCCCGCGGGGTGCCCGGCCGCCGCCGGCACCGACCCGCGGGCGCCGCCGTACGAGGGGTCGGGCGGCCCGAACGCGCCGGGCGGCGGCCCCTGGTCCGTGCCGCGAACCGGGGTCGCCACGCCACCGAACCCGGCGTCGAACGCCGCGCCGGACGCGGATGCACCGTCCTCGCGCGCGGGCGCAGGCGTGGGGGCGTGAACGGGCCCGGCCGGCGGCGTGGGCCCGGCCGGCTGCGGGGCGAGCGGCTCGGGCCCGGTCGGCTGCCCGGTCAGCACGTCGGGGCGGGTCGTCGGCACCCCGTACGAGCCGGGCCCCGAGGGGCCACCGGCCGCGGGCCACAGGGCGCCCGCCGGCCCGCCTGCCGCACCGGCCGATCCGCCCGCGCCCGCCCCGTACGGACCGGGCGGTTCCGCATCCAGGTCGAGGAGTTCCATCGCCCGCCGGCTGGCACCCTCCACCAGCGGGGCGGGCAGCCAGCCCGTACGGACCAGGGTCGCCGCGGCCTCGCCGGCCGCCAGCCGGCGCGCCAACTCGGCCGGGGCCGGGCGCTCTTCCGCCTCCTTGGCGAGGCAGTCGACGACGATCTGGCGCAGTTCCCCGGTGAGCTGGTCGGCGAGTTCGGGCCCCTCGTGCACCACCTTGTAGAGCAGCGCGGCGGACGAGTCGCCGGGGAACGGCGGCCGGCCGGTGGCCGCGTACGCCAGCACCGCGCCCAGCGAGAACACGTCGGCGGCGGCCGTCGCGCCGCGGCCGAGGATCTGCTCGGGCGACATGTAGCCGGGCGATCCGATGGAGACGCCGGTGGAGGTGAGGGAGGCGGTGCCCTCGATGGCGCGGGCGATGCCGAAGTCGATCAGCCGCGGCCCGTCGAGGGCCAGCAGCACGTTGGACGGCTTGACGTCACGGTGGACGAGGCCGAGGCCGTGCACGGCCACCAGCGCCTCGGCCAGGCTGGCGCCCAGCGCCCGTACGCAGGACTCGGGCAGCGGGCCGAACTCCTCCACGGCCTGGGTCAGCGAGGGCCCCGCGACGTAGCCGGTGGCCACCCACGGGACGGGCGCGTCCGGGTCCGCGTCGAGCACCGGCGCCGTCCACGCGCCCCCGACCTGCCGGGCCGCCGCCACCTCGCGCCGGAACCTGGCCCGGAACTGGGTGTCGCTCGCGAAGTGCGGATGGACCAGCTTGACGGCGACGGTGCGGCCCCCCGCACTGCGCCCCAGGTACACCCGGCCCATCCCGCCGGCGCCGAGCCGACGAAGCAGCCGGTACGCGCCGATGCCGCGGGGATCATCCGGTTCCAGCGGGTACATCGTGTGCCCCTCCCCCTCCACTGCGCCGCCCAGCTTAGGTGGGCGACCCGGGGCACCGGCAGAGGACCGATCGCAGGGCGCCACGGGGCGGACACCCCACCCGGACCGGAACCCCACCGCCCGGTCACGCCGACCGCCGGCGTCCCACCATGACGCCTCACGTCCGCACGCCCCGCCCGCACGTCATGTCCGTACGTCACGTCCGGACGGACGTCGCGCCCCCCGCGCGCGCGTGGCCCGGGGTGCGTGGCCGTGGAGGCCGTCGGGGCGGCTAGCGGGAGAGCAGCTCCACCCGTACGTCGGCCGGGAAGCCCGTGGTGGGGCCGGTGCGGCGGGCGAATTCGGCGATACCGGCGAGTTGATCGGCGCCCAGGCTGAAGTCCAGGGTGGTGAAGTACCGTTCCAGCACCGTGGCGTCGAACGCCTCCCAGCGGGCGGCCTGCTCGGCGACCTTGGCGACCTCCTCAAGGGAGAGGTCGCGCGAGGCCAGGAACGCCTCGTGGGCCTTGTGCACCAACTCGGGCTCCCGCTCCAGGTAGGAGCGGCGGGCGGCCCAGACCGCGAAGACGAACGGCAGCCCGGTCCACTCCTTCCACATCTGGCCCAGGTCGTAGACGTGCAGGCCGAGCCGCGGCGCGTAGTGCAGGTTGGCCCGCAACGCGGCGTCCCCGATCAACACCGCGGCCTGCGCCTCCTGCATCATCAGCCCCAGGTCGGGCGGGCAGGTGTAGTACTCGGGCTGCACGCCGTACCGCTCGGACAGCAGCAGTTGCGCGAGCCGTACCGAGGTGCGCGAGGTCGAGCCGAGGGCCACCCGGGAGGCGTGCAACTGCTCCAGCGGCACCTGGGAGACGATCACGCAGGACATGACGGGGCCGTCGCAGCCGACCGCGAGGTCGGGGAAGGCCACCAGGTCGTCCGCGTTGCGCAGGAACTCGACCAGGGTGACCGGCGCGATGTCCAGGTCGCCGCGGACGAGCCGCTCGCTGAGCTTCTCCGGGGTGTCCTTGGTCAGCTCAAGGTCCAGGAGGCTGCCGGTACGGGCCAGGCCCCAGTACAGCGGCAGGCAGTTGAGGAACTGGATGTGGCCGACCCGCGGCCGGCTCCGGTGCTGGCCGGTGGCGGTAGCGGCGACAGGGGTTGAATTGTCCACATCCGGAGGCTAGCCCCGAGGTGGGCCGATGGCGGCGCCGGGGGGCGGGTGGCGTAGCGTCGCTGTCGGAGGGGTCTGGGCGAACGCCGCTGACGTGCGCGATTTCCCCTTCCGAGGCGCCTGGAAACCGCTCGTCCCCGTGATCTTTCGCTCTTTCCCCGGGGCATCGGCCGTGCTAGGCTCGCCGCAAGTTGCAGTTTGGTTTCCCTTGCAGTACAGAGCCTGCGGAGCATGTAACGCCGCAGGCTTTTGTAGTTTTCAGACTTCTTGCAGGTTCTGGAGCAGGGCAACCCTTTGGCCCAAGGAGGGCTTATGGCTACCGGAACCGTCAAGTGGTTCAACGCTGAAAAGGGCTTCGGCTTCATCGCCCAGGACGGCGGCGGCCCGGATGTCTTCGTCCACTACTCCGCGATCAACGCCTCTGGTTTCCGCTCGCTTGAGGAGAACCAGCAGGTGAACTTCGACGTCACGCAGGGCCCGAAGGGTCCGCAGGCGGAGAACGTCACCCCCGTCTGATCCACCCGGATCTGCGCGGTTCGGCCATCGCGGTCGGCACCTATTCGTTCCTGATGTAGTACCCAAGGAGCCCTGCTCCCCCGTTTCGGCGGGGAAGTAGGGCTCCTGCCTTTTCCCTTTCCGGAGGCGGCCGACTTCCCCGGAGTTCGCCCACAGCGATATTCACCGACATGCGTCGCCATTCGTTGACGGAAGCCCGCGCTCGAACTGCTACCGGGTTTTCGCCCGCGACTTTTGCCGGGTTCCTGTCAACCATCGGGGGGCGTACGGGGATTCCCGTCCCGCCCCGCTGGGATTCTGGCGGTTCCCGCCCGCTTCTGCTCGTTACCGGTCGCCCGTGGCAGCTTTGCTTCGGCTATCCAGCGGCTTTCTGCTGGGTAGCCGTTGGCTTGCCGTCGGCTTGCTGTCGACTGGCTGCGAGGTGGCGGGTGGGTGGCGGGGCCGCGTCAGCCGCCGGGCGTCCACTTCTCGCCGTGCATGAGGTGACCGAGGCCGACCCAGGCGAAGTTCATCAGCGTCGCCGCGGCCTCCTTGGGGCCCGGGCCGTCCGGCGAACCGGCCCACTCGGCCATCGATTCGGCGGCCCCGACCAGCGCGTATGCGAGCCCGGCCACCTCCCGGTCGGCGAACTCCGGGTCGCAGTCGGCCTCCCTGGTCGCCTCGCCTATCAGCGCCTCCACGAAGCTGACCAACTCCGCGCGCATGGCCGCCACCTCGCGCACAAACGGTTCGCCCTGGGTGCGGGCCTGGCTGTGCAGCACGGCCCAGCCGTCCGGATGGGCCGCGGTGTACGCGAACAGGCCGCGCAGCCCGCTCCACAGTTGCCGATCGGCCGGCACGTCCCGCTCCACCGCCGCGTGCACCGCCGCCACCAGCGCCTTCGCCTCGCGCCTGATGCAGGCGCTGAACAGCTCCTCCTTGGAGTTCAGGTACAGGTAGACCAAGGGCTTGGACACCCCGGCCAACTCGGCGATGTCGTCCATGGAGGCGGCCCGGTAGCCCCGGCGCGCGAAGGTCTGCACCGCGGCGTCGAGCATCTGCTGTTCCCGCACCGCCCGCGGCATCCGCTTGCTCCTACCGCCACCCATCCGCAACGCCCCTCCCGGTACCGGCTCACAGCCGCTCAAAGCTACGGTTCCCACCTCGGCATCATCCCTGTTCGGCGGCTGCCCCGCGGGGTGATCGGCGGCTTGCGGGCAATGTCTGCTTCCCCGTACGTTTCCCCGCCCCCGGCGCGTACGACAGGTGTGGCGCGGCCCCGGCGCGTACGACAAGCGTGGTGTTGCCCACCGCGTACGACACCGCCCCGGTCGCGGTGGGCGACCGGGGCGGTGTGGGGACGGAGAGCTCGGCGCGGACTAGGCCGCGGCGGGCAGAGCGCCCTCCTGCGGGGCCTCGTCCAGCGGCGAGGCGGAGGCCGTCTCGTACGCGCGGTGGTCCAGGATCTTCTCCCGGGCCGAGACCAGCACCGGGACGAGCGCCTGGCCGGCGACGTTGGTGGCGGTGCGCATCATGTCGACGATCGGGTCGATCGCCATCAGCAGGCCGACGCCCTCCAGCGGCAGGCCCAGCGTGGACAGGGTCAGCGTGAGCATCACCGTCGCACCGGTCAGGCCGGCCGTGGCGGCCGAGCCGATCACCGAGACGAAGGCGATCAGCAGGTAGTCACCGACGCTGAGGTCCACGTTGAAGATCTGCGCGATGAAGATCGCGGCGATGGCCGGGTAGATCGAGGCGCAGCCGTCCATCTTGGTGGTGGAGCCGAAGGGCACCGCGAAGGACGCGTACTCCTTCGGCACGCCGAGCCGCTCGGTGACCTTCTGGGTCAGCGGCATGGTGCCGACCGACGAGCGGGAGACGAAGGCGAGCTGGATCGCGGGCCAGGCGCCGCGGAAGAAGTGCACCGGGTTGAGCTTGGCGACCGTGGCGAGCAGCAGCGGGTAGACGCCGAACAGGACCAGGGCGCAGCCCACGTAGATGTCGGCGGTGAAGGTCGCGTACTTGCCGATCAGGTCCCAGCCGTACTCGACAATCGCGGTGCCGATCAGGCCGAGCGTGCCGAGCGGGGCCAGCTTGATGACCCACCACAGGGCCTTCTGGAGCAGCTCAAGGACGGACTGGCTGAGGGTGAGGATCGGCTCGGCCTTCTCGCCGAGCTGGAGGGCGGCGACGCCGGCGACGGCCGCCATGAAGACGATCTGGAGGACGTTGAGCTCGGTGAACGGCGTGATCACGTCCTGCGGCACGATGCCGGTGAGGAAGTCCAGCCAGGAGCCCTTGTAGTCGACCTTGGAACCGTCGGCCGGGGTGAGCCCGGTGCCGGAGCCGGGGTTGGTGACCAGGCCGATGAGCAGGCCGATGGCCACGGCTATCAGCGAGGTCGCCATGAACCACAGCAGGGTGTGGGTGGCGAGCCGGGCCGCGTTGTTGACCTTCCGCAGATTGGTGATCGACACCAGGATCGCGAAGAAGACCAGCGGGGCGACGGCCAGCTTCAGCAACTGGATGAAGATCGAGCCGATCTTGTCCAGGGTGGTGATGAGCCACTGGACGTCACCGCTGCGGGCGGCCCAGCCGAGCAGCGCACCGGCGACGAGGCCGAGGAGGATCTGCGCCCAGAAGGGAATCCGCAGGGCGCGCGGGATGGTCAGGCGTGGGGACGACAACGGACACTCTCCGAAGACAGACGGATGCCAGGGCAGTTGCTAGTGAGAGAGCGGCGTCAACGACCCCGTACGGAAGGGACGGGGTCCGTGGCCGCTGTGCGCACGTGCTACAGGCGGCAACAGGCCGCGGACAGACAGCGGCAGAGATCGACGTGCAGGCGCGCCACGAGCACGGGGCTCGTGGGGGGACGGTGCGCTGCTGCGGTCAACATGGCAATGACGTTAACACTTTAACTTTGAGGAACCCAAAGAAGATCTTTGGTACGGGGCCCGAAGCGGCCTCCCGGCGAGCACCCGCCGGCGGCACGGAAGCCGCCGGCCACGGGCGCCGGAGAACGCCAACGCCCCCTGCGCGGGCGGCAACCGCGGGCAGGGGGCGTGGGGTGGATCAGTGCGGGGGCGCGAGCGCGGACCCCGGCGGGGTGTGAGGAGCCTTACACCCCGTCTTCCTGGGTCTGGTGGGCGACCAGGCGCTCCTTGGCGCGGTCCACCTTGACGACGATCTGCTCCGACATGGCGTCGCGCTGCTTGCGCAGCAGGACGAAGCTCAGCGGGGCGGACACCACGATCGCCAGCATCAGCACCCACAGCAGATTGGAGTCGCCCAGGCCGGACGGCAGGACGCCGAAGTGGACCAGGCCCCACAGGGCCAGGAAGCAACCGACGAAGATGCCCAGACGCATAGCGGTGTATCGGAGCGTGGCGCTCGGCGTGAGAGACACGGCTGGTCTTCTTTCTCCCGGGGGTGCTGCGGTATCGGCCGGATGGTGTTCGCCTGCCCTTCTAGTGAATCACGCCGGAAAAGCGCAGCGGCAGGCGCCTCCACCCTGCGCCGCCGCGTGCCGCCCGGCGCGACCGGTGCGGGCTCGCTGCGGGCCCGGTGCGGGGCTCAGGCCAGCCGCAGCCACATGGCGATGTCGTCCCGGTAGTCGTCCTCGGCGACCCTGATCGACTCGGGGACGCGGCCGACCTCCTTGAAGCCGAGCGTGGCGTAGAAGGCGTCCACCCCGGTGCCGCCCCGCACGCCCAGCCGCAGCGCCTTGAAGCCGAGGTCGCGGGCCATGTCGATGGCCTCGCGCAGCATGGCCTTGCCCCGGCCGCCGCCCTGGAGGTCCGGGTGCACCATGACCGTGACCAGGGTGGCCCAGTGCAGCATCAGCCGGTGCTTGGCGGGCGCGATGAACACGGTGCCGACCAGTCGCCCGGCGTCGTACGCGGCGATCAGCCGGGTGCCGCCGGGGCCCGGGCGCACGGCGGCCAACTGCTCCTCGGCCACCGGTCGGATGTCGTCCTCGGTCACCGGCGGCACGAAGCCCACGGCCCCGCCGGCCTGCGTCACCTCGGTCCACAGCCGCACCAGGTCGTCCTGGAGCACGGGGGTGAGCTGCGGATCACGGACGTACGTAAGGGTCATGTGCCGAGCTTAGTCATTACGAAATCCGGAGCGCACCCCTCCGCGGTGTGAGCTGCGCCCCTCCGGGGGATGCGGGCGAAGGGGGGCGCGAGGCGCGCGTGCGGGCTGCGGGCTGCGGGCCAGGACACCACCTGCCGTCGCCGCGGCCCCGCCCCACGAGCACCACAGCCGCCGCCCCCGCACACGCCACCGCCCGCGGTGCCACCGGGGAGGCGGCGCCGCGGGCGGCTGGTGCCGGCGCTGGGCCGGTCAGGCAGGATCCCGGGCCTAGCCGGTTAGATCAGGCACGGATCAGGTCAGGCCGGCAGTGATCAGATCAGATCAGGTCAGAGGCGCATCGGCTGCGGCGCGTCGCGGCGGGCCGGGTCCGGGCCCTCGTACTCGCGGATGATCTCGTACCTGGTGTTCCGCTCGACCGGGCGGAAGCCCGCGTCGCGGATCAGGTCGAGCAGGTCCTCGCGGGTGAGCTTGGCGGGGGTGCCGTAGTTGTCCGCGTCGTGGGTGATCTTGTACTCGACGACCGAGCCGTCCATGTCGTCGGCGCCGTGCTGGAGGGCGAGCTGCGCGGTCTGCACGCCGTGCATCACCCAGAACACCTTGACGTGCGGCACGTTGTCGAACAGCAGCCGGGAGACCGCGAAGGTCTTCAGCGCCTCGGCGCCGGTCGCCATGGTCGTCCTGGCCTGGAGCCGGTTGCGGACCTTGCCGTCCTTCACGTCCACGAAGTCGTGCTGGTAACGCAGCGGGATGAAGACCTGGAAGCCGCCGGTCTCGTCCTGGAGCTCACGCAGCCGCAGCACGTGGTCGACCCGGTGCCGCTCCTCCTCGACGTGCCCGTACAGCATCGTGCACGGGGTCTTGAGGCCCTTCTCGTGCGCGAGGCGGTGGATGCGGGACCAGTCCTCCCAGTGGGTGTCGTGGTCCACGATGTGCTGCCTGACCTCCCAGTCGAAGATCTCGGCGCCGCCGCCGGTCAGCGATTCGAGGCCGGCGTCGATGAGCTCGTCCAGGATCTCGGACGCGGGCAGCCCGGAGATCTTCTCGAAGTGGTGGATCTCGGTGGCCGTGAACGCCTTGAGGGAGACCTGCGGCAGGGCCTCCTTCAGCGCGGAGAGCGAGCGCGGGTAGTAGCGCCAGGGCAGCGTGGGGTGCAGCCCGTTGACGATGTGCAGCTCGGTGAGGTTCTCGCCCTCCATCGCCTTGGCCAGCCGGACGGCCTCCTCGATGCGCATGGTGTACGCGTCCTTCTCGCCCGGCTTGCGCTGGAAGGAGCAGTACGCGCACGAGGCCGTGCACACGTTGGTCATGTTGAGGTGGCGGTTGACGTTGAAGTGGACGACGTCGCCGTTCTTGCGGGTGCGCACCTCGTGCGCCAGGCCGCCGAGCCAGGCCAGGTCGTCGGACCCGTACAGGGCGATCCCGTCCTCGCGCGTCAGCCGCTCCCCGGCGCGGATCTTCTGCTCAAGTTCGCGCTTGAGCCCCGCGTCATTCGCTGACACGGCCTTCGACCCAGCCATCCGGCGCCTCCCCTGTACCTCTGTGTTCGGGCTCCGTCGAGCGTACTCCCCGCCCCACGCGCCCCACCCGCCCGGCTCGCACACCGGCCCCGACCGGCGGCGCGGGGCGGGGGCGGAGCCCGGCGGGGAGCGGCGGCGGGCCGTGCCCTGCCGGCGCGCCACCGCGGCACCCCCGCCCTCCGCCCCGACGCTCACACGTCCTCGGGCAGCTCCCCGACCCGGTTCTCCCACTTGGTGGAGAGCACGATGGTGGTGCGGGTGCGGGAGACGCCCACGGTGCCGGAGAGGCGGCGGATGGTGCGCTCCAGGTCGTCGACGTCGCCGGCGCGGACCTTGAGCATGTACGAGTCGTCGCCGGCGATGAACCAGCAGTCCTCGATCTCCGCCAGGTCGCGCAGCCGCAGCGCCACGTCCTCGTGGTCGACCGCGTCCGAGAGCTGGATGCCGATCAGGGCCGTCACGCCGAGGCCGAGCGAGGCGGAGTCGACGGTGGCGCGGTAACCGGTGATCACCCCGGCCGCCTCCAGGCGGTTGATCCGGTCCGTAACGCTGGGCCCGGAGAGGCCGACGAGCCGCCCGAGCTCCGCGTACGAGGCCCGGCCGTTCTCCCGCAGGGCCTGGATGAGTTGCCTGTCGACCGCGTCCATGTGACGGCACGCACCTTTCAAAGTTCTGCGATCCAGAAGGTTTGGGTGTAGAATCTAAGGCATGCAGGGCGCGAGACCCTGTGAATCTCTAGCTGAACTACCTCAATCAACGACGATTCTTCAGGAGTGAGCTACCCCTTGTACACGATCGAGATGGCTTATGCCCGCATGCGTGAGCTGCAGGAGATAGCCAACCGCTCGCGTGCTCAGCAGGCTGTGCAGCAGCAGCGCGAGACCACGGCCAAGGCGCACAAGCGCCGGGCCAAGAAGCGCTGACCCCAGCCTCCCCGCATCGACTCGATGCGGCCTGACGCCGAGCGTCAGGCCCGCGCACCCCGGCGCCCACGCGTCCCGCCGGAGTCGCGCCCCCAGCAGGACGCGTGACCGCGGCAGCGCACCGGGCACTTCCCCCCGGGCCTGCCGCTTCTGTCTTCCCGCGACATGGCACTGACCATCCGTACGGGCCACGCGACGCGCACCCGCGAGCGGCCGGGTCGTCGCCCCGCCGGCGGCCGGCCAGCCCGGCGCTACCCCGCACGGCGAGCCTCCCTGGCCGCACCGAGCGCCCCCTCCCACCTGCGGTACAGCTCCTGCGGCACGCCGGCCGCGTCCAGCGCCCGCCCGGCGACGAAGTCCACCAGCTCCTGGATGTGGGTGGCACCCGCGTAGAACGCCGGGGACGCGGGCAGCACCACCGCGCCCGCCTCGTCGAGCGCCACCAGGTGCCGCAGCGTCTGGCCGGCCAGCGGCGTCTCCCGCACCACCACCACCAGCGGCCTGCGCTCCTTGAGCGTGACGCTCGCCGCGCGCTGCAACAGGTCCTTGGAGAGCCCGAGCGCCACCCCGGCCACCGAGGCCGTGCTCGCCGGGACGATGATCATGCCGCGGACCGGGTACGAGCCCGACGAGGGGCCGGCCGCCAGGTCGCCCGCGGTCCAGTAGCGGATGTCCGCCTGCCCGCCCCCGGCTGCGTCCTCCCCGACCGCCGCGGCCTCGGCCGCGAACGCGTCCGGGCTGCCGTCGGCGCCGCGCGCCAGCCATCGCTCCAGGTCGGCGCGCCAGTGCGCATCGCGGAAGGAGATGCCGGTCTCGTCCAGCAGCGTCAGCCGGGCGGCCCGGCTGATCACCAGGTCAACGGGCTCGCCCGCGCGCAGCAGGGCTCGGATCACGGAGGCCGCGTAGGGCGTGCCGGAGGCGCCGGACACCCCCACGAGCCAGGGGCTGCGCGGGGTTGCGCGTTGAAGTCGGTCCACGGCCCGAGCCTATCCGGCACCCCGCCGGACCGATCCGGGCACCGACGTTCCGGGCCGCCGCCAGCCCGGCCCTCCCGCGCGGGTACGGGCCCGAGCGCTCCCGCCCGGCCATCGGTGCGCCCCCGGACGCCATCGGCGCACGCCGCCCCGTACGCGCCCCTGAGACCGCCGACTGGACCCCGGCGGTACGTTTCGCCACCGCCGGCGGTGCGGCTAGAGCGTCAGGCCGCGGACGAACAGGTCGGCCAGCGTGCAGACGAACAGCACGATCCCGATCACCCCGTTGACCGTGAAGAACGCCCGGTTGAGCCGGGACAGGTCGTGCGGACGGACGATGGAGTGCTCGTACACGAAGGCCACCGCCACGACCGCGAGGCCCAGCCAGAACAGCACGCCGGCGTCGGTGGCCAGCGCGTACCAGACCAGCAGCGCCATCGTCACCACGTGGCTGCCGCGGGCGCCGTAGAGCGCGGCCGGGATGCCAAACCTGGCCGGCACCGACTTCACGCCGTGCGCCCGGTCGGCCGCCACGTCCTGGCAGGCGAAGATCAGGTCGAAGCCGCCGATCCACACGCCGACCGCGAGCCCCAGGATCACCGCGTCCCACGACCAGGAGCCGGTCACCGCGAGCCAGGCGCCGACCGGACCCATCGCCTGGGCGAGGCCGAGGATGGCGTGCGGGAAGTGGGTGAACCGCTTGCCGTACGGATAGACCACCATCGGCACCACCGCGACCGGTGCCAGCGCCAGGCACAGCGGGTTCAGCAGCGCCGCCGCGCCCAGGAAGAACACCAGCGCCACCAGCGCGCCGGTCCACGCCGAGCGCACCGAGACCGCGCCGGTGACCAGCTCGCGGCCGGCCGTGCGCGGGTTACGGGCGTCGATCTCGCGGTCGATGATGCGGTTGGCTGCCATGGCGAAGGTCCGCAGCCCCACCATCGCCAGCGTCACCAGGAACAACAGCCCCCAGTGAATCTTCTCGTCCTCCTCGTACATCGCGGTGAGCGCGGCGATGTACGCGAACGGCAGGGCGAAGACCGAGTGCTCGATCATCACCAGCCGCAGGAACGCCTTGACCCTGCCGGGTGGGACGGGCTCGGGCCCGATGACTTCCGAGGTTGCCGAATCAGCGCTCATGGGCGGCCTCAGAGGCCGTACTCCTTCCAGCGGCGGGTCACCTTCGCGGCGGTCTCCGGGTCCGACTCGACCATCTCCGGCCAGCCGCCGTCGCGCGTGTACCCCTCTTCGGGCAGCTTGCGCGTGGCGTCGATGCCGGCCTTGCCGCCCCAGAACTTCTGGTACGAGCCGTGGTCGAGGTGGTCGACCGGGCCTTCGACGACGGTCAGGTCACGCGAGTAGTCGGTGTTGCCGAGCGCCCGCCAGGAGACCTCGTGCAGGTCGTGGACGTCGCAGTCGGCGTCGACCACGATGATCAGCTTGGTGAGCGACATCATGTGCGCGCCCCAGACGGCGTGCATCACCTTCTGGGCGTGCTTGGGGTAGCGCTTGTCGATCGAGACGATCGCGCAGTTGTGGAAGCCGCCCGACTCCGGCAGGTGGTAGTCGACGATGTCGGGCACCACGATCTTCAGCAGCGGCAGGAAGAACCGCTCGGTGGCGCGGCCCAGCGGCCCGTCCTCGGTCGGCGGGCGGCCCACCACGATCGACTGGAGCAGCGGGCGCTTGCGCATCGTGACGCAGTCGATGGTCAGCGCCGGGAAGTCCTCCTGCGGCGTGTAGAAGCCGGTGTGGTCGCCGAACGGGCCCTCCGGCAGCATCTTCCCCGGTTCGAGCCAGCCTTCGAGCACCACCTCGGCCTGCGCCGGCACCTGGAGCGGCACCGTCTTGCAGTCGACCATCTCGATCCGCTTGCCGCGCACGAAGCCGGCGAACAGGTACTCGTCGATGTCGCCGGGCAGCGGTGCCGTGGACGCGTACGTCACCGCGGGCGGCGCGCCGAAGGCGATCGCCACCGGCAGCCGCTCGCCGCGGCGGGCGGCGACCTGGTAGTGGTTGCGGCTGTCCTTGTGGATCTGCCAGTGCATCCCGATGGTGCGCCGGTCGTGCCGCTGGAGCCGGTACAGGCCCAGGTTGCGCACGCCGGTCTCGGGGTCCTTGGTGTGGGTGAGGCCCAGGTTGAAGAAGGAGCCGCCGTCCTTCGGCCACGTGAACAGCGCGGGCAACTGCTCCAGGTCCACCTCGTCGCCGGTCAGCACCACCTCGTGGACCGGCGCCTCCTTGACCTTCTTCGGCGGCACGTGGGCCATCCCGGCGAGCTTGCCGAACGCCTCCCGCACACCGGTGAAGCCCTGCGGCAGCTCGGGCTTGAGCAGCCCGCCGATCTTCTCGCTGATCTCCTGGTACGAGGCGAGGCCGAGCGCCTTCAGGAGTCGGCGGTCGGTCCCGAACACGTTCATCGCCAGCGGCATCGACGAGCCCTTGACGTTCTCGAAGAGCAGCGCGGGACCGCCGGCCTTCTGCACCCGGTCGACGATCTCCCCCACTTCCAGATACGGGTCGACTTCGGCCTTGATGCGCTTGAGGTCGCCGTCGCGCTCCAGCGCCCGCAGCAGCGAGCGAAGATCGTCATAAGCCATGCGGCCCAGTATCCGACACGGACTACCCTGGACACGTCACTGGGGCCGCGTCCCCAGCACACCGCAACCCGCCGCGACCTTTCTCAGGGGGCCTCCCAGCATGCTCAGGTATCTGCCGTTCCTGCTGGTCCTGGCGCTGTGGATCTATGCGTTCATCGACTGCCTGAACACGCCGGAGGAAGAGGTCCGCAAGCTCCCGAAGGTGGCGTGGGTCATCATCGTGCTGCTCTTCGGCGAGGTGCTGATCGGTCCGGTCGCCTGGCTGACGGTGGGCCGGCCGCGCAAGGCACACGCCGGTGGGGGTGCCGGCGGCGGCGCCGGGCGGGGTGGTTTCGGCGGCTCGTTCGGCGGGCGGCGCGGCGGCGGTGGCTGGGTGGCACCGGACGACAACCCGGAGTTCCTGAAGTCGCTGCGCAAGGAGAACGGCCCGACCGGCCGCCCCGCCCCGGACCCGGACGCCCCCACCGACGACGACACCGCCCCCGGCTCCACGTCCGGGACCACGGGCACTTCGGGCTCCGGTGCGTCGGGCTCCAGTGCGGCAGGGCCCGGCGGGTCGGGCTCCAGCGCTTCGGGGTCCAGCACGGGCGACCGCAAGCCCGAGGCGGACCGCCGCGAGGACGAGGGACCCGAGGGCACGCAGCGGGGCTGAGAGCTCGCAGCGGGGCTGAGCGGCGGGGCCGCGTTCGCTCCGTGCGGCGCCAGCGCCGCGTTTCGCTCCGTACGGCCGGGCCGCACGCTCCCGACTCCCTCCGCCCGCCGTCCGCCCCACCGCACGCCGTGGGCGGGGCGCTCCGCCCGTCCCCCCTTGTCTCCTCTCGCTCTCTCCCCCTTGTTTCCCTTTGTTCCCGCCGCTCCCACCGGCGCGCGCACCGTACGGGCCGCCCCGCCCGCGCCCCACTCCATCCGGTAGTCCGGACGCCGCCCGCCGGCGGAGCCGCTTCCGCCCGGCTGACCTGGTGCGATGGCGCCGCGATGGCCGTCAGCCGGCCCGATCCTCACCCCGGGGACGTTCGTCCGGCCGGGCGACGATGGCGCGGGCCAGCACCGCTGTAGTGCTCGTCACCACCCCGGCCTGCGGGCCCTGGCAGTCCTCGCGGGTGGCCTCGGGGGCCTTCTCCGGGTCGACCATGACCACGCGTACGCCGAGCAGGGTCGCGTTCCTGCGGTCGAAGAGCCACTCCTCGCGCTCGCCGGTCCGCTCGTCCACCCGGGCCACCGCGGCCCCGTGCCGGCCCACCGCGTCCACCGCGTCCCTGATCGCGACCACGCCCGGCAGCCGCGCCGCCGCCCGGTAGAGCGCGGCCTCGGTGGCGGGCGGCAGCACCGATTCGGCGATGAGGCCGCCGATCGTACGGAAGACCTGCTGGTCGTCGGCGCGGCCGGACAGCGCCGAGGTGTGCAGCGTGCGGAGCAGCGCGGCCGGGTCACGGGGCAGCCGTTGCAGGTGCCGGTAGGCCAGCGAGACCGGGGCCGGGGCCGCCGGGTCCAACCTGATCGGCTCCGTCGGCACCTGCCCGGTGCGCAGCAGCCCGGTGCGGGTGCCGTCGACCGAGCGCCAGATCTGCCGCTGCCGGAGCGGCTCGATGAACGCGCACGCCGCCTCGTCGCTGGCCGCCGTCAGGACCGCGCTCTTGCTCCGTACGTACGTGAACTCGGCGTCCCGCGGGTCGGGGTCCGCCCTGCGTTCCGCGGCGGACGCGGCCCGCGCCAACAACTCCCGCGCCCCGCTCTTCTCGTCCCGGCCGCCGTGCGCGTCGGGCGCGAACGTGCTGCTCGCGGCCGGCCCGTCGGTGGGCCGGGGGCGGCCGGACGGCTGTTCGTCGTCGTGGAACAGGCTGGACCGGGCCATCACGATGACCAGCGTGACCACCATGGCGAGGGCCACGACCGGCCCCCCGAGGTCGGGCCCCAGCAGCCGCGCGGCGAGGGGGGCGGTGGTGGCGTCCCTGGGCGGGGAGTTGGTCGCTGCCGCGGGCGAAGCGTCGTCTGTCGATTCCGTGGGCGGGGCGTCGGCCGCTGATTCCGTGGGCAGGGCGTCGGCCGCTGCCGCGGGTGGGGTGGGGGCTGTCCCGGCGGACGGTTCGGATCGCGGGGACGGCAGTGGCTCGCCGCACTCGGGGTCCGGGCCGGTTCCCGGGGACGGCTCCTGGTCGGTCGCGGTCACCGCTGGGCCCGCTGGCAGGGGGGGCCGGGCCGGCACCCGGGCGGTGCGCCGAGCGCCCGCCGCTCCGTACGCCGCCCGGCCGCCCCGTACGCTCCGTACGCCCGCGGCCCGGCCAGCCCGGCGCTACCAGCGCTACCAGCGCGGCAACGGTGCGCCCGCACGTCGTCCGTGCGCCACCCCTCGCCCATCGTTCCCCCCTCTTCTCGGCGGCCCGGCTCCGGCCCGGCCAACTCTCCTCCGTACGTGGCCGGCCCGGCCGCGGTCAAGTCCGGCCCGGGTGACCCGCCACACATGAGCGGCCGGAGCGCGCCGCAACCCACCGAAACCGACCCCAGCCGGCCGCGACCGGCCACAACCGACTGCAACCAGCCACAACCGGTCGCGACCCGCGTCGACTCCGTAGTGCCTCAAGAAGGGGACGCGGCGGGGGCGCCGAGGGTTGTGCCGATGGCGCGGACCCACAGGTCCGGGACGGGGACGGCCGGTGACGGCCATGGCGCCCGGAGCGCGCGGGCAGCCGGCGCCGCCGGCCTGGCCTGCGTGCTCCCGCCCGGGTCAGGGCCGTTGGCCCATCTCGTCGACGACGCCGCGCCGGAGCACGGCCGCGGTGCCGGTGACCGTGCCCGCCGCCACGCCCTGCGAGTCCCGCAGCAGCACGCTGCGCCTGCCGAGGTACGCCCCGCTCTTCCGGTCGAAGATCCACTCGTCGCGGGTGTGGTTGTTCGCGTCCACCCGGGCGACCGCGACGCCGTGCCGTCCTGCCGCGTCCACCGCCTCGTCCACGACGACCACGCCGGGGATGCGGGCCGCGGCCCGGAACAGCGCCGCGGTGACGTCGGCGGGCATCAGCGAATCGAAGAGCAGATCGCCGACCAGTACGAACATGGCCTGATTCAGGTCCTCCCCGTAGTCCGCCCCGGCCTTGCGCAGCCAGCGGTACATCGCGTCGGTGTCGGTCGGCAGGGTCTCCAGGTGCCGGTAGTACGTGGACTGGTCGTAGCCGAGCTCGCCCGGCCTCGGCGCGGCCTCGTCCCACCGTTGCGGCTTCTCGCCCTCCTCCCGCCCCATCCCGCCGCGCGTGCCGTCCACGGAGTGCCACGACTCGCGCCGGTGCAGTTGGTCGATCTTCAGCGGCTCGCCGTCCTGGGTGGTGGACCAGGCGACCCGGCTCTCGACGTAGACGAACTGGTCGTCGCGGATCGCCCCGCCCTCGACCGGCGGGGCCGCCGTCCGCCCGGCGACCGCGGCGATGCGGGCCAGCAGTTGCGGCGCGCCGTCGCGCTGGTCGGCGCCCGCGTTCGGGGCGAAGGCGAAGGTGGCCGGGCCGTCCCGGCCCACCCGGACGTCGTCGGTCGCGCCGCTGCCGTGGAGCAGCGTCGCCAGCGTGGCGACCGCTAAGGCGCCCGCGACGACCGGGCCGGCGAAGGCGGGGCGCAGCCAGCGCCCGCGGCCGGGGCCACCGGGCGCGAGCAGTACGGCGGTGGCGGCGCGGCGCGCGGGCGCGGGCGCGTCGGCCGTGGGCTTCCCGATCTCCGTCATCAGGTGTTCCCTGAGCACAGCGTGCCGCCCCGGCGGCAGCTCCCGTTCGGGGGCGACGGGCAGGTCTTTCATCGGTTTCCCTCCTGGATGGGGCGGGCCTGGTGGGAGCGCAGGTGGGTGGGGTGGGTGGCGCAGCCTGGTCGGCTGCCGGCGTAGGGCGCGGACCCGCGGGTGGCGGCGCCCGCCGCAGCTCCGCGGGGAGCGGCGGGCGCCGCGGGCTCCCGGCCGGCGTGCGGCGCTCCGGGCCCGACCACCGGGCGCGCGCTCCCCCGCGCCGCGCGACCGGGGGCGTCGTCCGTGCGCCGCGCCTCGACCGCGGCGGCCAGCTTCTTGCGCGCCCGGGAGAGCCGGGACCGCACCGTGCCCACCGGGACGCCCAGCGCCCGGGCCGCCGCCGCGTAGTCCAGGCCCGACCAGCCGCACAGCGCGAGCACCTCGCGCTCGGGGCGGCGCAGGGCGCGCAGCGCGACCTGGACGGCCTCCAGGAGTTCCGCGTCGTCGATGCGGCCGGCGACGTCGTCCGCGAAGTCCCGTTCGGCCGCCGGCGGCGGCACCCGGGACAGCGCGGCGGCGTGCCGGCGGGCGGCCCGGCGGGTGTTGCGCACCGTGTTGGTGGCGATGCCGAGCAGCCACGGCCGGAGCGTCTCGCCCTCGGCGTCCACCCGGGCGCGCAGTCGCCACGCTTCGAGGAAGGTCAGCGAGACCACGTCCTCGGCCGTCGACCAGTCGCCGGTCAGCCGGTAGGCGTGGTTGTAGACCGAGCGCGCACAGGTGTCGAAGAGTTCGGCGAAGGCGGCCTGGTCCCCCGCGCGGATTCGCTTCCTTAAGGTGTCCACGCCCAAGGACTGTCCGTACGACAACGGCCGGTTCCTGTGACCTGGGTCACGGGAACCGGCCGGTGCCGGGGGTGTCAGCGCGCGATCAGAGGGCCTCGTACGAGTGCGGTCAGACGCCCGCGTACGAGTGCTTGCCGGTGACGAACATGTTGACGCCGTAGTAGTTGAAGAGGAAGCAGGCGAAGGCGACCAGCGCCAGGTACGCGGCCTTGCGGCCCTTCCAGCCGGCCGTCGCGCGGGCGTGCAGGTAGCCGGCGTAGGCGACCCAGGTGATGAACGTCCAGACCTCCTTGGGGTCCCAGCCCCAGTACCGGCCCCACGCCTTCTCGGCCCAGATCGCGCCGGCGATCAGGGTGAAGGTCCACAGCGGGAAGACGGTCGCGTTGATCCGGTACGCGAACTTGTCCAGCGACGCCGAGGAGGGCAGCCGCTCCAGGATCGAGGTGGCCAGCGCGCCCGGCTGCTTGCCGTCCGGGTTCTCCAGCTTGGCCTCGTACCGGTCGCGGAAGAGGAAGAGCAGCGTGGCCACGGCGCCCAGGTAGAGCACGGCGCCGGAGACGATGGCGCAGCTCACGTGGATCCACAGCCAGTACGAGTCGAGCGCGGGCACCAGTTGGTCGCTGTCGGTGTACAGCACCGAGACCGCCAGGCCCAGGTCGAGCAGGGCCGTGGTGACCAGCGGCAGCCCGATCCAGCGGACGTTCTTGCCGAGCGCCAGGAAGGTCACGTACGCGACGACCGCCACCATCGACAGGGTGATGGAGAACTCGTACATGTTGCCCCAGGGGGCGCGCTCCACCGACAGGGCGCGGGTGAGCACGCCGCCGACGTGCAACAGCCCGGCGAGGACGGTGAGCGAGACGGCGATCCGCCCGTACAGGTCGCCCTGTTCGGTGCCGCCGGCGGCGCCCGGGCCGTCCGGCACGTCGCGGCTGCCGGCGGTCGAGCGGGTGACCACCTTGGGCCGCTCAAGGACCGCGGTGCCGCCGCCCTTCTTGGTGACCTGCACGGTCACCGTGCTGGTGGCGCCGGAAGCCGCGGCGTCGGCGGACTTGGGGGCGGCGAGCGCGGCGGCGGTGCGACCGACCTTGCTGCGGCTGCCGAACACCCACTCGGTGATGTAGGCGATGAAGGCCAGGGTGTAGACCGCCATGGCCGAATAGATCAGCACGTTGCTGATGTTGGCCAGGTTCTCGTTGGCTGCGGCAGCGAGATTCACGCGCGCGCTCCTTCGGCAGGATCTGGTGACTCAGATTCCGGTTCCGGTTCTGGTTCGGCGGGTGCGTCCGCCTGGAGGGCCACCGCGAGATCCGCCAGTTCCTCGGGGAGCTTGGCGGATTCGCTGCGGCCGAGCCCGGCCATTTCGACGACCGTGTGCCCGTCGGCGCCGGGCACGGCCCGCACCCACACCCGGCGACGCTGGATGAACAGCGAGGCGGCCAGCCCGATCAGCGCGGCGACCGAGCCGATCAGCGCCAGTTCGTTGCCCGGCTGGTGGGAGATCTGGAAGCTGGCCCAGGTCTTGATGCCCTCGAACTTCAGCGTGCCGGCGCCGTTCGGCAGCGTCATCGTCTCGCCCGGCAGCAGCTTCTGCGCGAACGCCCTGCCGTCCGGGTTCTTGAACTGCTTCATCTTGTCGGTCTTGAGCTGGTACACGTTCTGCGGCAGCCCGCCGTCGATGCCCAGTCGGCCGTGGTACGCGGTGAGGAAGAGCACCGGGTAGTCCAGCGCCGGGAACTGCGAGAACATCGTCTTCGCGTTGGCGCCGCCCCAGGTCGGCACGAAGAAGCCCTGGAAGCCGAGCTGCTCCTGCTTGCCGTTCTTGTCCCGGTAGTCGGGCACCTTGATCACGCCGGACGAGGTGAGGTTCCCGTCCTGCTGGAGGAAGGGCACCGCGCCCTTGTACGCGATCTCGCCCTTGCCGTCGGTGACGGTGACGACCGGCGCGTACCCGGTGGAGAGCAGGAAGACCTTGTTGCCCGCGATCTCCAGCGGCTCGTTGACCTCGATGGACGTCCGCTTCTCCGCGCCGTCCGCGCCCTCCCAGTACTTGACGTGGGCACGGAACTCGCGGGCGGTGCCGCGCTGCGAGCCGGTCCGCTCGTACCGGGCGTCGAACTTCTCCAGCGAGAAGCCGAACGGCGCCAGGTTGTCCTTGTCGAAGAAGGTGCCCGACTTGAAGTCGTCGTACTGGGTGAGGTTGTTGGTGAAGCCGTCCTGGTCGCCCTCGGTGATGAGCTTGCCGCCCTCGGACTTCCAGAGCTGGCCGACCGCGAATGCCACCAGCACCACGATCAGCGCCAGGTGGAAGATCAGGTTGCCGACCTCGCGCAGGTAGCCCTTCTCGCCGGCGACCGCGTCCCCGGCCACGTGCGCCCTGAAGCGCTGCTTGCGCAGCACCGTACGGGCCGCCGCGAGCACCTGCTCGGGCTCGGCCTCGGTGCGCCAGGTGGTGTACGCGGGCAGCCGGGTCAGCCGGCGCGGGGCGCCCGGCGGGCGGCTGCGCAGTTGGCCGACGAACTGCCAGGTGCGCGGCACGATGCAGCCGATGAGCGAGACGAACAGCAGGATGTAGATCGCCGAGAACCACACCGAGCTGTAGACGTGGAACATCCCCAGCTTCTCGTAGAGCGGGGTCAGCGTCTCGTGCTGGGCCTTGAACGCCTCCACCTTGACCGGGTCCACGCCGGTCTGCGGGATCAGCGAGCCGGGGATGGCGCCGAGCGACAGCAACAGCAGCAGCAGCAGCGCCACCCGCATCGAGGTGAGCTGCCGCCAGCACCAGCGCAGCCAGCCGAACGCCTCGCGCCCCGTCCAGGCCAGCGCGCCCAGCGCACCCGGCGCCCGCACCCCGCCGAAGGAGCCCGGCACGGCCTGGCCCTCGGTCGGCGCGGTGGAGAGCTGGGTGCCGGCGGCTTGCAGCTCGGCTTCGGCGGGGTCGGTGGCGGGGTCGGGCGTGGCGTCGGCCCGGGTGCCGTTCGCGGCATCGGCCGGCGCTTCAGCCTCGGCGTCGGCCGGCGCGGCGCTCCCGGCTTCGGCCGGCGCTTCGGCCGTCACGGTGTCCCGGCCGGTGTCGCCGTCCGTACGGGCGTCGTCGTCCGTGCTGGTGTCGGTGTCGGTGGTGGCCATGGATCAGATCCCAACGTTGAAGCTGGAGGTCCAGACCCGCATGTCGTCCATCATGCGGTCCCAGACTCCCGTGACGAGCAGCAGGCCGAGCGCGATGAGCATCCCACCGCCGATCCGCATCACCCATACGTAGTGCCGCTTGACCCAACTGAACGCGCCCAGCGCCCGCCGGTAGGCCACCGCCACCACGATGAACGGCAGGCCGAGGCCGACGCAGTACGCGGCGGTGAGCAGCGCCCCGCGTCCCGCGCTCGCCTCATTGAACGCCAACGCGTTGACGGCCGTGAGGGTGGGGCCCAGACACGGCGTCCATCCGATGCCGAACAGCACCCCGAGCACCGGCGCGCCGGCCAGCCCCACCGCGGGCTTCTGGTGGAAGCGGAACTCCCGCTGCCCGAAGCCGCGCAACACCCCCATGAAGGACAGGCCGAGCAGGATGGTGACGACCCCGAGCACCTTGGAGATGGTCTCCTTGTGCTGCTGGAGCTCCCAGCCGAAGTTGCCGAAGAGCGCGCCGCCGGAGACGAAGACGGCGGTGAAGCCGAGCACGAACAGCGAGGCCCCGGCGAGCATCCGCCCCCGCTTGGCCTCGCCGAGGTCGCTGCCGGTGACGCCGGTGACGTACGACATGTAGCCGGGCACCAGGGGCAGCACGCACGGCGAGAAGAAGGAGACCAGACCGCCGAGGATGGCGACCGGCAGCGCGAAGAGCAGGGCGCCGGTGAGGACGGTCTGGTTGGGGTCGGTGGCGGCGGCGAGTGCGCTCATGTCGCGACGATCACTTCTCTGCCAGCAACGGCTTGAGCGCCTTGTCGAGCGCCTCCTCGCTGAGCGGGGTCAGCGCCCGCACCGCGATCTTGCCGTCCCGGTCGAGGATGATCGTGGTGGGGATCGCCTGCGGGTTCAGGCTGCCCTTGGGGAACCGCAGCATGAGCTTGCCGATCGGGTCGTACAGGCTCGGGTACGGGACGTCGTACTCCTTCTCGAACTTGCGCGCGTTGTGCTGGTCGGAGTCGCGGGTGTTGATCCCGATGAACTCCACGCCCTGCGCCTTGGTCCGCTCCGCGACCTTGACCAGGTTGGGCGCCTCGGCCCGGCACGGGGAGCACCAGGAGCCCCAGATGTTGAGCACGACGATCTTGCCGCGGTAGTCGTCGACGTCGAGCTGCTTGCCTTCCAGCGTCTTGCCGGACAGACTTGGCCCGCTCTTCCTGTCACCCTTCGCGACGGTGCTCACACCGCCGGTACCCTGCACGAACTTCGTATCGGCCGAGCCGCCGGAGGTGCCGCCGGTGCCACAGGCGGCAAGTCCCAGGGAGGCGAGGGCCACCCCGGCGGCCAGCATCGGAACACGACGGCGGGCCACACGACGTCGTAGGTCACGGCAGGCACTCATGTGAAAAGTTTCGCATGGCACTCCTGCCGATCTTCCGCACCCCCCTGTTCGTTTCCCGCGCCCCGCCACCGGGCGGGAACGCGCCGGTGGGACGGGGCTGCGGGGTACGGGCCCACGGGGCGGGGCTGCGGGACGGGCCTGCGCGTTACGGGCCCACGGCCAGCGGCGCCAGCTACTGGGGCACCGCCGGCTGCGGGCCGGGGAGCGGGCTGGCCGCGGGCCGGCCGCCTCCCGGGTCAGCCGCCGAACTTCTGGCCCACGCCGAGGCTGCGCAGGTTCGCCAGGACCTGCGGGTCCTGCGCGTCGAGCCAGTCGGTGAGCTGCCGGAAGGAGACCAGCCGGACGTCCTTGCGCTTGTCGTCGGCGATGTGCTTGATCGCTTCCTCGACGGCGTCCATGTAGATGCCGCCGTTCCACTGCTCGAAGTGGTTGCCGATGAACAGCGGCGCGCGGTTGGTCTCGTACGCCCGCTCAAACCCCTTGATGTACGCACCGGTGGCCTCCCGGCGCCACTCCGGGTAGCGCGCGGTGGGGCCCTGGGTGGCGTTCTTCGACTGGTTGGCCAGCATGTTGTAGTCCATCGAGAGCACCTCGAAGGAGTGGCCGGGGAACGGCACCTGCTGGAGCGGGAAGTCCCAGATGCCCTGCTTCTTGGTGGGCCAGATCTGGAGGCCGCCGGGCGAGCTCGCGTCGTAGCGCCAGCCGAGCTTCTTGGCGGTGGGCAGCAGGTTGTCCTGGCCGAGGAGGCAGGGGGTCCGGCCGCCGACGAGTTCCTTCTTGTAGTCGAAGGGCAGCGGGTCCAGGTCGGTGAAGCCGGTGTTGGTGCGCCACTTGGTGACGAACGACATGGCCTGGTCGATCTCCGACTGCCACTGGGCCGGCGTCCACTGCCCCACCGAGCCGCTGCCGGCGCAGAAGTGGCCGTTGAAGTGGGTGCCTATCTCATGGCCTTCGAGCCAGGCCGCGCGCACGTTCTGGAGCGTCTGCTTGACGTGGTCGTCGGTGAGGTAGCCGATGTCGGAGGCGCCGACCGGGTTGTTCGGCGGCCGGTACAGGTTCTTCTTCGACTCGGGCAGGCAGTAGATCCCGGACAGGAAGAACGTCATCGACGCGCCGTGGTCCTTGGCGAGCTTGCGGAACCGCGGGAAGAGCCCGTTGCCCACCTCGCCGGCGCCGTCCCAGGAGAAGACGACGAACTGCGGCGGCTTCTGCCCGGGCGCCAGCTTCTCCGCCGCCTTCGGCTGGCCCGGCTGCGGCCCGGTGTCCGCGGTCGAGCCGTCGCCTATCGGCCGTGCCTTGGCCTGCTGGGTGGCCTCGCCGCCGCCCGGCTTCTTGCCGCCGCCGTCGCCGCCGGAGTCCGAGGAGCAGCCCGCAACGGTCAGCGCCGCCGCCGCTCCCGCCCCCGCACCGAGGCCGAGCAACCCCCGTCGACTGATGTCGCGCATTACATCCCCATCCCGTACTTCGCCGTGCGTCCCATCGCTTTCCCCGATCAGGGGACGCCAAGTGAGAGGGGTGCGAAACCGGTGGGGTTCCCTTTTCCGAGAAACGATGCGGATTTTGGGCCCGGCTTTACGACCGGGCACCCGTACGCGTACACGGCATTACGCAGAGCCAACACCGCGGAATACCGAAGGCGGGCCCGGGATGGCGATTGCCGAACTGGCCGGCCACGCATTTACGGAGATCTCGTGGAGATGGGCCGGGGCGCGGCACGCACTGCCCCGCAGATGCGTCGGCGGCGGCCGGACCCCTGGCCCGTACCGCCGCCCACCCGCACAGATGCCACACCCGGCCACCCCGTAGGGATGCCACCAGGCCGCCGGAATGACCGCGCGCCCCGGCCCGCGGCCATCCGCACGCCGAACGCCGCAGCTCCGCCGTACGCACGCCGTGAAATCCCCGCCGGAGTACGGCAATTACGGAATCGACTGCGAATGCGGCGCACCGGCCGAACTAGGCGCCAAACCCCTTACTGCCGCCCTTCGTCCGCTTCGCACCGACCCGCAGGTGCACCGGAACGAGGTCAATGGCGGGCTCGGAATAGCCGACCGAGACAATCTTGTCGTCGCGGTAGGTGAAAGAGGTGACGCTGGCCAGCGTGCACTGCCGCTTGCGCGGGTCGTGCCACAGCCGGCGCCGCTCCACGAAGCTGCGCACCACCCAGATCGGCAGTTGGTGGCTGACGCAGACCGCCTCGTGCCCGCGGGCCGCGTCCCGCGCCTTCCCGAGCGCGGCCATCATCCGCACCACCTGCTCGATGTACGGCTCGCCCCAGGAGGGCCGGAACGGGTTGGTCAGGTGGCGCCAGTTCGCCGGCTTGCGCAGCGCCCCGTCGCCCACGCCGAACGTCTTGCCCTCGAAGACGTTCGCCGCCTCGATCAGCCGCTCGTCGGTGGCCAGGTCGAGTCCGTGCGCCTTGGCGATCGGGGTGGCGGTCTCCTGCGCCCGCTCCAGCGGCGAGGCCACCACGTGCGTGACGTCCCGCCCGGCGAGGTGCTCGGCGACCCGGTCGGCCATCTGCCGGCCCAGTTCGGAGAGGTGGTAGCCGGGCCTGCGCCCGTAGAGCACGCCCTCCGGGTTGTGCACCTCGCCGTGGCGCATCAGGTGCACCACGGTGGTTACGCCCTCGCCGCCGCCGACGGCGCGCATGCTGTCGCTGTTCGTCATGGCGTCCATCATTCAGTGGCTTCCGCGGCGGCCTGCGCCGCCCCCGGCAGAGCCGCCGCGATGCGCTCGATCGCCCGCTCGTCGTGCGCCGTGGACACGAACCACGACTCGAACGCCGACGGCGGCAGGTAGACGCCCTGGGCGAGCATCGAGTGGAAGAAGGCGGTGAACCGGTACGCCTGCTGCGCCTTGGCCCCCGCGTAGTCCACGACCGCGTCCGCGTCGGTGAAGAAGACCGAGAACATGTTGCCCGCGACCTGCAACCGGTGCGCCACGCCCGCCTTGTCCAGCGCCTGCGACACCAGCCCGCGCACCTCGCGGGAGACCGCGTCCACCCGCCCGTACGCCGCGTCGTCCAGCAGCCGCAGTTGGGCGACGCCGGCGGCGGTGGCCACCGGGTTCCCGGACAGCGTGCCCGCCTGGTAGACCGGGCCGGCCGGGGCGAGGTGGGCCATCACGTCGGCCCGGCCGCCGAAGGCCGCGGCCGGGAAGCCGCCGCCCATCACCTTGCCGAAGGTCATCAGGTCCGGGCGCACGCCGTCGATCCCGTACCAGCCGGCCTTGGAGACGCGGAAGCCCGTCATCACCTCGTCCGAGACGAACAGCGCGCCGTTGCTCGCGCACAGTTCCTTCAGCCCGGCGTTGAACCCGGGCAGCGGCGGCACCACGCCCATGTTCCCCGGCGACGCCTCGGTGATCACACAGGCGATCTCGCCCGGGTGCGCGGCGAACGCGGCGCGCACCGCGTCCAGGTCGTTGTACGGCAGGACGACCGTCTCGCCGGCCTGCGCGCCGGTCACCCCGGGGGTGTCGGGCAGTCCGAAGGTGGCCACGCCCGAGCCGGCCGCGGCCAGCAGGGCGTCCACGTGGCCGTGGTAGCAGCCGGCGAACTTGATCACCTTGGCGCGGCCGGTGAAGCCGCGCGCCAGCCGGATCGCGGACATGGTGGCCTCGGTCCCGGAGGAGACCAGCCTGACCTGCTCGACGGGGTCGATGCGGGCCACGATCTCCTCCGCGAGCTCCACCTCGCCCTCGCCCGGCGTACCGAAGGAGGTGCCGCGCGCGACGGCCGCCTGCACGGCCGCGATCACCTCGGGGTGGGAGTGGCCGAGGATCATCGGTCCCCAGGAGCACACGAGATCGACATACTCACGCCCGTCCGCGTCCGTCAGGTACGGGCCGGCACCAGACACCATGAATCGGGGCGTACCCCCCACGGCGCGGAAGGCGCGCACCGGAGAGTTCACGCCACCGGGTGTCACCACACCAGCGCGATCGAAGAGCGTCTGCGAGACTGGGGCTTCATACGGAAAAGGCACTTGGGTCCTGACCTGCAAAGACGAAGGGAAGGGCGGCGTCGTTACGGCGCGGCCCGGCGGCGGGCGACGGCGCGGGAAAACTCCTCGCTTTCGGCCGGGCGTCAGCCCCCGCGCGTCTGCGAAACTGTGGTTTCGAACGGATAGCTCACACAAGCCATGGTGTCAGAGCCTCATGGGGTCCTGCGGGCGGGCGTTTCACGGCGTCCTCCCGGGGGAGGTCTCTGACACGATGATCGGGTTGCGCGGCCGTGGCCGCGAGTGGTCGGGTGGAGATATGCATCGCGGTGGCGAACTGGGCGAAGGGACCGATGACCGGGGTCCCGAGCGCCCCGGCGTTCCCCGTGCTGCGGGCCGACGAGGCCGCGCAGGCCGGGAGAACCGAGACCGAGAAGGTCAGCGGCTCGGCCGCCACCGGCGGAGCGACGCCGACGGGGACAGCAGGGGCGGCCGTATGGGGGTGACGTACAAGTACTTCGGCGCGCCCGACGGCGCGACGGCGGCCCGGGTCCCCATTTCGATGCGCCCCGAGGAGCTGGGCGGCGACGAGCTGGGTCACGGCATGTTCACCAAGATCAAGCCGGAGACGATGGCCGCGATGGTGCTCACCGGCATCGAGGGCATACCCCTCCACCAGGTCCCCCCGCTGGAACTCGTCGTCCTCCACCCGGACTACGCGGTGGTCAAGCTCCCCATGACGGTCGTCGACCCGCTGCGCGGCGTGGGCGAGGAAGCGGTCGGCGCCGCGGCCTTCATCTGGTCCACGGTCCCCGACCGCGGCGGCCCCCGCGACGCGTACTCGGTCTACCAGTTGCTCCACCAGTGGCAGGACTTCTCCCACCGCCTGCACGAGGCGGGCCATCAGGCGTACTGCTTGGTGTGGCCGTGAGCCTGGCCGTGGGCTCGGGGCGGGTTTGATCTTGGGCTCGGGGTGGCGGTGAGCTCGGGTGGCCCGTGAGCCGGCGGCGGGTGTGCGTCTCGTACGGTCGTGAGCTGGGGTTTCCGGGAGCTACGCGATTCGCCGGCGCCGGGCAGGGGTGAGCGGGGGCGGGGTCTTCGGGCTCCGCCCTTGGTGTGTGTGGGCGCGCCCGGAGCGTCGGGGAGCGGACCCCTGGGGTGCCGGAGGGCAGTCCCCCGCTCCCGGCAGGGCCCGCTACTCCCCCGCCCGCTGGCTGGCCACGGCCGACGGGCCGCCGGTGGTGGGCGGGGCGGCGGCCGGGTCGACGGGGGCCGATGCCGTGGTGGTGGGGGCCGGGCTGGTGGCGCCGTTGCCGCGTTCGACCAGGGTCAGGCGGGCGGCGGCGGTCTTGTAGAGGGGCTGCTTGGAGGCGGGGTCCCAGTCGGTGACGGTCATCTCGTTCGCCGCCCGGCCACCCCGTTCGTCGGGGCGGTCGCCCTCCCGGGTGTCCCAGTAGCCGTAGTGGAACGGCAGGAACACCATGCCGTCCCGCAGCTCCGTGACCCGGAGCCGGCCGCGCACGGCGCCCCGCGGGCTGGCGACCTCCACCAGATCGCCCTCGGCCACCCCGTGCCGCCGCGCCTCCGCCGCGGAGACCTCCACCCACACCTCGGGGGCCGCGGCGTTCAACTGCGGGACGCGGCCGGTCTTGGTGCGGGTGTGGAAGTGGTAGATCGTCCGGCCGGTGTTGAGTTGGAGCGGGTAGGTGGCGCTCGTCGGCTCGTGCGGCGGCTGGTAGTCGGCCGGCCGCAGCAGGGCCTTGCCGTCCGGGTTGCGGGACCGGTAGTCGGCCTCGGACGCAGGTTCACCCGTGGCCAGGTCCTTGCCGTACGACTCGCAGAGGTCGGGGTCGGCCCAGGTGATGCCGTCGGTGTAGAGCCGGGCGGTGCCGCCGGGCGCCTCCTGCGTGCACGGCCACTGGATGCCGCCGCCGGCCCGTAGCCGCGGATAGCTGAGGCCGGAGTAGTCGCAGGGCCGGCCGCGGCTGCACTCCCGCCAGGCCGCGAACGCGGACTCGGCGTCGTGCCAGCCGACGAGCGGGCGGCCGGCGCGGTCACGGAAGTCCATCCGGCGGGCGTAGTCGAGGAAGACGTCCAGGTCCGGGCGGGCGTCGCCGGGCGGTTCGACGGCCTTGTCGGAGAGGTGCACGGTGCGGTCGGCGTTGGTGAACGTGCCGGTCTTCTCCGCCCAGGTGGCGGCCGGCAGAACGACGTCGGCCAACTGGGCCGTCTCGGTGAGGTAGAGGTCCTGGACGATCGTGAACAGCCCCGGGTCGCTCAGGATGCGCCGGATGCGGTGGAGTTCGGGCAGCGACACGGCCGGGTTGGTGCCGGAGATCCACAGCCAGCGGATCGTGCCCTGCTCGGCGAGGCGGAAGATCTCCATCGCCGGCGTCGGCGGCGCGTCGTGCGGGACGCGGGAGGGTTCGACGTTCCAGATCCGGGCCAACTCGGCCACGTGCGCGGCGTTCTGCCAGTTGCGGAAGCCCGGCAGGTCACCGTTGGCGCCGCACTCGCGGGTGTTCTGCGCGGTGGGCTGACCGTTCATCTGGAGGACCCCGCAGCCGGGACGGCCGAGCATGCCGCGGAGCAGGTGCAGGTTGTTGATCTGGCAGGCGGCTGCGGTGGCCTGGTGGGACTGGTAGACGCCCTGGAGCACGGTGGACAGCAACCGTTCGGCCCCGCCGACCAGTTCGGCGGCCTCCTCGATGGCGCGGGCCGGCACGTCACAGATCCGCGCGGCCCACTCAGGGGTGCAGCCGGCGACGCGCTCGGCGAGTTCCGCGTACCCGACGGTGTGCGCGGCGACGAAGGCGTGGTCGACCCGGCCGGTGCGGATGACCTCGTGCAGCAGCGCGTTGAACAGCGCCACGTTCGTGCCGGAGCGCGGCGCGAGGTGGACGGTGGCGTGCCGGGCGACCTGGGTGGGGCGCGGGTCGACGCACAGCAGCCGCGGCGGGGAAGTGCCGGCGAGCCGGTCCAGCACCCGCATCCACAGCACCGGCTGCGACTCGGCCATGTTGTGCCCGAACAGTGCGAGGGCGTCCGCGTGGTCGATGTCCTCGTACGAGCCGGGCTGCCCGTCGCTGCCGAAGCTCTGCTTCAGGGCCTCGGCCGCGGTCGCCGTGCACAGCCGGGTGTTGCCGTCCAGGTGGCGGGTGCCGAGACCGACGTGGGCGATCACCGCCAGCGTGTAGTACTCCTCAAGGAAGAGTTGCCCGCTGGTGTAGCAGCCGAGCGCGTCCGGGCCGCGCTCGGCGAGCAGGTGCCGGCTACGGCTGACGACCTCCGCCATGGCGGTGTCCCAGTCACAGGGCACCAGCCGGCCGCCCCGGCGGACCAGCGGGGTGGTCCGCCGGTCCCGGGCGTGGTTCGCCTGCCAGCCGAACAGGTCCTTGGGGCCCAACCGCCCCCGGTTGACCCGGTCCCGGGCCCGGCCGCGCACCCCCACGATCCGGCCGTCGGCGACCGCGACGTCCATCGCGTCCCCGCCCGAGTGCAGCACCGAGGCGGTCGGCACCCACCGCTGCACGGCCTCGGCCCGCACCCCGGGCGCCAGGTACGCGTCGACGCGCACCGGCCAGGTCCCGCCGCGCTCGTACGGGGTGCGCTCGCCCCACGGCTGCGCGATCCGATCCACTTCGGGCTGCATGGTGGGGCCTCCGTCCTCGCGTACGGGATGCGCTCGCGGCGCGGTCGTGCGGGTGCGGACGGTGTTTGCCGCGCCGGCCGCCGCTCGGGCCGGCCCACACCCGGGCCCCTTTCCGCGCCCGGCTCGATCATGGCGCCCGCTGCCGCCCCGCCCCCGCCGGACGCGCGCGCCCGGCGGGGCAGCAGGGCCCGCGTCCCCCGGCTGGTCGAGCGTCCGGCGGGTAGATCGGCCGTGGTTTCAGGTGGGCCGAGGCTCAGGTTCGTCGTGGTGGGAGCCGGCCGGGCCTGCGGGCGGCCGAGGTTCAGGCGGTCGGTCCCGCATCGCCGGGGCGGAGGCGTCCGCGCCAACCGCCGTCGGCGTTGCCGCGGTTCTCGATGTAGTCCTTGAAGCGGTTCAGGTCGCCCGCCGCCCGGCGGCTGATCACGCCCAGGGCGTCCGCGCCCTTCTCCATGGCGCCGGTCGGCTCGAAGTCCATCGTCAGCTCGACCCTGGTGTGCGCCTCGTCCAGGCGCTCGAACCGGACCGCGCCCCGCTGCCGGGTGTCGCCGGCGACGGTCCGCCAGGAGATCCGGTCGTCCGGGTGTTGGTCGACGATCTCCGTGTCGAACTCGCGCCGCACCCCACCGATGCTGGTGACCCACCGGTTGTGCCGGTCGTCGAGCTGCCTGACCTCCTCCACGCCCTCCATGAAGCGCGGGAACTCCTCGAACTGCGTCCACTGGTCGTACGCCCTGCTCAGCGGTGCCGCCACGTCGACCGTTTCCTTCACCGTGCTCACACGTCCTCCTCGTCGCGTCGTCCTCTTCCCCATCGGGTCGCCGCCCTCGTGGGCGGGCCGCCCTCCGGTTGCGTACGGCTCGTCGGGTACCCAGGAACGGCGGTCCAAGCCGGTCACTTCTGCGCGGGGGGCGGTGGAAATCGCTGCGGCAGCGGTGGCGGTGGAGTTGGGGTGGGGGCGGCAGCACTCGTACGGGAGCAAGTCAGTCGCGCGGGGCTGGTCGCATGGGGTCAGCCATACCGAACCGAGGCGGTCGTGTGGGCGGCCGGAATCCGCGGTGGTCGGGCCGCGCGGGGCGCGGCGGGTCGGGGCGACAATGGGGGGCGGGCCGGCGGGCCGCGGTGTGGTTCGCGCCGTTTAGCGGGGTGAACCGGACCCGTCGCGACCGTTTCCACACTCCTCCCGCATCTCATGTCCATACGGGGGGTATTGGATGGCCATGAGGTTAAGCCTGATTGACGTCGGGTCGAACGCGGTCCGGCTGGCCGTGAGCGATGCGCGGGACGGTGCACCGTTGCCGGTGCACACCGCGAAGTGGAAGCTGCGCCTGTCCGAGCAGGTGGCGGAGGACGGCCGGCTCGGGGCCGCGGCCACCGAACGGCTGGTGGCGGCGGTGTCGGCGGCCGTCGACGTGGCCGAGCGGTGGGGCGCCCCGCGGCCATTGGCGTTCGCCACCGCCGTGGTGCGTGATGCGCCCGACCGGGCGGACGTGCTGCGCACGGTGCGGGACCGGACGGGGCTGGCGCTGCGGGTGCTGCCGGGCGAGTTGGAGGTCCAGCTCACCTTTCTCGGGGCCCGGCGCTGGATGGGGTGGCGGTCCGGTCCGCTGTCCGTCTTCGACATCGGCGGCGGGTCGTTCGACCTGGCCTTCGGTCGGGGGCGGCTGCCGGAGTTCGCGGTGTCCCTGCCGCTCGGCGCCAATCGCCTCACCAACGAGTTCTTCACCACGACCGACCCCCCGCCGGCGGCCGAGATCGTCGCCCTGCGCCGCGCCGTACGGCACCAGTTGCGCGACGCCGCGGCCCGCGTCCGCTGGGAGAACCCGCACACCTCGGTCGCCACCTCGCGCACGTTCCAGCAGTTGGCGCGGTTGTGCGGGGCGGCGCCCGGGCGGCGCGGCCCGTTCGCCCACCGCGTGCTGCACCGCCGCGACCTCCGCGCCGCGATCGACCAGTTGGCGGCGCTCCCCGCCGACCAGCGCGCCGAACTGCCCGGCATCACCAAGCCCCGCGCCCGGCAGAGCCTGGCCGGCGCGATCATCGGCCACACGGCGATGAAGCTCAGCGGGGTGGAGTCGCTGGTCCTGTGCCCGTGGGCGCTGCGCGAGGGCATCCTGCTGCGCTACCTGGAGGACGGCGCCGACTGGTGGACCGAACTGGCCCCCGAGCCCGAACCCGCGGGTCCTTCCCGCCGCGCGGAAGTCGCTCCGTACGCGGTGTCCGCAGCGCACGGCCCGCGCGCGGAGGTCGTCCCCGCGCAGCGCAGCGCACCGCCGCAGGCGCGGCCCCCGGCGGCGTGGGCCGCACCACAGCCGGCGGACGACTGCCCGCTGCGGACGGCCCTCACGCCGGTCCGCCGGTGAGGGCTGGCCTCGGCGGGTGAGTTGAGCTGAGGGGCGCGCAGGGGCGCGGAGGGGCTGTGGTGGTGGGCGCGGTCGCGGTGGGGGCCGCGCCGGCGGTGGGGCACTGGCTCGGTTGAGCACCGGCACGGTCGAGCGGTGCGTGCCGGCCCGCGGCGCCGGCCCCGGCCCGGCCCGGCTACTCCGCGAAGACCTCGCGCAGCTTGGCCTCCTGTTCCGCGTTCAGGTTGGACTCGATGAGCTGGGCGTGGCCGCTGGGGAAGGCGGCCCGGACGCGTTCGACCACCGCGTCCTGGGAGAGCAGGAAGAGCGCCGACGTACCGGGAGTGACCTGGCTCTTCACCGAATCGATGAAGTCGTCGTCGATGCCGACGTCGGCCATCCGCCCGCCCAGCGCGCCGGCCGCGGCGCCGACCGCGGCGCCCAACAGCGGCATGAAGAAGATGAGGCCGAAGAGCATGCCCCAGAAGGTGCCGGAGAGCGCGCCGAGGCCGGTGAGGTCGTGCAGTTGCCGGGTCTTCGGCTTCTTCTCCCCCTCCGGCCAGGAGGCGACGGCCGCGTCCAGGACCTTGATCAACTCCTGTTTCTGGAGCTGGAGGAGCGTGCTTTCGGCGTCTGCGGCGCCCTGCGGGGTGTCGAACTTCCAGACGGTCAACGTGGCCATACGGGGTCTCCGGATCGAGGTCGGGGCGGTGGCGCGGGCGAGGTCGGGGCGGTGGCGTACGGGTCGGGGCCGGGGGCGGGCACGGGATCGGGGCCGCTCGCGGGCAGCCCGTACGCGCGCGGGCGCGGGCCGCACGACTGAGCATTGCCCGCCCGGTTCGTCGTACCGTCGACGCCACGACGATCCGCCGGCCGCTCGCTGACCTTCACCCGTACGCGCAGCCCGTACGGCGCAAACCGTCCACCGTGCCGGTCACTGCCCTGCCGGCCGCTGTCCCGCCGGGGCCGGGGCCGGGGCCGGGGCCGGCGCAACAGCCACACGTCGGCCGTACCGGATGGCCACCGCCCGTACGGAACATGCGGCGCCTGCCACCACTCCGCACGCCGCTCCTCGACCGGACGCCCCGGCCAACGGCCGCACACCACCCCCGCCCCACCGGCCGCAGGCCGCTCCCTCGCCGGGCAACTCCCCTCCGCCGCCCGCCCGCTGGCGTCCCGGGCCGCCCGCATACGGTGGGCGGATGACGGAGACAGGGGCGGGGACGGGGGCAGCGGCGGGGGCGGCGCTGCTTCGGCTGGCGGGGGTGGGGCGGCGGTACGGGGAGCAGACCGTGCTGCGGTCGGTGACGCTGGATGTGGCGCCCGGTGAGTGTGTGGCGCTCGTGGGGGACAACGGCTCGGGCAAGTCGACGCTGCTGCGCCTCGCCGTGGGGCGGGAGCAGCCGAGTACGGGGACGGTGGAGTTCGCGTCCGCGCCGATCGGCGCGGACGAGGCACGGACCAGGTCGCGGATCGCCGCCGTGCTGGACACCGGGGCGCACTACCCGGACCTGACCGTGTACGAACACCTGATGCTGGTGGCGCTGGCCCACGGGGCCCGCGTGGCAGCGGCCGAGGAGGCGGTGGCGGCCGAACTCGCCGCGTACCGGCTGACGGACCGCGCCGACGTGCTGCCCGCAGCGCTCTCCTCCGGCCAGACGCAGGCGCTGGCGCTGGCAGCGGCGTTCGTACGGCCGCACGAGTTGCTGGTGCTCGACGAACCGGAACAGCGGCTCGACGCGCAGGCCCGCCGTGCGCTGGCGGCCCGGCTCGCCGACCACCGGGACGCCGGCACCGCGGTGCTCGTCGCCACCCACCACGAGGAGCTGCGCGCGATCGCCGACCGGGTGCTGGTGCTCGACGGGGCGGGTGCGGCGGCGGAGCCCGCCGCGGGCGAGGGCGGTCGCTGAGTGCGGTCGCCGCATCCGGCCCTGGCCTATCTGCACGCCCTGCGCACCGCGGCGCGCAAGGAGAAGCGGAAGAGTGCCTGGTTCGCCGCGTACGTCGTCGTCCTGCTCGGGGCCTCCTGGGGGCTGCCGCTGCTGCTGGCCGCCGGCCGCTCGGGGCACGCCCGCGATCCGCAGGACGGGCTCGGCGCCCATCTGTTGGCCGGGCTGCCCGTCACCGCGCCGGTGCTGGTGGTGCTGGTCCTGACGCTGACGGCGCGGGCGGCGCTGTGGCGCGGCCCGGTCACCATCGGCCTGCCGGAACTCAGTTGGCTGCTGCCCACACCGCTGCCGCGGGCGCCGATCCTGCTGCCGCGGCTGTACGGCTCCGCCGCGCTGGCCGCCGCCGGGGGCGCCGTGGTGGGCGGGGTGGCGGGGTTCTTGTTGTCGACGGTACGGGGCGGGCCGTGGCTCGCGGCGACCGCGGCCGGGGCGTGGGCGGGGGTCGTCGTCGCGGTCATCGGCACGGCGCTCGGCGTCGCGATCGAGCGCCGCGAACGGGCCGCGCTCCGCTACGCGGCCCGGGCCGCGCCGGTGACCTGGGCGGTCGTCATACTTCTCGGCGGCGCGGCGGCGGCCGGCACCGCGTACGGGGTGGCGACGCCGCTCGGCGCGCTGTGCCTGTGGTCGGGGCCCTGGGGCTGGGCCGTCCAGCCGCTGGTCGCGGCGTTGGGCGAGGGCTCGGCCTCGGCGGGGGTGTCCGGCCGGTTGCCTGGTGGGGTGCCGGGTGGGGTGCCGGGGTGGGTGGTGGCCCTGCTGCTCGCCGCGACGGCCGTGGCGGGTGCGCTGTGGCTGGCGCGTCGACAGGCCCCACTCGTCCCTCTGGCCGCACTGCGCCGCCGGGCCACGGTGGCCACGCAGGTCACGGCCGCGATCTTCAGCTTCGATCTGCGGCAGGCGCGCACCGCCGTACACGGCGCAGGCCCGCACGGCGTCAGCGCCCGGGGCGCACGCCCCCTCCTACGGCTGCCGCTGCCGCGCCACCGCTGGCTCCTCATACCCTGGCGCGACGCCACGGCCCTGCTCCGCGCGCCGGGCCGGCTCGCGTGGGCGACGGTGTGGACCGGCGTCGCGGTCGGCCTCGCCGCGTACGCGCCGGGCCTCGGCCAACGCGCCCGGGTGTTCACCGTGCTGGCCGCGGCGGTGGCCGGCTACCTGGCGGCGGCCCAACTCGCCGAACCCGCCCGCCTGGAAACCGACGACCCCCGCCGCGCCACGCCCCTCCCGACCCCCGCCGGCACGCTGGCCCTGTGGCACCTGGTCATACCCACCGCCCTCTCCCTCATCGGCACGGCAACGGCCGCGACCATCTGCGCGGCGACCGGCCACGGGCACCCCGCCCTGGCCCTCCTCATCGCGGCAACTCCCGCGTACGCGGCGGCAGCGCTGGTCAGCGCGTACCGGGGCGCCCTCCCCACACACGTCCTACTCGGCACGGAAACCCCGATGGGCAACACGGGCGGCCTTCAGGCGGCCCTCTGGTACGTCCGCGGCCCCCTCGCACTCCTCGCCCTGACGACTCCGGCCCTGCTGGTGGCCGTATCGGCTGAGGGGCATGGGCGGGGCTCTGGCCAGGGTTTTGGTCAGGGCTCTGGTCAGAGCTTGGCGGCGGGGGGCGGGTTCGCGTTGTGGGCGGTGTTGGTGGTGTGGGTGTTGGGCGTGGGGGCGGCTGGGGCTTGGTGGGTACGGAGGCGGGGGCGGGGGGTTGGGTGAGGGGACGGGGGCAGAATCGCTTACTCATGGCTGACAAGAATGACGCGACGCCATTTGCCCCACCCAGGTACCCACAAAGCTAGCAAGTGGCTAGTTCTACGCGAAATTCACGCATTAGCCCAACAAGCGAATCCAGGAAGGCGTGATCGAGAGATTCCCGAGACGCCTGAAAGTTCCGCCAGACAACCCTCACCAGGGGCCCCTCGCCGAAGCTTGAAGATATACATTCCGCGAGAGCGTCAAGGTTCGACCCAAAGTACCCACCCGGGCCATTGACCGCCTCGCCCAATGCACAGTAAAATCCCGACTTCGTCGAAATTTGTCCACCGTCCAAGTGGATAATGTCTTTCGCCCCGTAGCGAGCAGCCCTACGGTTCGTAGCGAACCAGGAATTTTGAACGACGTGCAGCCATGCGTCCTGATAGCTCACCGGCCACCGAAGCCATTCACCCGTCTCCAGAGCTACCCCTGATGCCCAACGCGGCCAAATTCTCTCAGCTTCGGGATACTCGCAGCGATTACCAAAGAACTGGTAGGTAACTCTCAGAATATCTCCGCCTGACTCCTCTACTCCCGCATCGCCGAGCACAACCCGGCCAATGAAATACTCGCCGATCTTCTCCCCTTGGCGATTCACGACCGCCATCACCGCATCATCGGTCCTCTGCCTACCTTTTGCGACCTCATGGACCCTCAGAAAGGCAACTTCCGGCAACTCTTCTTCCGAGTCGACAAAGAAACCCTCCACTTCTTCAGCCGCAACAAGCACCCTTTCGACCTCTTCATCCGATACCACGTAAAGCGGAAAATCCACCTTCCCCGCTACCGGGTTTTCTCCAGCCATGCCTAATCTCCAAACCGGTGTGGCAATGGGCGCCCGCTCGACGCGAGCGGGCGCCCGGCACCTCACCGGATCCGTCCGGCACAGTGCCACTCGCGACTGGCCCGCTCACACACGCCAATGAGTCGAGACGCCCCTCTGTTGCTGTAGAAGCATTCCGCCTACTCAGCACGAAGCTTCCTGAAGCCCTGCGGCCTACGGTCCCCAGGGACCTCGAAGTCCCCATCCCCTGAAATGGGTGTTGCGACAGCCACAGGAACCCAAGCAGCTTGGCAGGGCATCAGATTCGATTCAGCAACCTTTCACCGACCGAACCCAGAATCCCCATCACCGATTCCCGCAAAAGGAGCCCGCAGCCCTAAGGAATGACTCCAGCCTTTCAGTCATTCCAGGGGTTCCAGCCCTACCCCCAGGGGGAGGCGGCATGTATTGCACAAAGCCCTCCACCTCCTCCGGATAGTCGAAATCCGCATAGAGTTGCTCGATGGCATCGAACAACTGTCGGCGCACTGAAACGTTTTCACACAGCCAAGCTACGGAGAGATACACCCACACGGCAGCAACCTCGGGTGATTCATCGGCGGAGCCTGCTGAAATATCAGGAAGACCCCCACGCAGAATCTCCTCTGGCAGCGCAAGCGCCCACCGCTTTTCCGCCTCCGACAGTTCACCGCCCTGCTGCAACTTGGCCAGGATAATCTGCACAGTGGAGTGATCGTCCAGCCACCCCCAGCGCCTACCGTAAGCCACTTCCGAGGCCGTTAGGGTCACACGGCCGACAATGAAGCTTCCCGGAACCTTAAACCTGGCCATCTCATTCACGGCTTGTTCGGAATCCCGTTGACTGTTCCTCCATATACAAACCTTTGGTGGATGATCGGGTTCCCGATTTCACCGCACTCAACCAGCCGCTCAAGGCGCCCAACCTCCCCGTTCATCTCTCCCGACATTTGGCCCGACAGCCGCTCCACTCCGTCGCCGCCTACAAGTCGGGCGATGACACCTTATCGCAATGTCATCAACAATGACGGCCGCTGTCCTATGACCCGCAACCCTTCTAATTCCGAGCCGGTACCCCTTGGCGTTCCCGATAATTTCCTGCGCTTCCATAGTGCCAACTCCATACCATTCATTGGAGTTGTGAACGAGTACCGGCTCCTCCCCCGCCACCACATAATACGTATGCACCCCAGAAACCGTCAGATCATGTGTCCCCTGCCCCTCGCTGAAATGACGAGTCGACGCCACCCGCACCGTCCGGCGTCCGGCGTCCGGCGTCCGCAGTCGCCGTCGTCCGCTAACGTCGCCGTCAAAACCCAGGATGCCCCTTTTCCCGTCACCCAGGAAAGAGGCATCCTGTTTCGCTCCGCAGGAGCATCTACGGCGATTCAGTCGTCACTCAGGAGTTGCAAAACTCCTTCAGGCCCACCTGAATCGATAATCCCCTTGAAGGAATCCAGCATCGCCGCCAGACCCCCCTCCGGAATGATCACGAGGTCGGAACACTGGAAGTACGCACCGCTGGCGCATTCCCCAGACCCCTGCCATCGATTCATCACCTGTTCGATCGCCCTTAGCGCCATGAACGTGGCACTCCATCGCGTCCCATCCAGGAGGCTTAGTTCAGCGTCAACGTTCTCAACGGTTTCCTTGTCGTCCTCCGCACCCAACATGAAGAGGGCACTGAACTGCTGGTTCTCTACGCGGTAGAGAGAGTCACTGACCATAAAGCTGATTCAGCCTCGCAATCACCTTGGACTCGCGTAGTGGTTTGCAGATTGGTCAGAATGTCGTCCAGCAAATCCTGCCCGGCGGTCTTCAGCCATGGGATTACTTTAGTGCCGAGTAACCGTCGGCCGACTCCGACCCCGCCTGAGGCTTTCCCTGTGGGCCCACTCACCATTCGGACTACCGATCCAGGACCGCATGAGTTTGCCGCACCAAGATACACGGGCCATCTGATGCGCTATCCCCGTCGAGCTCGACACTGAACCTGCGATCAGGAAAATCTGATCTCAGTTTGGCCGCCCACGCTTCAAGCAGGAACTGCGTGAGGCACAACTCGGCGTCCTCCACAGCTTCTGAACTTCCGGACCAATCGGCAAACAGATACCGAATCTCGAAGGTGTTGAAGCTGTCGACGAGCTGCCTCCATGCCATTTCGCCAGATTCACCGCGTGCAATAACCCGACGCTCGATCTCTTCCGCATCCCCCGCATTGAGCGCGAGGAACACAGATCCATTCACCAGCTTGGTCTCCGGCCAGAAGAGCCGCCCCAGAGAAAGAGCGACGTAGAGATTCGCCGATTCAGAGAACCGAGCATCCGCACATCTTCCGAGAACGTCGTCTACGGCTTCATGAATACCCATTCTCAGTACCCCAAAGGAAGATTTTCACGAGTGGCGCTTTCTCCGTAACCGCCATCCTTTGGATAGAACAGAGGCGGATTCACTCCGCTATGCGCTACACGCCTCCATGACCAGGGTTTCGTAGTCGTCTATCGACTCCAGGATCGCTGAAGCCGAAGCCAGCACCCGAGGGCGCCGCCGGATTGAACAAAACAGAGGAGCTCATCTCTTCAGATCCCATTCTCGGGCCAACGTTCGAATGGCGCGACCTCCGACAGTTCCTAATTGATCGCCTTCAACCCTCTGGCGAAGTCTTCGGCCAATTTCGAGAGCATCGCGACTAGCTCACTCCGTGCAATGCTCTCGTGCTCCGGATTTGGAACCCAATCGGTCCGCGAATCACAGTGAATCACCACGAGATCCCCGCTTGGACGGAAGGTCAAAGTCCTCTCGATACCCTGCGAGTAGAGATCCACCTCGACTTCGCGACGGTCGCGCACACTCGCCAGAAGCGACGGGAACTGCTCCATGAAGGCAGACAAGTCATACGCAACATCGAGCGGCCACTCATCAGTCCCGAAGCCGCCAATGTGGAACCTGCTACCTCCGGCATCAGAGAGGGCGCTACACGCCTCCATGACCAGGATTTCGTAACCGTCACCCGCCTCCGGTCTCACTGAAGCAGGCGCCGCAGCACCAGGCAGCTCGGCCGGATTGAACGACACGGAGAAGCTCATCTCTCCAGCCTCCTAGTTTGGACCAATGATCGGGAATCCCGTCTTGTACAGCCCATTCGGACTCGGGGCGATGGTAGCTGCCCGCGCTTAGACGATGCTCCCATCCGGCATAATCACCTGCCCCCATCCCGTCCGGAATGCTCGCCGTGATGTCGCCCGCGCCCATCCAGCTCCCATGGCGGCACAGTTCCCACGCCGTAACTCTGCACCGCCTCCAGCAACGTCGACGGCCCCGCAAGATGCCTTGCGGGGCCGTCGACGTTCGCCTGCGTTGCCGTCAGCGCTGCCGTCAAACACCGATATCTACTGCACGGCAAAAGACGGGCGTACTGATCTCGCGCTCATCGACAACAGGTTCTGTATGGGATTTCAATCTCCATCTAGACGCAACTTCATTTCCCCTTTTTCGCGACATTCGCGAGCCAACCTGAGTGCGCTTTCCAGGAACTCCTTCATTGCAGGATCTTCGACCCGCAAGAATTCGACCTCGATTTCCGAGATGAACTGATCCATCTCGCTCGAACTCAAGATCAGAGTCCCGTAGGGATCCACTCTACTCAGCATGGGGAGCACGCTCGATCCGCAAAGACGGGCGAATTTGTCGTGAAGATCGAGAACAGCGTCCACCTGACTCGTGCGCCGCCTCGTCGGGCTGCCCTCTCGTTGCCCCACGCGCACAAGGGCCACATCTACGCCCACAACACCTCCTTGGGTGAGAGCCCGATGTCACAACCACGCGTCACTCGGGCCCCTCAGACGGGAAGGCTGTGATTAGTTTTCGATCACGAACCACAACCCGAATATAGTACTGATCATCTCCAGCCCCGTTCCGGCCGACCGGATTCGGGAACTTGTGGTAGTACGCCCAGTCGCCGGTCTGGCCATCTAGTGCGCGATTGATCATTTTCTGGATCTTCGCTTTGCTCGTCGTCGAGAACTTGCTCTTGCTGGGGAGCTCGCCGCCGCGAACAACATGCCGATCCCATATATGGTCCAAGCGACCCTTCGAAATTGACACAGAGTAGCTGGAGTTGTGGACAAGCGCCGGCGTCTCACCCGCCACCACATAATACGTATGCACCCCAGAAACCGTCAGATCATGAGTCCGCTGCAACTCACTGAAATGACGGGTCGAGGCCACCCGTACCGTCGCACCGTCCGGCATCCGCATACCCGCCGTGCTGTCGCCCCGTGTCCACCCAGGACTTAGAATCCACCAACCAGAACAACCACCATCCGCTACCTGACGCAAGACGTTTAACCCCAACACCTTTAAGAAACTTCTCCCACACGCCACATCGGCGTCACCGCCGGCGTCTACGCCCACGTCCGACTCCGTCTCCAGCGCCAGGCCATCGACTCCCTGAGCAATGCACTGGCTGAGGGCGGCGGCCCCGAAGAGCCGCCGCCCTCAGCGGTGGTCGTCCGCTGACGTTGCCGTCAGCGTTGCCGTCAAACGGCGTTACACAGGACTCTGGCCGTCTGCTTCCACAGGAATATGGGCCACAGTCACTACACCAGTGAACGAGCTCTCCACCACAATGCGGTCGCCGGGAGAATACACCCAGAATTCCGGTACGGATTCCGCGATGTCCGACAGATGAGAGATAGAGAATTGAAGCCCCATCTCTACACTCGGAACCGCCAGACTCTCCCAGAAAAATATTAGGCCGCCAGCTTTCGGCGCGAACTGTTGAATTGCGACGCCCAGATCGACGGAACCCGACTCCATCGAGCTGAGCACCAAACCATCAGCAACCGCATCCCACGCAATTGCACCGTCAGAGCTACGCGGGTAATGACTAAGGCTTTCATGCTCGTACTGGAGATGCCGATCCAGGTTCAGCAACTGCACACCCGGCCGCCCAACCCAAGTCAGCCGTCGGTCACCTGCTGATCTGCACGAACCACTCGAACCATAAATCCAGGAAGGAGGTCGGGCCTAGTTCCGTATACACCGTCGAGCGTCATGAATTACCGCCAAGCGTTCTCGCGAAATCGTCTTCTGTTCCATTCCATGGCACTGCCCACTTACGTGCGGCGCCCCCTTGCCGACTTCCACGTTAATATGGGGACCCTTCGCCGGATCGTAATCCATCCTGAACCTCTTGAATTAGCCGTTCGTCCGAGTAGTGAATCCCACTACCTTGCGTAGGTAGTCTGCGCAGATTCAAGACGTCTGACGTACGGCTACCGAGTAGCTGGATCAACCTCACCCTAGGCAGGGTCACTTCTTGGCACGCCCCTCCGGAATTGTGCACCGGTACCGGAGTACCGCCCGCCACCACATAATACGTATGCACCCCAGAAACCGTCAGATCATGAGTCCGCTGCAACTCGCTGAAATGACGGGTCAAGGCCACCCGCATCGTCGCGCCGTCCGCAGTCGCATGCCCGCCGTGATGTCGCCCGCGCCCATCCAGGACTGAGAACCCACCGACCAGAACGACCACCACCCACCACCTGACGCAAGACATCTAACCCAACGCCTTTAAGAAAACTCCTCCCGCACGCCCACATCGGTGTCACCGCCGGCGTCTACGCCCACGTGCGGCTCCGCCTCCAACGCCAGGCCATCGACACTCTCAGGGGCATCCTCAGCCAGACCGACGCCCTGGACGACCCGCCCACCGCAACCGTCGTCCACTGACGATGCCGTCACCGTTGCCGTCAAACACCCCAGAAGCCCCGCCGGAACGAAATCCGGCGGGGCTTCCCGTTCATGCCTGGAAGTAGATCCGATCAGATTCTATGAAATGACTATTCGGTCTACCTCTGGGAGTGAAGTCGGTGGCTCATCGCCATACCAGGCGTATTCAAGGCTGGACAACATTCCCGATTCAGTCCAGAGAATAACTTCGCCAACAAGCTCACCCCCCTCTTCGATAACCGTGCAAGTTACCGGCACAACACCACTTGAGATAGGAGCACGAGGTGCGTCATCGGTGACTCGCAGGTCAACACTCGCAGAATTGGATCCCCATAGGGCCACCACACGAGCCTGATCAAGTTGATGACGGAGCTCTGCCGCTCCAGGGAGATCCACTTGCAGAATCCGCTCCACGACCACCCGCTCCTTAGCGGTCAGCGGGCGAGGTTCAACGGGAACCCGCATCTACTTACCTCCAGGGAACTTATCGGGGTTGAACGCCGTACCGATTCTCGGAACACCGTTTACGACAGCTCCTCGAATAGTCACGTTCTCACCATCAATGACTCGCCCCACTTCAAATCGCCCCCCTGCCGGAAGGTCGCTTGCATCGCCCAGGCTGTCCACGATACGTCGCATTGCCTGCTCACGGCCGCCAGAACGAGCGACTAGGTCAGCGAAGCCGTGCTTCTCCGGATCGATAACATGCTCCAGTTTTGCTGGCGTACTCGCCGACTTGTAGGTCTCGTCCAAGATTTCCGGACAGAGTCCACCCGAATTGTGAACCAGTACCGACGTCTCCCCCGCCACCACATAATACGTATGCACCCCAGAAACCGTCAGATCATGAGTCCGCTGCAACTCACTGAAATGACGGGTCGAGGCCACCCGTACCGTCGTGCCGTCCGGCGTCCGCAGTCGCATGCCCGCCGTGATGTCGCCCGCGTCCACCCAGGTCTTGGAGTCCATCACCCAGAACGGGTGCGTCACCGTTGCGACCAGGGAGTTTCGCTCGTCGCCGGTCAGCTTCAGGTCGACGAAGTCCTTGTCGTCTTCCGTGACGATGGTGCCGACCACCTCGCGGGGTGCGGTCTCGCCCGTTTCGGGGTCGGTTACCAGGACCTTGTCGCCGGTCTTGACGTCCTTGATGGGGCGGGTGGTGCCGTCCGCCAGCAGGACGTCCGTTTCGGGGAGGAAGCTGTGGGTGGGGCAGTCCGAGGGGACCGACTTCGAGCGGGCTCTCTTGCCTGAGCCGAGACGCTTGAGGCCCTTGCCAACGAGCTGGCCGGCCACCTTTCCTGCACGGCCAACAGCGAAGGCTGCCGCCCCCTCCTTGGCACAATCCCATTGTCCGGGATCCCCGACACAATCAATGGCCTTTGAAGCGTCAGGCGCGAATTTACTCAAGAGCTTCGCGAAGGAAACCCCGCTCCGCACCATGAGCTTCGGAAGCCCGTAGGCACCGAAGGCTTTTCGGACTTCTTGGTAGGGGTCCCCCATGTGGAACGGGTTGACATCGTCCGTCGACGCCGTAGCCCGATATGTGACCGGCCGATACCGAGCGACCGGTCGATACCGAGTAATCGGCCGCCCCACGAACCCACTACCCCCGCCCCCACCACTACCAAGGCGAGCGCCCGCCCCATGGCCATAGCTGCTGCGTACGTACCGCTTGGCCGTGTTGATGACGCGCTGGGTGAACTTCCTGACGAACGAGCCGAAGCCGCCGAACCACATCCCACTCGGATCGCTATAAACCAGCGGGTTGTTGTTCCCGTACGAATACCCGTGCATCTGTTGGGAGTCCGTCAGGTCCATGACCGGGTCGACGCTGATGAAGCGGCCCAGTTTCGGGTCGTACTCGCGGGCTCCCAGGTGCGTGAGGCCCGTCGTGGTGTCCTTCGTGCCGCCGATGAAGCCCTTCGTGCCGGGCCAGGTCGTCGGGTCGGTGCCGCGGGGGGCGCCGAAGGGGAGGGAGCGGCGTTGGGTGAGGGACTGGTCCGTGGCCTTGACGGCCAGTTCGCCCGTGCCGTGGTGGTCGCCGATGGTGTACGTGACGCTGCGGTCGTCGTGGACGACGGCCTGGTGGCCGTCGCCGAGGCCCAGGTAGCGGGTGGCCTTGGCCTTGGTCGCGCCCTTGGCGAGGGTGACTTCCGTGTGGCCCAGGTAGAGCGTGGTCTCGGTGTCGGTGCGGCCGATGAGGCGGCTGCCTTCGGCGTCGTACAGGTAGCTCGTGGTGCGGGTGCCCTTGTCGCCGACGGGTTCGGTGACCTTGGCCAGGTGGCCTTCCGCGTCCCAGGTCAGGTTCTGGGTGTCGCCGGCCAGGGTGCGGGCCCGCGTGTTGCCGGCCGCGTCGTAGTCGTAGCTGTCCAGCGCCGTGCCCGTGGGCCCCTTCGTGGCGACCGAGGTCAGCGCGTGCGGGCGGGGCTGGCCGGGGGCCGGGTAGCTGTAGGTGCGGGTGGTGTCCTTCGCGGTGGCGCCGCTCAGGTCGTGTTCGGTCTCGGTGAGGCGGTTGCCGACCTTGTCGTACGTGAACGACTGCCAGTACGGGGCCGGGCCGCCGATCACCTCGCCCGCGGGGGCCTTCGCGCAGGTCGCCGTGGGCTGGGTCCACGCCTGGGTGAGGCGGCGCAGGTGGTCGTAGGTGAAGCACTGGTTGTCGGTGCCCGACCTGGACACGTCGGCGATCGAGGTGACGTTGCCGATCTGGTCGTACTGGTAGGTGGCGCTGCGGTCCACGCCGGCGACGTCCTCGCGGTCGACCCGGGCGTTGGAGACCCGCTGGGTGCCCCATTCGTACGCGTACGTGGCCCACGTCTTGCGCTGGCCGTCGGTCAGGCCGAGCGCGTACTGCTGCGGCTTGCCCGTCAGGGTGTGCGTGATGCCAGCCCGGAAGCCGTCGCCGATCAGCAGGTTGGGGCGCTGGGTGCCCGCCTCGTACTGGTAGCTGACGGCGCCGCCGGGCAGTGATCCCGCCTCGCCGTAGCTGAGGCCGCGTTGCAGGCCGGAGAGGTGGAAGCTCTGCCCCGTCTGGTACGTGCCGGCCAGTGCACCCTCCGCCGCCGGGATCACGATCTCGCTCTTGAGCGCCCGGTAGAGCCGGTCGAAGTAGGTGACCTTCGAGGTGTAGGCCTGCCCGTCGACGTACCGGGTGGATTCCGCGAGTTGGCCCTTGCCGCCGCGCACCGTGTCGTACACCCACTTCGCGCGGAGCGTGCCGGTCGCCGTGGACTCGCGCAGTTCCGTCTTGCGGCCGAGGTCGTCGTAGACGTGGACCAGGGTCGTGTCGCGGGCGTCGGTGGTGGAGGTGAGTTGGTCGCGGTCGTCGTAGTGGCTGTGCGTGGTGCCCTTGTCCGGGTCGTCCGCACGGATCTGCCGGCCCTGCTGGTCGTACGCGTAGCCCCAGGTGTTGCCGGCCGGGTCGGTGACCTTCGCGAGCTGGCCGGCGGGGGTGTACGCGTAGCGGGTGGTGTCGAAGGCGGCGTCCGCCGAGCGCGCGTGGTGTTGGCGCAGTTCGATGGTCCGGTCGCGGCCGTCGACGATGCTGGTGGTGGCGGTGCCGCCGTCGGGCGGGATGACCGTGGTGCGGTCGCCGCCGTACAGCGTGCGGGTGGTGGCGAGCACCTTGCCGCCGTCGCCGTTGCCCGCCACCTCGCGCAGCTCGGTCTCCCGGCCGAGGCCGTCGTAGCTGTGCCAGGTCTGCGTCTCCACCGACAGCGCGTCATCCAGCGCGAACAGGTCGGTGCGCGGGGCGCCCTCCGCGTAGTACGGGGCGAACTTCTTCGCGGTCAGCCCGCGGTCGTCGTAGAAGACGTCGGCGAGCACCCGGCCGCCGCCGGGCCCCGGCTCCTGCACCTGCCGTTCGCGCAGCAGGCCGTCCAGGATCTGGTACGAGGTGCGCTGGCCGCCGGAGTTCTCCAGCGTCTTGGTGCCGATGGCGACGGCCTTGCCCTCGGTGACGGTGTACGTGAACTCGTAGTTGGCCGGCGTCGCGTTGGAGGAGGCGCGGTCGGCGAGCCAGATCTTGGTGGCGCGGCCGAGCGCGTCGTACGCGTACTTGGTGTGGTTGCCGTTGGTGTCGGTGATCGTGGTGGGTTGGCCGGTCGCGACGTCGAGCTGGGTGGTGGTGGTCTGGGCGGTGGTCGCGTCGCCCGCCGTGGCGGGCGGCGTGGTCTCGGTGATCTGGGTGGGGTGGCCGGTGGCCGGCGCGTACGCGGTGGTGGTGGTCCGGCCGTCGGTGCGGGCCTGGCGGACCGGGGCCGCGTCCCCGGTGGCGGTCACCGTCGCGGTCAGGTCGGTCTCGGTCAGCACCCGCCCGTAGCCGTCGACGCTCCGGCCGCTCTCCAGGTAGGTGGCCTTGGTGCCGTCGTGGGACTTGAGGGTGGCCGTCGCGGTGGTGTCGCCCTTGGTGGGCGTGGCGCCGTAGCCGCCGCCGTCGTACGCGGTGCGCACGTCGCCGATGACGTCCTTGGTCCGGTCGGGCGTGGCGGCGCAGCCCACGGCCACGGTCTCCTCGCGGGCGGTCAGCCCGAGCAGGTTGGCCGCGGTGTTGTCGGCGTAGCTGGTGCGGGTGCAGCGGTCGTCGGTGGTGGTGGCCGTGTCGCCCGCGTCATCGACCTGGGTGATGCGGCCGGCGACCGTGTCGTAGCTGGTGGTGGCCTCGGTGGTGCGCCACTTCTGGCCGGCGCCGTCGTCCAGCGACGTCCACTCCTTGACGTGGCCGGTGCCGGTCAGGTCGGAGGTGACGGTGCCCCAGTCGCGGACGCGCTGGGCGGTCTGGTGGTGCCAGGGCCGTTCGACGGTCTTGCTCAGCACCTTGCCGCCGGGCCCGGAGAAGGTGACGGTCTTGTAGCCGAAGCCGGCGGTCGCCGGGTGGTCGGGGATGGGGTCGCCCTCGCCGGCGCCGAGGGTGGCGCTGACCTTCTTGGTGCCGCCCGACGGGGCGGCGCGGTCGCCGTCCATGCCGCGCAGGAAGTAGTGCTCCTCCTGCGTCTTCATGCCGTCGGTGCCCTGCCCGCCGGAGTTGACCCGTACGTGGCCGTAGCCGCGCCACTGGGACCAGGTGCGGTGCTTCTCCTTGGTCAGGCCGTCGTCGTCGTCGAAGTGCCAGGCCGCGTCGCCCAGATAGGTGTAGCGGGTGACCTGGTCGGGGGCGCCGCCGGTGCGGTCGGTGCCGGTCGTCGAGGTGACGACGTACTTGTTGAACCAGTGCGTTTCCGGGTCGTCGGTGTTGGAGCCGCCCATGAACTGCGGGAAGCAGCGGGTGGTGTTGGACTGCGGGGTGGGCAGGCTGGCGTGCGCGCAGGCCGGGGCGGAGTAGCCGACGTCGACCTGTCCTCCGTACTCGTCGGAGACGGCGGACAGGCGGGACTTGATGAACGGCGCGTAGCCGTCGCCCGTCTTGTCCAGCCGGTTCTCCAACTGGGTGTAGGCGAACGTCGTCTTCGGCAGGGTGATCGGGGTGGCCGTGGCGTGCCCGGTGTGCTGGATGGAGTCGAGCAGCAGTTGCCGGTCCACGTCGGCCTCGCCCCAGCGGTGGCCGAGCGCCCAGGTGTCGACCTTGGCGTACCCGGTGCCCTTGAGGATCTCCGCGCTGACCTCGACCAGCCGCTTGCGGGTGAAGAAGCTGGGCGAGAGCCGGCCCTTGTCGCAGGTGGTGCCGGCCTTGCAGTTGAGGTCCCAGGGCGTGTCGTACCAGTAGAACTTCTTGTCGTCGATGGTCTCCGGCGCGCAGGTCACCCCGGTCTGCGGCAGGCACCGCTCGGCCTGCCCGAAGTCGACCCTGGCCAGCGCCTTCTCGGCGTACAGGTCAACGGACTTCAGGCCGTACTCGATGCGGTCCAGGTAGCCGCCGCGGGTGTACGGGGTGTCGTCGGTGTCCTTGAGGTTGCGACCGTAGGAGTTGGTCTCCTTGTCGTAGTAGTAGGCCATCGCGTTGCCGTGCACGTCGACGACGTAGTCGAGGTTCCAGCGCCAGCCCTGTTGGCACCAGGAGTCGGCGAAGGCGGCCTTGTGGCAGGGCTCGTTGGCGTCGTCGCCGTAGACCGGGACGGTCCAGGTGGAGTCGGTGGTCTCCTTGCCGCTGGCCCAGCCGGGGAGGCGGTGGTAGCCGAAGAAGTACTGGGTGCCGTCGGTATCGGTCACCCGCCAGTACTCGTTGTCGTTGTCCCCGTTGGCCCGGTCGCCGCTGGTCAGCCGGGTGATCTTGGTGCCGTCGTCCTTGCGGAGCTGCCACTGGTCCTTGCCGGTGGGGACGAGTTCGCCGCCCTTGCCGTTCAGGGTGAGGAACGCGTTGTCGTAGCCCCAGCACAGGTCGCCCGGCTCGCTGCCGTCGGCGTTCTTCACGCCGTCGTCGTAGCAGGGCTTGTAGCGGCGCTCGATGAAGCCGGGCGAGAGGTCGAAGCCGTCGCCGACCCAGGACGCCTGGTTGTTGGTGGAGCTGGTGCGGCCGTCCAGGGAGCCGGACGAGTACGACAGGCTCAGGTCGGGGGCGAGGTCGCCGGGGACGTCCGGCGCCTCCATCGGGTAGGACCAACTGAAGTCGCCGGTGTTCAGGTCGGTCTGCCAGGCGGCGGACGGGGCGAGCGTGCTCGCCTTGTAGTCGCCGGTCTTGCCCTCGTCACCGGCGACGGCGGCGAGCACGGTCGGCACGCCGGAGTGCAGCGGCACGGTGGCCGCCCGGAGCGTGCGCCGCTCGGTGTCGTTGACCGTCGCCACGGGCGTCTCCACCCGGCACTTCGCCTCGTCCGGCGAGGTCAGCGCGCAGGCGGGGAGCTGGACGAGGGTGAGCCGGGAGAGGTAGCCGCCGCCGTACGCCTCGGCGAAGGAGGAATAGTCGAGTTCGAGGGTGGTGGCGGTGGCCGCCGGCTTGGGGGTGTCGGTGGTGGGTGTGGTGCCGGTGGCCGACTGCTGTTGGGCGGCCAGGGAGACCAACACACCTGCCACGCCCGCGCGTTCGGCCGTCTTGCGCGGCTCGATGCGGACGGTGACCTCGGACTCCGCGGCGCCGACCGCCGTGCGGGGTTCCGTACCGGGTTCCGTACGCGGTGTCGCACTCGCGCCCGATGGGGTACGCGCCGGCGCCCCGGTTCGCGCACGAGGCTTCGCGGTCTCGCCCGCGGGCTGGCGGTCGGGCTGTGCCGGGGCCAGTGTGATCGGCAAGCTGCCGGCGCGTACCGGGGCGGCCGGGGTGGTCGCCTTCGCCGGCGAACGGTGCTGGTCGGCGGCGGGCAGCCGGACCGTGGCGGTGCCGGGCCGCGGCCAACTGGCCCGCGGCGCCCGGCGCGGGGTGCGCGGGCCCTCGCTGACCGCCCGCGGCTTGGCCGCGCCGAAGTCGGCGCCGGCGACGGGGCGTTCGGAGCGCGGCAGGTCGGGTCGGCCACTGCCGTCGTCGGCCGCGCTGGCCCCGGTCTCGCCGGTGGCCTGCACCAGGCCGGCGATCAGCGCCACCGAGACGAGCACGCCGACTCTTCGGCGCGTCGCCCGTCTGCGGCGGGTCGGGGTGGGTCTGTCGTTCATCGTTCTCCTCACTGTCTTCGGGGGGCAGCAGGTCCCTTGCGGATCGCTGCGGGTCTCGCGGCGGGCGGGGCCGGAACACGCCGGGGTGGCCCGGCGGGGCGGGGCGGCCGGCCGCAGGCATCGATCGCCGTGCGGCGGGCCGCCCCGGTCCGCCGTCAGCCCTGCGGGACCTCCGTCGGGGCGCCGTCCCTGGCCTCGGCCAACCAGGCGAGCTGCTCGTCGCTGAGCGCCCCCTGGAAGGCCCACACGTCGTCCACCGCGCCGGGCCAGTACTCGCCGAAGGTGCCGGCGGTCTTGGCCCGGCCGACCTGGAGCGCCTTGGTGCCGGCGAAGGACAGCGCGTTGTCGGCCCAGGAGACCCGGTTGGTGCAGGTGGCGTCGTCGGCGCTGCCGTCGCCGTCGGTGTCGGGGCAGACCAGGGCCTCGGGTTGGCCGTTGACGTAGAGCCGGAGTTGGTCGGCGAAGCCGTCGTAGACGAGTGCCAGGTGGTTCCAGTCCCGGACGTCGACGAAGGAGCCGCTCTGCACGGTGGTCACCGCCGCGCCGTCGGCATCACTGGCCGGCAGCGTCACCTGCCAGCGCCCCGGGGAGTCCGCGCCGGGGCCCGGTACCCAGCGGACGGTGACCGCGCTGCGCCGGTTGCCCTCGATGCTGAGCACCGTGGCGGGGCCGTCCGGTACCGCGGCTGCCTGTGCCCAGCCGGCGACGGTGAAGCTGGCCGCGGTGTCCACGGGGGCGCCGCCGGTCGCGGCGTGGTCGTCCTCGCCGTCCAGGAGCAGCGCCCCGCCGTCCACCCAGCCGGGGCCGATGCGGGCGCCGGAGCCGAGGGTCAGCGCCCGGCGGGCGGCCGACTCGTCGGGCGAGGTGGCGGGCGTGCCGGTGGCCGCGTCCAGCTTCCAGCGGCCCTTGACCAGCGGGCGCTGCCGGAAGAGCTGCCGCACCTCGTCGTCGGTGACCACCCGGTCGTAGAGCCGCACCTCGTCCAGGTCGCCGCGGAAGAAGCCGCCGGGCCCGTCCGCGTACTGGGCGGCGCCCAGGCTGACCTGGCCGCGGGCCAGCCACGGGGTGGTGAACGGCTCGGTGGCCTTCAGCGCGCCGTTGACGTACAGCTTGAGCTCGCCGACGTCGTAGTCGTACGCGGCCACGACGTGCGCCCACTCGCCGAGCCCGGCGCCCGCGCAGGTCGGCTGGGTCTCGGGGCAGGGGCGTTGGGCGGCGCGGGTCACCGGGGCGTTCGGGTCGTCGGCGCCGGCGCGCAGGAAGACCCAGCCCAGGGTGGGCGAGTGGTAGAGCTCGAAGCCGCGCAGGGTGCTGCCGGCCTGGCTGACGGCGACCATCGAGCGGTCGCCGCGGTCCCGCGGCAGCTTGGCCCACAGCGAGACGGCGAAGCTCTGGTGGGTGTCCAGGACGGGTTGGCCGGTGCGGACGTGGTCGTCGGTGCCGTCCAGGGCGAGGGCGGTACCGGCGACGCCGGGCGCGCCGAGCGTCGGGCCGCCGTGTGCGGTGCCGGCGACGCGCTGGCCGCGGCCGGTGACGGCGGGTGCGGTGGCGTCCTCGTCCAGGTTCCACACCACCTTGGCCGGTCGGCCGCCTGAGGTGACCGGCTGCTTTGCGGCCAGCGTGCCGAGTTGGGCGTCGCTGAGCTGGTAGTCGAAGAGCTGCGCCTCGTCCAGGTCGCCGGTGAAGTGGCCTTCGCGGTTGCCGTAGTGGGAGGCGACGCCGAGGTAGGTGGCGCCGCGGGCGTCCCACGGGTCGCGGTAGGCGGCGGTGCCGGCCAGCTTCCCGTTGACGTACAGCCGCAGTTCGCCCGCCGGGTGGTCGAAGACGCCGGCGAGGTGGGTCCAGGTGCCGAGCCGGCTCGCCGGGCAGCCGGTGTCGGCGGCCGGGCAGGGGGCCTGGGCGGCGCGGGCCACGCCGTTGCCGGTGGCCGCGTCGCCGGTGTGCCGCAGGAACACCCAGCCGCCGGACGCGCTGGAGTAGTACAGCTCGTAGCCGCTGGCGTGGGTGCCGGCCTGGGAGATGACGACCGGGGTGCCGCTCACCCCACCCGCGGGCAGCTTCGCCCAGGCGGCGACGGTGAAGCTCTTGCCGGTGTTGAGGACGGGCGACGCGGTGGCGGCGTAGTCGTCGGTGCCGTCCAGGTGCAGGCCGCCGCCGGTCACGCCGGTGCCGCCGGCCCGCGCCCCGCCGGCGAGCTCGGCCGGCCAGCCGCCGCCGACGCCGCTGACCTCGGTGGCGCCGGCGGGCTCGTTGAGCTCCCAGGTCATGCGGTCGGGTTGGCCGGCGCGGACCCGGAAGGAGTAGGTGCGGGGTTCGCTGCCGTTGCCGGCGGCGTCGAATGCCTGGGCGGTGATGAAGTTGACGCCGGGCCTGGTCGGCAGGAAGCGGAGGGTCTTGGCGCCGCCGCCCGAGGTGTTCAGGGTGTGCTTGCTGCTGGGTTGTTCGTTGACGCCGAACCAGTAGCGCACCACGTCGGGCGTGGCCGATTCGATGGCGAAGGTGCCGTACCTGCCCACCCCGTCCCGCCAGGGGTCCTCCGGGTTCTCCGGGTCGGAGGCCGGGTACTGCCCGGAGCTGATGGTGGGGCCGGCCGGCACGCTGGTGTCGAGCACCAGGTTGCAGCCGTGCGCCGATCCGTCGTAGCTCCAGGGCGACCACTGGGCGCCGTCCCACACCCGGGCGTGCCAGTCGACCCGCTTGTTCTTGGGCAGGCTGGCCGGCAGTTTGGTGGAGAAGTCGGAGCCGGAGCGCTTGAGGGTGCTGGTGGCCGAGGTCCAGCGCGGCTTCCAACCCTGTCCGTCGCCGGCGTCCCAGGTGGCTTGGAACTGCACGCCCACGCTGTCGCCGTCGGGGTCGGTCACGTGGTTCACCCGCACCGTCGGCAGCGACCGTACGCGCACCGCGCGGTCCGCCGGCTGGCAGGTGCCGCCGGGGTCCGAGGTGAGCTGGGCGGTGCGCAGTTGGGTGGGCCTGCGGTTGTACTTCACCCGCAGGTACGCGTCGTCGGCGAACCGCTTCCAGCCGTACCGGTCGCTCTCGTTGGAGGCGCGCAGGCCGAAGGTGATCGAGGGCCAGCCCTGCTCGGCCGCCTGCCGCACCACGCCGGCCACCTCGAACTCGGCGTCGGCCGCGGCGCACCCGTCGGCGCCGTACGCGAAGCTCTTGCTCCGCAGGTGGTCGGCCCAGAAGCCGCTGGCGTTCTGGGAGTTCCAGGTGGTGGCCGACGAGATGGCCTTCGTACGCCACAGCTGCACCTCCCGCGCGTCACAGGAGGCGGCGTGCGTCTCGCGCACCACGAACTCGGCGGAGAGGACGGAGCGGCCGGTGAAGCGGGAGCTGGGGATCTGGTAGAAGAGCCGCTTGGTGTCCTCCGGCTTGCAGTAGGCCCAGCCGCAGTAGCCGAGCCCGGCGTCCGGATCGCCGTTGAACTTCCACTGCGGGGTGCCGGCCCAGTACTTCGATGCCACCGTCCAGGAGGAGGCCCGCGGGGAGTACCACTGCGGGTCGATGTACACCGGGTAGACGGTGTCCGCGCCGGTCAGCAGCTCCGCGTCGGGCGTGAGCACCAGCTCGGAACCGCCACCGCCGACCTCCACGCCGACCGGCGCCGGCCGCCCACCGCCGGCGCTGCCGGGGCTGGGGACGGGGGCGGTGTCCGTACGGGGTGTGGGGGCGGTGGTGGAGTTCGCCGTGCGCGGCGTGGGGCCGGTGGTGGCGTGCTCGGCGGCGGACCGGCCGGTGGTGCCGTCGCCGCCGGTGCCGGGCCGGCTGGTGGCGTCGGGCTGGCTGGCGCTGCCGTCATTGTTGATGCCGTCATCGCTGGTGGCGGGCCGGCTGGTGGCGTCGGGCCGACCGGTGGTAGGCCGGTCGGCCGCGGGCCGGCTGGTGGTGGCACCGGCCGTACGGGCGGTGCCGGCGCGGGCCGGCTGTGTGCCGCTGGAGTCCCACATCACCGGCTGCGGCGCCTCGAACACGGGGTTGCCCGCTCCGTGGTCCACGGCCTCCAGGGCGCCGCCGGGCGCCTCGCGTACGGTCACGCCGTCGGCGGCGATCCGCAGCCGCAGTTCGGCGAGTTCCTTGCTGGCCGCGGCCTCGGCGCTCTTGACCACCAGGAGTTGGGAGAAGCCGTCCACCTCGGCGGTCAGCCGCAGGTCGACCCCGGGCAGCACCTCCGGGTAGACGGCGGCCTCGGCGTCGAGCCGCGGTGCGGGGAGCGGCTTGGGCCAGCTCAAGGCGAGTTCGCGGCCGGCTCGCCGGAGCCTGGCCATGGGCGCCGTACCGCCGCCGGAGAACTCCACGTCCACCGCCGTGCCGCCGGGCACCACCGCGCCGTCCGTCGACCGGCGCAGCGTGGTGTCGACCGGCCGCCATCCGGCGCCGTCGCGCACCCGCACCGGGCGTACGTGCTCCCGCGCCTCCAACTCGCCCCCGGGCGTGGCGAACACCTCGCTGGTCTCGGTCCGCAGCGAGGTCACCTCGACGCGGGCGCCGGTGCGGCGGGCCAAAGCCAGGGCTGCGGATTCGGTGGGTGCGATGGTGCCGGTGGATGCGGTGCCGGTGGATGCGGGTTCGGCGCCGCCGGAGTGGTCGGCGGGGCGTTCGGGTGAACGTTTCTTCGCCGCTCCTTCGGCACCGTGCTTCCGCGCACCGGGCTGCCCGTCGGCACCGACGCCGGCATCGGCCCGGTCATCGGCGGTCGCCGACTCCCGCGACGCCGCCGCCCCCTTCGCCGCGTGGCCGTTCGCCTCCGCGGCCCCCGCGGGCAACAGCCCCACCGCCAGGGCGACGCCGAGCGCCCCCACCACACCGCGCACCCCGCGCAGCCTTCTTCGCCCCGCCATTCCCCGGCCCCTCGCTCAGCGCGCGACGATCGGCGTCGCACAACGCGGGTGACCGTAGGGATACGCAGCGGAGTTGGTCCACGCCAACAAATACCCATAGAAGCCCCAAAGGATCTTCACAGGTCGACATATCGATATGACACTGATCACAACTTCAACCAGCAGGTGAGAGCCGAATGACGTCCAGGAGTGGCGCACACAACGACTACACATCGTGGATGAGTCGTGTGCACATGGTGAAGCAGGGGAGGGTCGCGAGGGACGGACGTGGCGCGTGGGGCGCCCCACCCCCCTAATCCAGCAACGGATTGGGCCGACCCACCACCACGTCCTGAGCCGCCCGGACGAACCCGCGGAGTTGCTCCGTCGTCGACGCGGTGCGCCACAGCAGGCGCCAGTCGAAGGGTTGGGCGTCCTCGATCGGTACGTACGCGACGTCGGGGCGGGAGTCGAAGCGCTGGGCGTGGGCGGGGACCGGGTAGACGCCGCGGCCCGCGCCGACCAGGGCCAGCATCTCCTGGATGGTGCCGAAGTCCGGGCCGCGTTCGACGGGGTGGCCGGCGGGGGTGGCCGGCGGTACGGCCAGGGCGTCCACCTCGGGCGTGAGCAGCCGGGGGCGCAGCACGACGGTACGGGCCAGGTCGTCGAGGCGGACCGCGGCGCGGCGGGCGAAGGGGTGCCGGGCGGAGACGGCGAGCACCGGCGCCTCGCTGAAGAGCACCGGGCTCTCGCTCATCCCGGCCCACAGCGCCGGGGCCACGCAGAGCAGCACGTCGATCTCGTCACCGGCGAGCAGGGTCGTGGCGTCGGCGTACCGCTGTTCGAGCGCCTGCACCTCGCCGGCGGTGTGCCTGGCCCGGAAGACCTCCGCCACCTCGTACACGAACATGCCGACCCCGGCGCCGATGAAGCCCACCCGCAGCACTCCGCCGCCGCCCCGGCCGGCCTCGATCGCGCGGGCGACGGCCGCCTGGATCTGCTCGTACGCCGGGGCCAGGTCGTCGCGGAGTCGGCTGCCGATCGGCGTCAGCGCGACCAGTCGGCTGGTGCGGTCGAACAGCCGGGCCCCGATGCGGTGTTCCAGCTTCTTGACGGCCTGGCTGATCCGGGCCGACGACACGTGCAGCCGTTCGGCGGTCCGGCCGAAGTGCAGTTCGTCGGCGAGCGTCAGGAAGATCTCGATGTCGCGCTGTTCCACCCTGCCCCCTCATGCATAACCCATAGGTTAACGGACCGTTCGGATTAAGCCGTTGTTCATGGTTGGCCGATGGCCGAGAGTTGAGTCAACGCAGCGGCCGGGCGGGGACGGGGGCCGGCCGAGGGGCACGGGCCCGACCCGTCCGCCGCGTTCCACCGCCTTCCGGCGGCTTCCGGCGGCTTCCCGGACGGGCGGTCCGCAGGAGCGGCCGTCCGGAGCAGGCCGCCCAACCCACCACACCCTCCGGGCACACCCATGCCCGCACCCACACTCACACCGACACCGACACCGACACCCGCACCAACTACCCAGCGCCTTAAGCCACTTCGGCCATCTCCACCACCTCAATCACTCCAACCTCAACGGGGGAATCACCATGACGCACGGAACGACGCTCATCCTGGGCGGCACCGGCAAGACCGGCGGCCGGCTCGTCCGCCGACTGACCGCACACGGGCTGCCGGTGCGGATCGGCTCGCGCTCCGGCGGGCTGCCCTTCGACTGGGAGCAGCCGGCGACCTGGGGGCCGGCGCTCGACGGGGTGCACGCCGCGTACGTCTCCTACTACCCCGACCTGGCCGTGCCCGGTGCGGTCGAGACGGTCACGGCCTTCACCGAGTTGGCCGTTGCCCGCGGCGTCCAGAGGCTGGTGCTGCTCTCGGGCCGCGGCGAGGACGCGGCGCTGACCTGCGAGAAGGCATTCGCGGCTGCGGCCGGCAGCGGAAGCGGCGCCGACGTCGACTGGACCGTTCTGCGCTGTAGTTGGTTCAGCCAGAACTTCAGCGAGGGCTACCTCTACGAACCGGTCGCCTCCGGCACGGTCGCACTGCCCGCGGGGCCGGTGGGCGAGCCGTTCATCGACGCGGACGACATCGCCGACGTGGCGGCTGCGGTGCTCACCGAGGACAGGCACGCGGGCCGGGTCTACGAGCTCACCGGCCCCCGGCTGCTCACCTTCGCCGACGCCGTCGCGGCCATCGCCGCCGCCACCGGGCGCCGCGTCGACTACGTACGGATGGAGCTGGCCGACTACGCCTCCGCGCTCGCGGCCGACCAGGTGCCGGCCGATGTCGTCGGCTTCCTGACCCATCTGTTCGGGACGGTGCTCGATGGCCGAAACGCTCGGGTCACGGACGACGTACGGCGCGTACTCGGCCGCCCCGCGCGTGACTTCGACGACTACGCCAAGGACGCGGCGGCGGCCGGCGCCTGGAACGGAGCGTGAGGAAGACATGTCACTGAAGACCCTGCACACCGCCGCCCTGCTCGCGGCGACGCTCACCACCGGTCTGATGGCCGGCCTGTTCGCGGCCTTCTCGTACGCGGTCATGCCCGGGCTCGGCAAGGCCGGCGACCGCACCTTCGTGGAGGGCATGCAGCGGATCAACACCGCCATCCTCAACGGCTGGTTCATGTCCTGCTTCCTGGGCGGCCTGGCCTTCACCGCCCTGGCCCTGTTCCTGAACCTGCGCTCCGGCGCCGACCGCTCCGCCCTGCCGTGGATCATCGCCGGCCTCGCCCTCTACCTGGCGATGTTCGTCGTCACCAGCGCCATCAACGTGCCGCTCAACGACGCGCTGGCGAAGGCCGCGACGTCGGGCAACCCCTCTGAACTGGCCGCCGCCCGGCAGGACTTCGAGTCCAAGTGGGTCACCTGGAACACGGTCCGCGCCATCGCCAACGTCGCCGCCTTCGCGGCCCTCATCTGGGCCCTCGTCCTCCACGGCCGCGCCACGCCGACCGATTCGGAAGCGCCGGGCGCGAGCGGGACGCACCGCGGCTCCACCCCGATGAGCGCGGCGGGCGCACCGTCCCACCCGGGGCCGGCGAGCCCGACCGCACGGCCCGCGGGGGCCGGACCGCAGGGCATGGGTCCGTACGGGACGGACTCGCACGCATCGAATTCGTACGCATCGAATTCGTACGGATCGGGCTCGTACGGTCAGACGCCGGGGTCGGCATCCGCCTCGGCGCCCAACCCCGCGGCCAGCTCGGCCAGATAGCCGGCGACCGGGCCACAACTGAGGAAACCGCTGCCCGCACCACCCAACTCCCCTGCCGCAGGCGCCAGTTCAGCGTGAGCCCGGCGCATCGCGGGCCGGTCGTCGAGGGTGACGGCGGCCCGGGCCAGCAGGCACCACAGAGCCTCCCGCAGCAGGTCGGCGGGGGGCTCCGGGGCCTGCCGGAGCGCGGCGGCGGCTCGTTCCCGACGGCCCAGGGCCAGCAGCACCAGCGGCCGGGCCCACGGTGCGTACGGGCCCCAGTCGGTGTCCGGGTCGGTCTGCGCGGGCAGGCCGTGCGAGAGCCGCAGGCAGAGCAGCGTCAACGCGACCCACCCCCGTTCGAGCCCCGGCATACCGGCCCCCGCGAGCAACCCGCCGACTTCCCGGTACGCGGCCTCGGCCACCTCGTAGCGGGCGGGCGGGTGCTCCGCGTCCGGCGGGTTCGGCGCCCGGCGCGCCCCTCCTTCCGGCGCGGGCGCCGCCGGACCCGGGCCGTACGCGGCGAGCCGGAGCGCCCGGTACCCCCGGGTGAAGACGCCCACCAGCGGCAACTCGTGCCGTGCGGCCAGCCAGTCGGCGGCGTCGGCGTGCCGGTCGGCCGTACCGAAGTCGGCCAGTGCGCTGCGGGCCTGGACGCGGATGAGGTGGCCCAGCACCTCGTAGGTGACCAGGCCGTGCCGGGCGGCCAGGGCGACCAGTTCGACCCCGATCCCGTCCCGGCGCGGCGCCAGCCCCGAGCGCCGGCAGCTCTGCATGAACAACCCGTTGAGCGCGAACGCGAGCAGGTGCGGGTCGTCCAGCCGCCGGGCGAGCGCGACGGCCTCGCGGGCGGCGGAGGCGGGAGGGGTACGCGGCCCGGGAGCCGCGACAGCGGGACGGGTACGCGCGCGCGGGCCCGCGTCCCCCGCCGCCCGGCCGGCCTCGGCACAGGCCGCCGACCCCACACCGGCCCCGCCCGCCACTCCGGCCCCGGCGCTCCCGGCCGCCGCGAGCCCACTCGCCGTACGGACCGTGCCCGCCGTACGGGCCCCGCTCGCCGCACCGCCCGCACCCGGCGTACGGGCCGGCTCCGAAGGCGTACCGCGGGACTCCACGGCGATGGTGGCCAACAACCGCGCCCGGGCAGCGGCCCGTACGGGGTGACATCCCAGGTCAGGGCCGATGCCAGAGGCGGGGGCGGGGTCCGGGCCGGGCCCGCGATCGGGACCGGGATCGGGATCGGCATCGGGACCGGGACCGGGACCGGCATCGGCATCGGCATCGGCATCGGCATCGGCATCGGGCCAACGGTCGGGTACCGCGCCGGAGGGGCGGCCCGGAGCAGACGAGTGGCCCGCACCGAAGGCACGGCCCGAGCCCGACGGCCTCCCCGCACCAGACAGGTGCTCCACGCCAGGTGGGCGCTCCACCCCAGACAGGTGCTCCACCCCAGCGGGGTACTCCGCGCCAGGCGGGTGCTCCAAGGCCGCAAGCGCGGTCAAGGCGCGTTCCGCCGCCGCGACGACCTCCGCCGCCTGGGCCGCATCGTCCGTGCGGGTCCAGACCGCCGGTACGTCGTACGCGCCGATCACCCGCGCGACCAGCTCCGGATCGCCCGTCTCCTCCGCCGCCGCGATCGCCGCCAGGCGGTGCGCCCTGGCCGCCACCAGGCCCCGGCCGCCGGTGACGGCGAGGCCGCGCAGTAGCCCCACGGTCGATTCCAGCCTGGCCCGCGCGCCCGCCGACACGGCCAGGTCGTAGTCGGCGGCGGCCCGCGCCCACACCTCGGCCGCGGCGCCGGCCACGGCGACCCCCGCGCCCCCGCGCACATCGCCGGCCACCCCCGCGCCCCCGCCCGTCACCAGCTCGGCCTCCCCGCCCAGCCGGTCGGACTGTGCCAGCACGTCCGACTCCAGGCGACGGAGCGCGGGGCCGGGGTCCACGCCGAGCTGTTCGACCAGCAGGGTGCGGGCCCGGCGCAGCACGGCGAGGGCGTCGCCCTGTCGGCCGCTGCGGTAGAGCGGGAGGGCGAGCAGCCGCCAGGCGTCCTCGCGCCAAGGGTGTTCGGCCACGTGCGCGTCCAGGTCGGGCACCGCATCGGCGGCCAGCCCGAGCGCCAGCCTGGCGCCGGCCCGCCGCTCGACCGCCTGCAACCGCAACTCCGCCAGCCTGGCCCGTTCGGCGCGCGCCCAGGGCGCGTCGGCGAAGTCTGCGTACCCGGGCCCGCGCCACCAGCCGAGCGCCTCCTCCAGCGCGGCGAGTGCGGTGGCCGGCGGCCCGGCCGCGGCGCGCGTAAGGACCCGCTCGAAGCGCCAGGCGTCCACCGTGTCGGGCTCGGCCCGCAGCGCGTACCCCGGCCCCTCGGTGACCAGCAGCCGGGCCGGCGCCCGCGGCGGACGCTCGGGTTCCAGTGCGCGGCGCAGCGCGGCCACGAAGGTGCGTACGGCGCTCACCGTGCCCGCCGCCGGCTCCTCCCACAGGTCCGCCATCAGGTGGGTGACGGGTACGACGCGGCGGCGGGCGACGATCAGCCGGGCCAGGACCGCCCGGTGCCGCGGGCCGCGCAACGCGATCGGCTCCCCCGCGCCGTCCCAGGCCGCGACCGGCCCCAGTACCCCGAACACCACCCGCACCCCGCGTCACCTCTCCCTCTCCCGCGCCACCGGTCGGCACCCGACTGTTCACCGTAGAGCGCGCTCATTGAACGCTCATCGACGCCCGGCAGGCTGGTAGCGACCCACCCCCGCACCCCGCCCGGAAGCCCGCGGCACACCCCCAGCGCCCCGCCCCACCCCCTCCCGGCACTCCTGCTCTCCCCGGCAGACTCACCCTCTCCCCCCAGCAAAGGACGACGCACCATGGCACCCCACCCGACCGAGCCCCGCACCGAACGCCCCGCCGAGCACCTGGCCGAGCGCCAGGCCGAGCGCCGTACCGGGCCCCTCAACACGATCGATGGCTTCGCCTACCAGCGGGTACGGGTGGCCGACGGTGTCGCGCTGAACGTGGCGGTCGCCGGCTCCGGCAGCCCTATCGTGCTGCTGCACGGCTTTCCGCAGACCCACCTCATGTGGCGGCACGTGGCCGCCGAGCTGGCCACCGACCACACCGTGATCTGCCCCGACCTGCGCGGCTACGGGGCGAGCGACAAGCCGGCCGAGGCGGGCCCCGACACCTACGCGAAGCGGACCATGGCCGCTGACGTGGTGGCCCTGGCCCGGGCGCTGGGGCACGAGCGGTTCGCGCTGGCCGGGCACGACCGGGGCGCGCTGGTCGCCTTCCGCGCCGGGCTCGACCACCCGTCCGCCGTCACCCATCTGGCCTGTCTCGACGTGTTGCCGACCCTGGACATGTGGGACGTCCTGCACGGCACCACCGCGACGGTCGGCTTCCACCTCTATCTGATGGCCCAGCCCCCGGGCTTCCCCGAGGAGTTCATCGCCGCGGCCCCCGACCTCTTCTTCGGCCACTTCCTCGACCTGTGGAGCAGCGGCCCGACGTCCATGCCCGCCGACGTACGCGCCGCCTACCTGGCGTCCTGTCGCGCCGCGGTCCCGTCCATCGTGGCCGACTACCGCGCCTCGGCCGGCATCGACGTCACCCACGACGAGACCGACCGCACGGCCGGCAACCAGTTGCGCATGCCGGTGACCGTCCTCCAACAGGACTGGGGCGCGGCCCTCGGCTTCGACGCCCGCGCCCGCTGGCGGGCCTGGGCCCCCGACCTCACCCACACGACGGTGACCTGCGGCCACTTCATGGCGGAGGAGTCACCTGCGACGGTCGCGGCGGCGCTGCGGGGGTTGTTGGCTCGGTAGGGGCGGGGGCAGGGGCGTACGGGAGGGCGCCGGCCGGTGCGGGGCGGCGACCCGGACGGCCGGCCACGGCTGCGCCGACGGTGGGCCGCTGACCGCGCGCCCCGCGCCGTACCGCCCGCGACCGCCCGGCCCCACCAGCCGCCCCCGCCCCCGCACCCCGTACCCAGCACGAACCCCCGCTCCCGCCACAGGCCGAACGGCCCACAGCGGGAGCGGGGGTGTGTCCGCCCAGCGGGTCACCCGGGAGGAGCAGCCGGTCAGCGATCGGCTACGAGGCCAGCCGCTCCGCGATCCGGGCCGCCGACGTGCCGAGGCCCGAGGGGCCGGGCGCGGTCCAAGCGTCCCGGGGGGCGGCGGGGGCCGCGGTGGCCACAGCGGCGGCAGGGGCGAGAGGCGCTGCGGGAGCGGCAGGTGCCGCAGGAGCGGTGGGTGCCGCAGGGGCCGCGGGCGCCGGCGGTGCGGCCGTCCGGAGTGCGGTCGGCACCGTCGCCGCCGCCGAGTCGGCGAGGCCCGTCGCCAGGTGCCCGCCCCTGGGGGCGAAGTTGCGCCGCAGGTCGGACTCCTTGTAGCGGGCGCACTCGCGGTGCCAGTTGAGGATGCCGGCGATCCAGTCCTTGAGCTCGGCCACGTACGTGTCCACCTCGGCGCGGGCGGCCGGCGGCAGCTCGAAGTCGTCGTAGAGCACGGGAAGTTCGTACTGTGCGACGTGCAGGAACTGGCTGAGCCTGGCCTCCATCAGCTCGTGGACCAGGCGCAGCCCCGTGGCGTAGTCGACGCCGAAGAAGTTCTGCACCACCAGGACGCCGTTGTGGATCTCGCCCTCGTACTCGATCTCCTTCTGGTACGAGAAGACGTCGTTGAGCAGCGTCGCGTAGTCGGAGACGGCGTTCTCGATGGCGCGCACCGGGCCGCTGCGGTAGACCTCCGGGGGCACCTGCTGGCTGTGGCGCAGCCGGCACAGGCTCATCGTGAGGTCGGAGCCGAAGGTCTTGCGGCGCATCTCGATGTAGTCGATGGGGTCGGGGATGCGGTTGTGGTACTGGTTCTCCAGCTCCCACAGCCAGCTCTCGGTCATGTCGTCGACCGCCGTGCGGAAGGCCCTGCGGGCGGCCGGCTCCATGCTGCCTGCGGTGCGGACCCACAGGTCGATCAGGCCCCGCTCCAGGGCGTTGACCGGCTCGGGCGGCGCGGTCGACTCGTCCAGCGGCATGCAGGCCGACAGCCGCTGCGTGCACTGCTTGGCGCCGGCCAGGTCGCGGGTGTTGCCGAAGACCACGGGGTAGTAGTCGTCGCCGTAGGTGCCCCACGCCAACCAGCAGGCACTGAGGTCCAGTTCGTCCTGCGTGGCGTCGGGGTCCAGGCCCGCCGAGCACAGGGCGAGGTCGTAGCCGGCCATCTTCCGCGCGTCCCACACGTCAGAGCCGGGGACGCCGGGCTGCGCCTCCAGCAGGCCCATCCGCTCCGCCCAGTCGAGCACGTGCCGGCGCGCGCCCTCCAGGTGCGGGCTGAGCTGGAGCGGGAACGGCGGGTCGAGCGGCGGGATGACGGAGGGACCGACCTTCTCGTACGGGGTGTGGGAGTACGAGCGCAGCCGCTTCGCACCGGTGAGGGCGATCAGTGACTTGATGTTGGCCGATTCCGTGCCGATGCCGGTCAGCACGAACGGGCCCCAGGGGGTGAGGCCCGACGGGGCGCCGGCGCCGCCGCCGTTCATGTAGCGGCTGGAGCGCATGTGCCACTCGTGCCCGCCGGACTGCCAGTCCTGGAGCCCCTTGACGTACAGCAGCACGTCGGCGCACTCCTGCGGGGTGAGCCCCTGCTCGACGAAGAGCGGCGGGAGTTCGAGCAGGGTGGTGTTCTCGAACTGGTGGAGCCGCGAGGTCAGCAGGTCGTTGACGGCGTCCGCGGCCTCCTGCGTGGAGCAGCCGAGGAAGCGTTCGAGGACGAGCACGCCGTTGCTGAGCTCGCCCTCCTCCTCGATCTCCCGCTGGTACGAGAAGAGGTCGTTGCGCAGGTGGACGGCGTCGGAGAAGGCGTCGCACAGCACCCGCAGCGGGCGGGACGCGGCCACCTGGGCCGGCACCTCGGCGCCCACCGCGTACTCCACGAGCCCCGACGACCAGGGCGCCCCGCCGACCTTGCGGCGCATCTCGATGTACTCGACCGGGTTGGACACCCGGTCCGCGTTGATGTTGGACAGCTCCCACAACGACTCGTTGAGCAGGTTCTCGGTGCTCTCGGCGAAGCGGGCCCGCCAGTCGAGCGACATGCTCGGCACGGTCCGCCGCCACAGGTCGGCGAGGCCGGCCTCGACCGGGTTCGCCGGCTCGGGCATCGGGGTCGCCAGGTCCATGGGCATGAACTCGGGCAGCCGGATGAGGTGTTCCTTGCCGGCCGTACGGTCCTGGGTGCGCTTGAACTTCTCCAGGAAATAGTCGTCGAAGAAGAAGACCCACACGTACCAGTCGGTCACCAGCGAAAGGGCTTCGGCCGAGGTGTCCGGGTGGGTGTACGCGCACAGCAGGGCGTAGTCATGGGCGTCCAGATCGCTCTGGTCCCAAATGCCGGACCCCTCCAGCATGTTCATTTCGCGGGCCCAGGTCCGGGAATGCTCACGGGCCGCCTCGACATGCGGGTTCAGCCGCGCCGGATAAGGCACGTAGAAATCCGGCAGCTCAAACGGCTGCGCCATGTTGCCCACCTTTCACAGAGGTACGGGGGGATGCACGGAACTCGTGGCGGGGGCGGAGGACAGGCGCCCGGCGCATGCCTACGTGCCGCGTACACACATGCGTACGCGCGTACGAAAAAAGGAGGGGCAGCGGCCACTCCTTCGCACCACACGCTGTCCCCCTGGCCACACTGATCCCAACCGCCACAGCACTACCCGGCGGCGTCAGGGATTACCCACCCGCTTGCCCGTGCATTTTTCCTTACTTCACGCCCGGTCGGACGCAGTTGACGGATCGCTGGACAATGCGGTGCACCTGCGCTAACGCGGGGCGGACGGGGGTGGAAGGGCGGGCTGGGGCGGGCCGGGCGCGGCGCCGTGGTGGGGTGGGCGCCGCGCCCGGCCGGTGCCAGATCCGGCGTCAGAGCCGGTGTCAGGTCCAGTGCCGGGATCGCCGTCGCTGTCGGTGGGTCAGCGGTTGCGGTGCAGCGGGATGCGCAGTTCCTTCAGCCACTGGTTGCGCAGGTAGTCGCGGGCCTTCACGACCACTTCGCCCTTGCTGACCTGCACCCGAAGGCCGGTGTTCTCGGCGCCCGAGACCGCCGTCTCGCCGCCCTTCCCGTCATCGGTGAACGAGGTCTGCACCGCGCCGGTGTTGACGACCGTGAACCCCTCCAGGTTGCCGGTCCCGGGCACCACCTTGCGCACCGCCCAGTCGGAGAGGCCCAGGCTCCAGTGGGTGTGCGAGGTGAAGAGCACCGCGTCCTTGTACTTGCCGAGAATGCCGAGCACCCGATCGGCCTGGAGGTAGTCGCCGCCGTACATCTTGTTGCGGGTGCCGGAGACCGTGTCGGGCAGGACGTGGTGCGAGAAGACCATCACCGGCTTGCCCTTGCGCTGCCAGTGCGCCAACCGCTGGTCCAGCCACGCCAGTTGCGCATCGCTGAACCACACCTCGTCCCACTTCGTCGCGTCGTGGTACTTCATGTACTTCTCGGTGCCGAGCATCAGCATCGGCACGCCGTCCACGACGCGCTCGTAATAGACCTTGTCCAGGCCGGTGAAGTCGTAGAAGTTCTGGAAGAGCTCACTCTCCTTGGTGCCGTTGGGCCAGGTGCTCTGGCAGAGCTTGTTCGGGTTGCAGTACTTCGGCACGTAGAACTCGTGATTGCCGATGGTGAAATACGTCTGCTTCGGGTGCGGGTGCGCGTCGATCGTCTTGCGCACCTCCGCGTATTCCTGCGGATATCCGCGGTTGGTGATGTCGCCGTTGACCACCAGGGCGCTGCTCTTGCCCGGCAGCCCCTTCATCTGGTCCAGCGCCCGCCCGAGATCGGCGGTGTCCCCCTGGACGTCGCTGACCACGTCGAAGGTCACGGCGCGGTGCCGGTCCTTGCTGCCGTGGCCACCGGCGGCGGCACCCGCCGGCACCAGGGCGGCTGCGGCGAGACCGAGTGCGGCGGTGAGGACGGCGGCTGCGGAGACTGCGGTGCGTTTCACGGGGACTCCTGATCGCTGACGTGCTGGCTGGTGCGCGTGGTGCGGGCCCGGGGCGCTGGGTCCCGGGCCTGAGCAGCGAAACAGCGCACCCTGAGCAGCCGCGGAAGCGATGCACAGCGGAATGTGTCCGGCGCGTGAATTATTACGAGTGGGTTACTGGTCTAGGCCGAGCGGGCGGGCCCGGTACGCCCCGGCCGCGCCGCCCCCGCCCCGCGGCCCCCGCATATCCTGCGTACGCAGACCCGCAGACCCGCAGATCCAGACCGCCGCACCAGGAGGCTGCCATGACCGCGACCGCACCCACCGCCGTCATCACGGGCGCGAGCAGCGGCATCGGGGCCGCGACGGCGCGCCGGCTGGCCGCCGCCGGCTACCGGGTGGTCCTCACCGCGCGCCGCACCGAGCGGATCGAGGCGCTGGCGGCCGAGTTGACGGCGGCCGGCCATGCGGCCGTCGCGTACCCGCTGGACGTCACCGACCGCGCCGCCGTCGAGGCGTTCGCCGCCTCGCTCGACGCGTACCCGTCCGTCGACGTGCTGGTCAACAACGCGGGCGGGGCGCTCGGCGCCGACCCGGTGGCCAGCGCCGACCCGCAGGACTGGCGCACCATGTACGAGACGAACGTGCTGGGCACGCTGCACCTGACGCAGACGCTGCTGCCGGCGCTGACGGCGGCCGGCGCCGCGACCTCCGGGGCCGGGACGGTGGTCATCGTGTCGTCCACGGCCGGGCACGGCACGTACGAGGGCGGCGGCGGTTACGTGGCCGCCAAGCACGGCGCGCACGTGATCGCCGAGACGCTGCGGCTGGAACTGTGCGGCACTCCGGTGCGCGTCATCGAGGTGGCGCCGGGCATGGTGAAGACCGAGGAGTTCGCCAGCACCCGCTTCAAGGGCGACCTGACGCGGGCAGCGGCCGTCTACGCGGGCGTGTCGGAGCCGCTGACCGCCGACGACGTGGCCGACACCATCGAGTGGGCCGTCACCCGCCCCGCCCACGTCAACATCGACCTGCTGGTGGTACGGCCGCGCGCGCAGGCTTCCAACTACAAGGTGCACCGGGAGAGTTGAGACCCGCTGCGGACCCCCGCGGCGGGTCAGCCCGGTCGGCTCGGTCAGCCGGTTCGGCCAAGTCGGCCCGGCCGGCCGCCGGCTCCCGCCCCCGGGCAGGCGGCCCGGCAGCGGCCCAACCACGCAGCCACGCACGTGCGGGGCCCGAGCCCCCCGGCCCCGGGCCCCGCACGCCGTACGGCGCCGCGCGCTACCCCTTCACGCACACCACCTGCTTGAGCTTCGCCACCACCTCGACCAGGTCCCGCTGCTGGTCGATGACCTTCTCGATCGACTTGTACGCGCCGGGGATCTCGTCCACCACACCGGCGTCCTTGCGGCACTCCACGCCCTTCGTCTGCTCCTCCAGGTCCTGGGTGGAGAAGCGCCGCTTGGCCGCGTTCCGGCTCATCTTGCGGCCCGCTCCGTGCGAGGCGGAGTTGAAGGAGGCCGCGTTCCCCAGGCCCTTGACGATGTACGAGCCGGTGCCCATGGAGCCGGGGATGATGCCGAGTTCGCCGGCGCCGGCCCGGATCGCGCCCTTGCGGGTGACGAGCAGGTCCATGCCGTCGTACTGCTCTTCGCTGACGTAGTTGTGGTGGCAGGAGATGACCTCGTCGAACGTCACCCGTGCCGTGCGGAACTCGCGCCGCAGGACCTCCTGGAAGAGCGCCATCATGATCGACCGGTTCTTCTTGGCGTACTCCTGGGCCCAGAACAGGTCATTGCGGTACGCCGCCATCTGCGGGGTGTCCGAGACGAAGACGGCCAGGTCACGGTCGACGAGGCCCTGGTTGTGCGGGAGCTTCTGGGCCTGGCCGATGTGGTACTCGGCCAGTTCCTTGCCGATGTTGCGCGAGCCGGAGTGCAGCATCAGCCACACCGCGCCCTGCTCGTCCAGGCAGACCTCGACGAAGTGGTTGCCGCCGCCGAGCGTGCCCATCTGCTTGGTGGCCCGCTCCTGGCGGAACTTCACCGCATCGGCCACGTGGTCGAACCGGGACCAGAAGTCGTCCCAGCCCGCGGTCGACAGCCCGTACAGCCGGCCCGGGTCCACCGGCGAGTCGTGCATGCCGCGGCCCACCGGAATCGCCTGCTCGATCTTGGACCGCAGCCGCGACAGGTCGTCCGGCAGGTCGCTGCTGGTCAGCGACGTCTTCACGGCGCTCATGCCGCAGCCGATGTCCACCCCGACCGCCGCCGGGCAGACCGCGCCGTGCATGGCGATCACCGAGCCGACCGTGGCGCCCTTGCCGTAGTGCACGTCCGGCATGACGGCCAGGCCCTTGATCCACGGCAGGGTGGCGACGTTGCGGAGCTGGTCCATCGCACCGCCCTCGACCGTGGCCGGATCGGCCCACATGCGGATGGGCACCCGTGCGCCCGCTACCTCTGTGTACGTCACGTCGTACCCCATTCCCCCGTGAAAGACAGAAAAAGCTAGAAAAGTGAAAAGCCGGACCTGGCGCTACATTCATGACCGTGAACCGGCGAACGCGCTAGCGGTTGAGGTAAACATTGTCTCCATCGGCCGCCCTGGTGCGGCAACCAGTTTTCCGGGGAAGGGAGCCGCGGACAGTGCAGCGAAGGCCGTACGTACCGGGCACCGCGCTGACCGCCGCCGCGCTCGTCGCGGGGCTCGCCGGATGCAGCGGGGAGACCGCCGCCACCAGCAACGACAAGAACCAGCCAGGCAGTTCCAGCTCGACGACGAACGCACGGCCCGGCAAGTTCCGCACCCTCCCCGAGCCCTGCGGCAGCGTCGGCACCGACACCCTGCGCGCCCTGCTGCCCGGTCTCGACGACCAGGACGAGGAGGCGCAGGAGGCGGTGTTGGAGGGCCAGCCGGCCGTCACGTACGACACCGACCGCCGGGTCGGCTGCCGTTGGAAGCTGACGACGCCGGAGGGCTCCCGACACCTGACGCTCGACTTCGAGCGCATCGTCTCCTACGACCCCGAGGTCGGCGACGACGAGCGGGCCGCCGCCGCGTACGCGAAGAAGGCGAAGGCGGCGAAGATCCCGCTGGTCGACGCCACCGCGAGCCCGGGCAGCGGCCAGCCGAGCGAGACCGAGAGCGCCTCGCCGACCCCCGGCGGCACCGCGGCGCCGCAGACCGGGGCCGCCACCGCGGACGACGGGGTCACCACGGCCGACGCCGACCAGCCGGACATCGTGCGGGGCACGGGCGAGGCCCCGACCACGGATCCGCACGGCCGGGCGGACCTGGCCGACACCACCGCCTGGCACCTGGCGTCCGCGCGCGACGCCGGGCAAGGGGCGGAGAGCGGTGCGGTGCGGGTGGTCGCGCCGACCGGCGACCCGTCCGCCACCACCTCCGCCACGCCGTCCACGGGCGGCACGCCCTCGCCCGGCGGCAGCCCGTCCGACGGCAGCGAGCCGGGCGACGACGCCGGGGAGGCGCCCGACCTGTCCCCGCGGCAGCTCGACGGGATCGGCGACGAGGCGTTCTTGAACGACGAGTTCAACACCGCCGACTCCGGCGTGCACCGCGACATCACCATCGTCTTCCGGTCGTCGAACGTGATCGTCACGCTCGAATACGACCAGTGGTCCACCGACCCGCAGCACCTCCCCGACAGCGCCGAGCTCCAGGAGAAGGCGCAGGGGCTGGCCCGTAAGCTGCCCGGACGGTTCGGCGACTAGGACGGATGCCAGGACGTGGACGTGCGGGACCCGTACGGCGAGCCTCACGGCACGTACGTACGAGCGCGACGGGGGCGGCGCCCACGGCCCCGGCGGTCCCTGCGGCCCGCGCTGCCGGCGCCCAGGCCACGGCCGGCGCGGGGCACGGGGTGCCGCGCACCGTCACGCTTCGGCGACTAGTTCAGCGAATACCGTCACGGTTCGGCCGACCTGCGGCCACGGCCGCGTACCGTGCCGAACGAGTCACGCGGCGGGAGGGCCGCCCACCGACAGAGAATGAGCGAAGGACCATGCACCGAACAGCACCGAGACTCGCCCGAATGCTCGCCTGCGCAGCCGTACCGGTGATGGCGGTCGCCGGGTGCTCGTCCGACTCGGGGGACAAGGACCCGAAGGACGACGCGTCGAAGTCGGCCTCCGTCAACCCGTCGCCGACCGTCGTCGCCGCGCGGTACGCCAAGCTCCCCGAGGCGTGCAAGACGCTGGGCAAGAAGACCGTGGACGAGCTGGTCCCGGAGGCGAAGGACGAGAAGGGCAAGACGCTTCCGTCGGCGAACATCAACGAATCCGCGAGCTGCCTGTGGTCCGGCCTCGACGGGTACCAGTACCGCCAGCTCACCGTCTCGATGAAGCTGTTCCCCTCCGAGCTCAACCTCGGCACGGGCGACAAGCGGGCCGCCGGCTACGCCGCGCAGCAGACCGAGCGGGCCGGCACGGCGGACGGCGCCCGGGGCGCCAAGAAGGGCACCGCCACCGGCATCGGCGACGAGGCCACGACCGTCGGCACGGCCACGAAGAAGGACGGCGACGACTTCAAGAACGAGACGGTGGTGGCCCGCGCCGCCAACGTCGTCGTGACGGTCGAGTACCGCGGCGCCGGCTACGAGGACGCGAAGCCGCCGAAGCCCGACGACCTCCAGAAGGACGCGCAGAAGGCCGCCAAGGAGGTGGTGTCCGCGGTCGCCAGGGCCAACGAGGACCAGCCCACGGAGTCGGCCAGCCCCAAGGGCAACACGGGCTCGAACCCGGGCTCCGGCTCGGACACCGACAGCGACGACGACCACAAGAGCACCGACAAGAACGGTGACGGCGACAGCGACTCCGGCAAGAGCAGGGGCTCGGGCCGCCACTGAGCGGGTTGGTTCCCGGTGGGCGGGGGCGAAGGTTGCCCCCGCCCACGGCCGGGAGCGGGTTGGTGGCGGGGCCGGGTGTTTCCGGTCCCGCCACCGTCGCGTACGGGCCGTATCCGCGGCCGGCCCCGTACCACCGGAAGCGCAGGTGACAGCCGTACGCACGACGCCGCGGCGGTCACGGAGCGCGACATGAACGCACCGTACGCGACGACGGCCCGCCCAAAACGGGGCGCAGACCCCGGCGCGTGCCGGGAACAGAGCGCTGCCGCACGCCTGTTCGCCCCTGGGGGCACTCCGCGCTTGACGCGTATGCCAGGCTTGGCGCGCTAGTTGCCGAGGGCGGGGAGGGATCGCGGGTGGCCGCGATGCAATTGACGCGCACACACCGAATACTCATCGGGGTGATCATCGCCGGTGCGGTGGTGATCGCCGCGATCGGGTTCGTCGGGTCCTACGCCGCGGTCCGTGACCTCGCGCACGACAAGGGGTTCGGCAGCTTCGCCAACGTCTTCCCGATCGGCATCGACGCCGGAATCGTCGTACTCCTCGCCCTCGACCTGCTGCTGACGTGGATTCGCATCCCGTTCCCGCTGCTGCGACAGACCGCCTGGCTGCTGACCGCCGCCACCATCGCCTTCAACGGCGCCGCCGCCTGGCCCGACCCGCTGGGCGTCGGGATGCACGCGGTCATCCCCGTCCTGTTCGTCGTCGCCGTCGAATCCGCCCGGCACGCGGTCGGCCGCATCGCGGACATCACCGCGGACCGCCACATGGAGTCCGTCCGCGTCGCCCGCTGGCTCCTCGCCCCCTTCCCCACCTTCCGGCTCTGGCGCCGGATGAAGCTGTGGGAACTGCGCTCCTACGACGAGGTCATCCGGCTCGAACAGGACCGCCTCGTCTACCGCGCCCGACTGCGCGCCCGCTTCGGCCGCGCCTGGCGCCGCAAGGCACCCGTCGAGTCCCTCATGCCCCTGCGACTGGCCCGCTACGGCGTACCGCTGTCCCAGACCGCCCCGGCCGGCCTGGCCGCAGCCGGCATCGTCATCCCCGCGGAACGGGCCCTCGCCATCGGCATCGGCGAACCGGCGGCCGACGCGGCGGGCGCCGGCGACGCGCCGCAGCGCGTGGCGGCGGAACGCGTGGATACCGAGACAAGCGCGGCTGACGGTGCCGGCGCGACACCCGGTGCGGCCGGGGCCGCCGGAGCCGGTGGGGCGTCCGCGCGCGGTCTGGCCGCCGCCGGCCCGGGCCCGGCCGCGCTGGAGCCCGGACAGGGGACCACGGCCGCCGCGTCGCTGACCAAGACGCCGCCGCAGGAGGCGGCGGCCGGGGCTGGGGCTGGGGCTGGGGCCGACGGTGGATCGGCTGCGGCCGGTGCGGGCGCGGCGGATGCGGCGGGTACGGGTGCTGCTGCTGGTGCCGGTACCGCTGCCGCCGGTACGCCGGGTGCTGGTACCGCTGCCGCGGCGGGGGCAGCCGCCCCGGCCGGTGCGGCTGCGACCGGTGGGGCGGACGGGGCTGCCGGGCCGGCGAACGCCGCGGCAGGGGCCGTACATGCGGTCGGGGCCGGGGGCACGGGTACGGCCGCAGGCGCGGGTACGGCCGCAGGCGCGGGTACGGCCGCAGGCGCGGGTACGGCCGCAGGCGCGGGTGTGCAGGCCACCCCCACCGCGCAAGCCACCCCCACCGCGCAGGCCGATCCCGCCGCGCAGGCCACACCGGCCGCGGACACCGCGCAGACCGCCGGTACCAGACCGGCCGCGCACACCGGACAGGCCCCGAACGGCGCCGGCTCCCCGCACGGCGCCGGCGCCGCTGCTGGTGCCGCACCCGCCACCGCCGCCCCCGGGCAGGCCGCCCCGCCGGCCGACGCGGCCCACCCGGCCACCACGGACGCGGCAGCGGCGGCAGGAGCAGCGACCGCCACGGTCGACACCGCGGCTCCCACCGCCGCCCAGCCGGCCCAAGCAGCACAGCCGGCCCAGGCCGCGCACCCGCACCACGCCGCCAACGGCTCCCCCGTCCCGGCGGCTGCCGCCGCGAACGGCGCGGTCGTCCACGCGGGCCAGCCCACCGGCCAGCCCGCAGCCCAAGCAGCCGCAGGCCAGCCCGGTGCCGCGACCGCTGCGGCGGCTGACGCAGGCGCCGTCGTCGAAGCCGGTCAGCCGGGTGTCGACGGCGGCCCGGTGACCGTGCCCGTCGGCTCCGGCGGACGCCGCCGTACGCTCGGCAACGCCCAGTACGGCGGCCACCCGGGCCCGGCGGGCGGCTACCCCGACGAGCGCCCGTACCCGGTCGAACTCGCCTACCCGGACGAGCGCCCCTACCCGCAGGAGCAGCCCTACGCGCCCGAGCAGCGGGCCGCGGCGCACCGCGACGAGTGGCGGGCCGGCGGGTACGAGGACCACTACGAGGAGCGCCGCATCGAACGGCGCGTCGAACGGCGCGAGAGCCTGCGCGAGGAGCGCGGCGGCGACGCGCACCACGCGAACGGTGCGTACGACGGCCGGCGGGCCGCCGACCGGCGCGGCGCACCGGCCGCGCTGCCTGACTACCCGTCGGACGCCACCCAAGAGATCGCGCTCTCCGCGCTCACCGACGACGTGCCGCAGTCCGCGCTCCCCGACGACGTGCCGCGGGACGAGGCGTTCTACGGCGCCTTCCGCCGGTTCGTGGTGGAACGCGGCGCGTTCCCCGACTCCCGACAGTTCAGCCGCTACCTGCTCGACCTGTACGGCATAGCCGGCGTCGGCGGCGGCCCGCTCCCCGCCCACGGCCTGCGCCGCGAGCTCCGCGAACTCCGCGAGCGCTACCAGATAGAAATGGAGACCCAGCACACCCCGTAACGCCCCCGCGGGGGACTTGCGGGCCTGAGGGTTTGCGGGGGCGGGGCACAGGCCCGGCGAGCGGTAGCCGGGGCGCGCCCCCGTCGCGCCCCCGCCCTACGCCCGCTTGCCCCGCCGGGACAGCCGCCCCAGCTCGCCCCAGAGCGCGCACCCGAGACCGACCACGGTGATGACCACGTAGCCACTGTGAGGAATGTCGAACCACTGCTGGAGCAGCCCCCACGGCTTCTCCCCGAAGGCGCGCCCGCAGATGCCCAGCGCGCCCTGGACGGCGGCGACGATTCCGGCGATGCCCACGATCTCTCTCATGGCCCAAGCGTCTCCGGACCGCCCGCGCCACACGTCCTCCGCGCGGGCGAAAGACCGGTGGCCCGAACGATGCAGCCGCCTCCCGCGCCCGTCCGTCGAACGATGCAGCGCACCCCCTGCCGCGCCCCTGCGGACACCCCGCACCCGCCCCCGCCCAGACATGCCGAGGGCCCGTGGGGACATCCCCACGGGCCCTCACCCACACCCCCGCGCCAGCCCATCAGCCGGCGCGGTGGTGGTTACGCCTTGGCGCCCAGCAGGTGGCGCACCCGGTCGGCGCCCACGGCCAGCAGCAGGGTGGGCAGCCGCGGGCCGGTGTCGCGGCCGACCAGCAGGTGGTAGAGGAGCGCGAAGAACGTGCGCTGCGCCACCTTCAGCTCAGGCGTCGGCTTCGCGTCCGCCGGCAGGCCCGCCTGGATCTTGGGCACCCCGTAGACGAGGGTGGTCAGGCCGTCGAGCGACCAGTGCGTGTCCAGCCCTTCGAGCAGCAGCCGCAGCGACTCGCGGCCCTGCTCGTCGAGCGAACCGAGCAGCTCCTCGTCCGGCTCCCCGCGCACCAGGGTGCGCTGGTCGGCCGGGACCTGGGTGGTGATCCAGTTCTCGGCCCGGTCGAGCCGGGGCCGCACCTCGTCGAGCCCGGCGATCGGGTTGGCCGGGTCCAGTTCGCTGAGGATGCGCAGCGTCTGGTCCTCGGCGCCCGCCGTGACGTCCACCACCGAGGCCAGCGTGCGGTACGGCAACGGGCGCGGCGTGCGCGGCAGTTCACCGGCCGCGGTCCGGGCGGCGCGGGAGTGCGCGGCGGCGTCGGCCGGCAGCGCCGTACCGTCCGCGACCTTCGCCTCCAGCTTGTCCCACTCGTCGTACAGCCGCTGGATCTCCTGGTCGAAGGCGACCTTGAAGGACTGGTTGGGCCGGCGGCGCGCGTACAGCCAGCGCAGCAGCGGCGCCTCCATGATCTGGAGCGCGTCTGCCGGCGTGGGCACGCCGCCGCGCGAGGAGGACATCTTGGCCATCCCGGAGATGCCGACGAACGCGTACATCGGCCCGATCGGCTGCTCGCCGCCGAAGATGCCCACGATCTGCCCGCCGACCTGGAACGAGGACCCGGGCGACGAGTGGTCCACGCCCGACGGCTCGAACACCACGCCCTCGTACGCCCAGCGCATCGGCCAGTCGACCTTCCACACCAGCTTGCCGCGGTGGAACTCGCTCAGCCGCACGGTCTCCGCGAAGTCGCACGCCGAGCAGGTGTACGTGAGCTCGGTCGTCTCGTCGTCGTAAGCGGTGACGGTGGTCAGGTCCTTGCCGCAGCCCCCGCAGTACGGCTTGTACGGGAAGTAGCCCGCGGTACCCGCCGCGCCGTCGTCCTCGGCCGCCGCGCCGGAGCCCTCAGCGGCCTCCAGCTCCGCCTCGTCCACCGGCTTCTGCGACTTCTTCGGCGGCGCCTTCTTCGTCCGGTACTGGGCGAGCACGGCGTCGATGTCACCGCGGTGCTTCATGGCGTGCAGCACCTGGTCGCGGTAGACGCCCGAGGTGTACTGCTCGGTCTGGCTGATGCCGTCGTACTCGACACCGAGCTCCGCCAGCGCCTGCTCCATCGCGGCCTTGAAGTGCTCGGCCCAGTTCGGGTACGCGGAACCGGCCGGCGCCGGCACCGAGGTCAGCGGGCGCCCGATGTGCTCGGCCCACGACTCGTCCACCCCGGGCACCCCGGCCGGGACCTTGCGGAACCGGTCGTAGTCGTCCCACGAGATCAGGTGGCGCACGGCGTACCCGCGGCGCCGGATCTCGTCGGCCACCAGGTGCGGCGTCATGACCTCACGCAGGTTGCCGAGGTGGATCGGGCCGGAGGGGCTGAGTCCCGAGGCGCAGACGACGGGTTTGCCCGGGGCACGTCGCTCCGCCTCGGCAATGACGTCGTCCGCGAAACGGGAGACCCAGTCGGCCTCGATGCTCTGAGCCACGGTCGGCACTTCCTTCCTTGCGGTCCTGGCAGGGCCATTCTCCCAGACGCCCCGGTCCGGGCCCGCTCCCCACGGCGGGCGGGGCGGGGCCCGGGCCGGGCAGGGGTGGTCGGCCAGGAGGGCCAGGGGGCAGGGGCGCCCGACCCCGCAGGTATTCCGAGAACCCATCGGGCCCGCCGTGGGATACTTGGCCGACCCTTCGCACCTCCCAACGGAATGGCGCACCTGTTATGGCCTCGGTCCCTTCCCTTTCCGCTACGGTCCACCAGCGCATCGCGAACGCCCTCTCGGCAGCCCTGCCGGAGGCCGGTTCCGCGGACCCGCTGCTGCGACGAAGCGACCGGGCGGACTTCCAGGCCAACGGGCTGCTGGCGCTCGCGAAGAAGCTCAAGGGCAACCCGCGGGAGCTGGCGGGCCAGGTCACGGCCGTGCTCGACGGCACGGCCGAGGGCGCCGAGCGCCCGGCGGACGACGTCCTCAAGGACGTCGAGGTGTCCGGCCCCGGCTTCCTCAACATCACCGTCAGCGACCAGGCGATCGTCCGTACGCTGGCCGCCCGCGCCGCTGACGAACGGCTCGGCGTCCCGTACGCGGAGCACCCCGGCACCACGGTGATCGACTACGCGCAACCCAACGTCGCCAAGGAGATGCACGTCGGGCACCTGCGCTCGGCCGTCATCGGCGACGCCGTGGTGCGCATCCTGGAGTTCTCGGGCGAGCAGGTGGTGCGCCGGCACCACATCGGCGACTGGGGCACCCAGTTCGGCATGCTCATCCAGTACCTCACCGAGCACCCGCACGAGCTGGACCACGGCGACGCCGCCGAGGTCACCGGCGAAGAGGCGATGTCCAACCTGAACCGGCTCTACAAGGCGTCCCGCGCCCTGTTCGACTCCGACGAGGGGTTCAAGACCCGGTCCCGGGACCGGGTGGTGGCCCTCCAGTCCGGGGACGAGGAGACGCTGGCGCTCTGGCAGCGCTTCGTGGACGAGTCGAAGATCTACTTCTACTCGGTCTTCAACAAGCTCGACATGGAGATCCGGGACCCCGACGTGGTCGGCGAGTCCGGCTACAACGACATGCTCGACGAGACCTGCCGGCTCCTGGAGGAGTCGGGCGTCGCGGTCCGCTCGGAGGGCGCGCTGTGCGTGTTCTTCGAGGAGTTCAAGGGCCCGGACGGCAACCCCACCCCGCTGATCGTCAAGAAGTCCAACGGCGGCTACGGGTACGCGGCCACCGACCTGTCGGCCGTCCGCGACCGGGTGCAGAACCTCAAGGCGAACACGCTGCTGTACGTGGTGGACGCCCGCCAGTCGCTGCACTTCCGGATGGTCTTCGAGACCGCGCGGCGGGCCGGCTGGCTGAGCGATGACGTGCAGGCCGTGCAGTTGGCGTTCGGCACGGTGCTCGGCAAGGACGGCAAGCCGTTCAAGACCCGGGAGGGCGAGACCGTCCGCCTGGTGGACCTCCTCGACGAGGCCGTGGACCGGGCGGCTGCGGTCGTGCGCGAGAAGGCGCAGGACCTCAGCGAGGAGGAGATCACCGAGCGCGCGGCACAGGTCGGCATCGGCGCGATCAAGTACGCCGACCTGTCCACGTCGGCCGCCCGGGACTACAAGTTCGACCTCGACCAGATGGTCTCGCTGAGCGGCGACACGAGCGTGTACCTCCAGTACGCGTACGCCCGTATCCAGTCCATCCTCCGCAAGGCCGGCGAGACCCGCCCGGCCGCCCACCCCGAACTGCCGCTGGCCCCCGCCGAACGGGCGCTGGGCCTGCACCTGGACCAGTTCGCGGAGACGCTGGCCGAGGTGACCGCGACGTACGAGCCGCACAAGCTGGCCGCCTACCTCTACCAACTGGCCTCGCACTACACGACGTTCTACTCCGAGTGCCCCGTCCTGAAGGCCGAGACCACCGCACAGTTCGAGAACCGCCTCTTCCTCTGCGACCTCACCGCCCGCACCCTCCACCAGGGCATGGACCTGCTCGGCATCCGCACGCCGGAGCGGCTGTAGCGGTCCGGGGGGCCGAACCCTTCCGCGCCCGTCCGCCGCACCGCCCCGTCTCCCGCGCAATGGCGTAGGAGGCGGGGCGGTGGCGCGTGAGGGGGTCAGTAGCCGGTCTTTTCGCCTTCGGGGGCCTGGTAACAGGCGGAGGTGAGGCCCACGTAGAGCAGCGAGCGCTCCCTGCCTTTCGGCGACGGCTCCAGTGCCTCGATGCTGACCGAGAACTTGTCGGCGCGGTAATTGGCGATCAGCGTGAGCTGCTGGGCCTTGCTATGTGCCGGCCCGTAGCTGGCTATGTCCCAACCCGCGCGCGGCAGCTCTTCTTTGAGGCGGGCCATGGTCTTACGGAGATCTGTCACTGTCGCCCCCGCAATCGACCAGAAGTTGTTGATGCGATAGAACTTATCCGCGTCTCGGTCCCCGCACAGCCCTACCACATACCCCGGCGGCTTGAGGTCGCCCTCCAGATCGATGATGCGCAACAGATCGCGCGCTATCTCTGCGGATTTCTCCTTGACCTCGTCCGTCTTCCTGACCGCGGGCTCATCTTCATCCATGCCTGAACATCCCGTCATTCCCACCACCAGCATCACGGACAGAACAGCGAGGGCAGCCCGCACACGTCCCCCGCGGACACGAAGCAGATCAGGTGCCTTCGCTTTCACCCCTCGCTCACCTCGCCGTACTTGCCTACGACAACTCGCGCCTGGTTCTTCAAACTCTCGGAATCCGTATCCCAATAGCCGCTATGCCCATTGGTATCTGTACGCATCTGCTGCGCGCCGAATGTGGAGTCGCTGGGGATGATGTAAATCGATGCATCGCCGATCTGTTCTCGATGGCCATGCACATAGCGCCCGATGTCCGGAATCTTGTCGCCGTCCGCTTCCTCGTTCCAGACATGCCCCTCGGGCACGTCCAGGTCCGCCGCTCGCCCCACTTTGACGCCCGGGCTGCCCAGCGTAATGACCTCGTCCGCATTGAGGTCACCCCGGAAGGCGGCGTGGCCGATGAGCGTGCTGCCGTAACTGTGACCCATGACAGTGAGGTGCCCAGGGGAGTCCGCCGCACGCGAGGCGTGGAGGCCGTCAACAAATCCGTTGAGGCTCGAAGCGCCGTTTCTAGCGTATTCCTCGGAGAGGGGGGACTTGATGCCCTGGGGCGCGTCATAGCCGAGCCAAGTGATGGTGGAAACACTCTTCCCATCAGCCTGGGCATCGGCGGCGGTCCAGAGGTTCGTCATGCGCTTGATGTCGTGCGCGTAATTCCCCAATCCAGCATTCGTCCCCGGTACATATACCGACGTGTGATCTGCGGTGTCCGGGTTTCCGTTAGCGATGACGGCACGCCCGCGCCCCTCCGGGGAGAACGCCAGCAGATAAGCACGCGGGAAGCGGTCTTCACCCGGGTTCAGCCCATTGCGCGCGATGCGGTCCTGGATATCCTCCATCCCCCTCAGCGACGCTTCGAGGTGGGACTTCTTACCGCCCCACTTCTTGTCCCAGGCGATCCATTCGGCCGTCCTCGTCGCGATGGGGTTCCCCACCCGTCCTGGCTGGATCTTGGTCGGCTCCGGAGGTACTGCATTGAGCTGTGTCCGATAGTCAGCCTGCTTCTCCGCGAGAACCGTCCGGTTCGCCTCATCCCTCGCCACGGCAGGAAGGCCGTCCAGGCTCCCCACGCTCGACGGGTGCAGGGCAATGTAATCGGCCTGCTCGTCCTTCGACAGCGCCTTCCACCACGCGGCGTTCTCCTTGGGGGACTTGTCCTCAGGAATGTCCTCCGCGGGGAGCGCGTCGCCGAGGGCGTTCCGTACGGCGGCCATGTCCCGCTGGGCGTCCACCCATTCCGCATCGGAGATCTTCAGGTCGCTGTCCGCGTGCAGCCGCCCCAACGCCCGCGCATACCGGGCATCCACCTCGGTGGCCTCCCGGAGCGCACTCCCGATGCGGTCGACGTACTCCTGGGCCCGGGCCCGCTTTCCGTCCCCCGCGGGGGAGATGACCACACTGGGACTGCTGCCCTGCACGCTCTGCTGCGGCAGGAGAGGAGTGGCCGGGTCCTTCTCGACCCAGTGCACGGAGCCGTCGGGCCGCACGGTGAACGCCTCCGCCTCGGCCTCCGCCACGGCGTCGTTCAACTTCTGCTGCGCCACGCGGAGTTCGCGCGCCAGGTTGTTCAGCGCCGTACGGACCAGGGCACTCTCGACCTGGACGTAATGGCAGCTCTGGGCGAGACCGTGGAGGCGTACGACCGCCGCGTCAACTCCCTCACCTTTCAAGGAGAGTTGCAGGGACGTGGCGACCTCGTCCGTCACGCGGTCCTTCGCCGCGCCCGCCCCGCTGCTGAGCTTCTGCCACCCGTCGGCCGCTTCCTCCAGCTCCGCTGGCCGTAACTCCCTGAGCTGAGTGAAGGTCACCACCGCGACTGGCCCCCTTCGCCCGGGGGGGGGGGGGGGG
>NZ_JBLIWA010000013.1:0-25747 GCF_047525675.1 Streptomyces sp. 796.1 | reverse complement strand
CCCCCCCCCCCCCCCCCCCCCCCCCCCCCCCCTGGCCGGTCGCCCTCGGCCGGCGGCCGGTCGGCGAACGCGTCCTTGATCGCGTGATCGGTCTGGTAGTAGAGCTGGGCCGCCTTGCGCATCTTGCCCTGCACGTCGCTGCATTCGCGCTGGAGGAGTTCGACCTTGCGCTTCCACGACTCGTAGACGCTGCGCTGCACCGTCGCGCTCAGCAACCCGGTGACCGCGGCCTCTCCACCGCCCGCCCCGTCCTGTCCCGCGGACAGCCCACCGAAGGCGGAGCGCAGGTCCCCGGCCACCTCGCTGATCCCCGCGGACGCCTGGCTCCACGCGCGCTTGGACTGCCGTAACTGGCCGTCGCCGCCCCCACCCTCCGCACTCGCCAAGCGCAACCGCGTCGCGGACTCCCCCTTGATCTCGGCCCACTCCTGCTGGAACGTCACCCGTTTCCCCCTCAGCCCCACACGTCACGGCATGTGCCGCTGACTCTTTGGAGCACGAACGTAACAGGCTGTGCGGGCGGGCGTGATAGCCGGGCGCCCCTCTCGCCGCGCGGTGTTCACCGGGGCGAATGTCCTCTTGCCGGCCGTCGCCTGGCGATCCGTCAGTCACGTACTCCGGTGACGCCCCACGGCCGACGGGCCGTGCCCGTGCGGGAGTTCGCCCGTACCTATACGGCAGTTCGCCCGCCGACGCCGACCGGGTCCGCCCCGTTTCCCGTGCCGCTCCCCGCGCTGCCGCCCGACGCCAGTCGCCGCTGCAACCGTGCCTTGGCCGCGGGCCACTCGTCGGCGAGCATCGAGTAATAGACGCTGTCGCGCCAGGTGCCGTCCGGCATGGCCTTGTGGCGGCGCAACACGCCCTCGCGCTCGGCGCCGAGCCGGGCTATCGCCTCCTGCGAGCGCACATTGCCGTGGTGGGTCTTCCACTGCACGCGGCCCACGCCCCACTCCTCGAAGGCGTGGGTCAGGAGCAGCAGCTTGGCCTCCGTGTTCACCGCCGTGCGCCACACCCGGCGGCCGTACCACGTGCCCCCTATCTCCAGCCGCTCATCGCGCGCGCTGATGTCCAGGTAGGACGTCTGACCGACGGCCCGGCCGGTGTCCCGCAGCACGACCGCCCACGGGACACACCCCTCCCCCTGCTCGGCGAGGTCTTGCTCAACCAGCCGGCGCAACTCGTCCTCCGTACGCGGAGTGGGGGCGGACAGCCAGCGCCAGACCTCGTCATCATCGCCACCGGCACGGAAGAGGTCGGGCACGTGGTCCAGCGCGAGCGGTTCCAACCGGACCGTGCGGCCTTCGAGGATCGTGGGCTTGAGGTTCACGGAGAGCATGCAAAAAGCCTAGGACGCATTCGCACTAGATGCAATACACTTTCACACTAGTGCAAAGCAGAGTGGCATTTCGCGCCCCTACCGCCCTCCCCGACTACCGCGCTCCCCGAGCCCCGGGCCGGACTGCCCAACGGGGCCAGACCGGCCCGAGGAGGGCGGGAAGGAGAGGGGATGGGAGAGGGGAGAAGAGGGAGGGAGCGCGTCGGAGGAGCGGAGCGGGAGGGCGAGGTCAGCCGATCACTCCCGCGACCCGATCACTCTTGCGTCCCGCACAGCGCCTCGTCGGTCAGGCGCTGGACGGCCCGCTCGGACTTCAGCAACCACTCGTCGCTGGACGCCTTGCCACTCGCGACGATCACCACACCGCGCTTGCCGTCGGAGGTGAAGCCGGTGCGTATGGTGCCGCCGTCCGTGTCGCCGCCGTGCCCCCAGCGGTAACCGCCGCATTGCAGCGGCTGGCGCATCAGCCCCAGCCCGTACTGCAAGCCCGGCATGACCTCGTCGAAGTCCGCCCCCACGGGAACGGTCCTGCGCATCTCCGCGAGCTGCTTCTCCGGCAGCAACCGGCCGGTCACCAGGGCCGTGTAGAACCGGTCGAGATCGCGCTCGGTGGTCACCAGCGCGCCCGCCGCATCGGCCCACGACATGCTGCGGACCGTGGTGTCCGTCATGCCCGTCGAGCCGGGGAACTGCTGGTAGGTGTGTGCGTGCGGGCCGTGCAGAAACGGATCGGCGCCCGGCGCGTACGTCCCCCGCAGGCCGAGCGGCTTGGTGATCCGGCGCTCGACCTCCGTCGCCCAGTCGTGCCCGGTGGCCTTCTTGATGATCATCCCGAGGAGTACGTATCCGGGGTTGGAGTAGTTCCACTTCGGGTTCGGATCGTCCGGGTCCGCCGGGTCGAAGTCCGGGCGGTGCCGCAGCGCACCGGCGATCAGCTCGGCCGGCTCCACGCGTTCGAACCGGGTCCGCTCGAAGTCGGCGGCCGTCTCCCCGGTGTCTTCCGTACGGTCGTAGTTGTAGAGGCCACTGGTGTGCTGGAGCAGGTTCCTGACCGTGATGCGACGGCCGTCGTTGCCGTTGCCGGTGATCAGGCCGGGCAGCCAGCGGTCCACGCTGTCGTCGAGCGACACCCGCCCCTCGGCGACGAGTTGCAGCACGACGGTGGACACGAAGGACTTGGTAACGCTGGCAGCGCGGAAGGAGGCGCCGGCCGGCACGGGCCGCCCCGTGTTGAGCTCCGCCTCACCGGCGCGGGCCGTCGCATGGCGGGAACCGTGGCGGACGTCGACGGAGATGTTGACGTACCCGGCATCGCGCAACGTGCGCTCCACCGCGCGCTGGAGCTGCCCCGTCGTCAGCGAGGCGCCCGGGGCGGCGCGCTCGGTGTCAACGGTCGATGCGGAGGCGGGGGTTGATGCCGAGGACCGTGCGGGGGCGGCGCCGGCCGGTGCCGCCGCCAGGACCCCGGACACGGCCGCGACCAGCGCGGTCGCAGTGGCCGCGCGGAAACTCAGGGATTTGGTACGTGTGTTCATGGTCCCTCAGCGTCCCGCCCCCGCCCCGCGCCCCACCATGCAGCGGGCGCCCCTCCCCGCCCGGGGGGTATCCCCCGCAGCCCCGCCCCGCAACGGCCCGTCACCTGCCTGCACCACCACGCGTGCCGCGCTGCGGCTGACGCCCGCACAGCACCCCCCACCTGGGAACTCGCCCAGCAGCAGCGGCATTGTCACACCCCTCGCTTACGGTATGAGGCGAGCGGATCACACAGGGCTCGGTGCGGCGGGGTTCGGGACGTGCGGTGTGTGGTGGCGTGCGGCGTGTGGTGGCGTGTGGCGTACGGCGCCGGCCGGAGCTGCGACCGCGCCACGCCCGTTGCGGCCGGCGCGGAGCGGGTTCGCTCAACGCTGGGGGCTCCCGCGCAGGCAGTGAGCCGCAGGAGGGGTAGCGGAGAGAGGAGGGGCGGGGTGGATTCGGTGTCCTTGGTGTCGGCGGTCGTCGCCGTGGCCGGGGCCGCGATGACGGGGCTGCTCGGCTACTGGCAGCAGCGCCGGCTGCACGCCCGCACGGAGCGCAACTACATGGAGCGCTACAGCTCCTCGCTGGCGCTCGCCGCCTACGACCTCCAGAGCCGGCTGTACAACATCCTCAACGGCCACGTGATCGACCGCTCCGGCCGCTCGTACGGCGGGTATCTGACGAGCTTTCTCGTCCGGGGGAGCGCGGAGGAGGCGGAGCACGTCCGGCGCAGCACCGCGTTCGTCTTCGCGGAGTATCTGGGCTGGGCCGAGATCCTGCGCCGGGACATACAGTTCCTGAACCTGGGCGGCAGTCGGGGCAATCGACGGATCATGCGCCAGTTGGGGCAGATCAGCACTTCCCTGGGCCGGATCTCGCCGACCAGCAACGAGCTCCGCGTGTTCCGCTCTCACCAGCGCGCGATAGGCGAGCTGATGGTGCACCCGGACAGCGCGTCGGGGCAGCGGTGGTGCCTGGGCTATGCGGAGTTCTGTCGGCGGCTGGACCAGGACGAGGTCTTCAGGTCGTGGTTCGCACCGCTGCTGGCGGACGTCGACCGGCTGGCCGCGGACGCCACCCCGGCCCTGGCCCGCCTGGAGAAGTGGCAGAACGAGCTGGTCGAACTGGTCGACCTGCTGGACCCGTCCGCCGTCCTCATACCCTCGCACCGCAGCAAGTTCCGCCTCTCGGACCGACTGTCGGACCTGTCGGGCCCTGCCTAGCCCGACGCCCCTCGGCCCGGCCGCCGCCTCGCGTACCCGCCCAGCACGCCGCGCGATTCGACGGGGCCCGCACGCCGCGAGGGCATCCGCCGCACGGCCACCCCACCCTCACGGAAGGGTGCGTCCACACACCGGCCCGCCCCCACCACCGCGACAGCTCGCACCTCTAGAGTCATCAACTCCACACCCATCGCGGCACCTTCCCTACGACGCCCACATGACGAAAGGCCACCAGGAGCCATCCACCCACTCGCGCACCCTACGCAACACGCCGTGGTTGCGCCTCAACCGCTGAACATTAACTGCCGGTGTTTACATGGCAGTTGGCGACTCGCCCACGACCCCGGACACCCGCGGAAGGCCCGAAGAATCCACGAAGGAAGACGAAAGGCCACGCCGAGCAGAACGGGCACCATCAGTCGCGGATTTGCCAATTCCGGTGCATAGCCTGCACGTTGGGGCAACAGACGCGTCCGGGCGCCTCACCTAAGGGCAACCTTTTGGATATGCAGGACGTCACATACGCGTAGGCACAACTGATCAAGGCATGCCTGATCAACAACACCATGGGGGTAAGCACATGCGACGGTGGGGCACCGCAGTGGCCGCACTCGCCTTGGCTGGCGCCGGGCTGACGGCGACTGCCGCTACGGCCTACGCCGCCACGCCGCCGGCGAAGGCCGCGGCAGACATCGAACGCGACCCGATCTGGGGCCAGACGCCAGCGGGCACCGACCGGGACCCCATATGGGGCCAAGGTCCGGCCAACGGCGACCAGGACCCGATCTGGGGCCTGAGTGAACGCGCAGCCTGCGACACGAACTGGGGCAGCGGGACCAAGACGGCCGCGCCGACCGAGTACGAGCCGCTGGTGAACATCAGGGCCGGCCAGCACGCCTGCTTCGACCGCCTCGTCTTCGACGTCCGCGGCTCGGGCGGCAAGCAGGTCGGCTACCGCGTGGGTTACGTCAACGAACTGCGCCAGGACGGTTCGGGCGACCTGATCAAGGTGGGCGGCGGCGCCATCCTTGACGTGCACGTGGCGGCGCCGAGCTACGACCCGGCCACCGGCAAGCCCACGTACTCGGGCCGAGCGGGACAGACGCTGCCCGGCGTGAACGTGTCGGGCTTCCAGACCTTCAAGGACACCCGGTACGCCAGCAGCTTCGAGGGCGACACCCAGATCGGCCTCGGCGTCCGCGCCAAGCTGCCGTTCCGGGTGACGCAGACCGAGAACCACCTCATCGTGGACGTCGCCCACTCCTGGGCCGCCACCCGCTAGCAGCCACCCACCGCACCACCGACACCCAGCGCCACCCGGCCCCCTCCCAGCGCCCGCGCGCACCACGGAACACCGCGCCCTCTGACACGAGCACACTCGTGCAACCCGTCAGAGAGCCGATTCCGCAGTGCGGCGGGCGCTGGGCTTTGGGCGGGGCGGTGGGCTTGGGGCGCGGGCGTGGGGGTGGACTTTGGGGCGGTGGGGGTTGGGCGGTGAGCTTGAGGCGGCGGGTTTTGGGCGGTGAGGCGGTGGGTTCTGGGTGGCGGTGAGGCGGTGGGCGCTTGGAGGGGGCTTGTACGTGGGGGTGGGGCCCACTCCCCCTCCCCCTCCCCCAACCCCGCCCCTCCCCCACCCACACCCGCCCGCCCCCTCCCCCAACCCACCACCCAGCCACCTCACCCCAACCCACCACCCAACCCACCACCCAACCCACCACCCAGCCACCCAACTCCCCTCCCCCTACCCGGCCCCCTACCCCCTCCGCCGAGCCAGCAGGTACCCCTGCCGCGTCCGCTCGTACGTCTCGGGTTCGCGGGTCAGGGTGGCCTGGGTGGTGAAGCCGGCCGCGTCGAGGTGTTGTGCGAGTTGGTCGGGCTGGAGGCGATGGAAGTCGAGGGCGATGGTGTGGCCGAACGCCTCCGTGAGGTGGAGTGGTTCGTCGCCGATCTGGAAGGCCAGGAGGAGGGGTGCGTCCGGGGCCAGTACGCGGTGGAACTCGGTCAGTACGGCCGGCACCAGCGCGGGTGGGATGTGGATCAGCGAGTACCAGGCGACGAGGCCGGCGAGCGCCCCATCGGCCAGCGGGATCTCGGCCATGGTGCCTTCGTCGAACCGCAGCTCCGGGTAGGTGCGCCGGGCCAGGGCGACCATCTCGGGCGACAGGTCGAGTCCGGAGACGTCCACTCCGAGCCCGTGCAGGTGGGCGGCCACCCAGCCGGGCCCCGACCCCACTTCCAGCACCTTTCCACCACCACCGGCCTGTACCACCCGCGCGAACGCCCCGAGCATCGCCAGGTCGAAGGGTTGGGATTCCAGTCCGGTGCGGAAGTGTTCGGCGTAGGAGACGGCGATGGCGTCATAGCCGTCCCTGGTGGTGTGGAGATATGAGGAGTCCGTCATGACCGTGGACTCTAACCCTGGGCCAGCGGGCCGGGGCCCTGGGCCAGCGCCGTTCGATCATCACCACAACCCCCTCTCCCGGGCAGCACAGTTGGGCCTTGGAGTGCGGTGGACCCGCACTGAGGTGAGCGTCTCACTGATCGCGTTTCTCTGCTGATCGGTGGGAAAACGCGCCACCCACCCTCATCTCGTACGCCCCGCGCCGACCCACCAGTCACAGAAGTTGCAGAAATTCGTGGTCGCACCGGCATGGTCGGCCCGGCAGGGCCGGACCGGCAACCAACAACCGACAACCAGCGACCAGCGACCCGCGACCCGCGACCAACACCAACAGGGCGCGGGGCCTACCCCGCTGCCGCGCGCAGGACCCGGGCCTCCTTCTCGGGGGCCAGCCCGACGCGGGAGCGGTCCGGCCGGTGCGGGGCCACCCCGCCGATGGCCTGGAGCCAGGTCCAGGTGTCGGCCGCCGTGTGGGCGAGCGGACGGCAGCGCAGCCCGGCCGCCAGGGCCTTGGACACGTCGGTCCGGTACAGCGCGTCGTGCAGTTCGCCGCCCGGCGCCCACAGCGGGAGTTCCGTCCACGGCTCGACGCCCGCCGCCAGTAACGTCTCCGCCGCCACCCACCGCAGCGTCGCCTCCCCGCCGGTCACCCGTTGGCAGGTGGTGAGCAGTTCGTCCATGGTGGTGTGCCCCGACGGGCTGATCAGGTTGTACGGGCCGCCGAGCCCGGCCGCCCCCGCGTCCAGGCACCACCTGGCCAGATCGCGTACGTCCACGTACTGCAACGGCGACTCCCGCGGCCCCGGCGCCAGCACGAGGCCGCCCTTGGCCATGCGCCCGAGCCACCACGGCAGCCGCCCGATGTTCTCGTACGGGCCCACGATCAGCCCGGCCCTTACGAGCAGCGCACGCTCCCCGAAGGCGGCGAGGACGGCCAGTTCGCCGCCCCGCTTGGCCCGGGCGTAGTCCACGTCGGGGCCGGCGTCCGGCGAGGCGTCCACCACCGGCCACTCCTCGTCGTGCCCGGCCGCCGACGGATAGCGGTAGACGGAGCCGCTGGAGATGTAGACGTACCGCCCGACCCGTCCGGCGAGCGCCGCGACCGCGTCCCGTACCACGTACGGCGCCTTGGACCAGGTGTCCACGACCAGGTCCCAACCGCGTCCGGCCGCCGGACCGGTGTGCAGCGCCGCGAGGCCGTCCGGGGCCGTGCGGTCGCCGAGCAGCACCTCGGCGCCCGGTGGCGCCGCATGGTGTCCCCGGTGGAAGACCGTGACCTCCCACCCCCGTGCCAGCGCCGCTTCCGTGATGGCGCGCCCCACGAACTCCGTCCCGCCCAGCATCAGCACTCTCATGGGCCGACTCTCCCGCCGACGGGCGGCCCGGGGGAATACCCGCACGCCCACAGCGGAATCGTGTTCCGCCTTCCCGGCGGGCACCTCCCACCGCCTGCACCGCCCCGACCACGACAAAGGCGCCCACTGAACATGACGTCACGTCAGGAGCGGCAAAAAATCTCGTTCCGGCTCGACACAGCGCGTTCCCCCGGCCGTTACACCACGGCGAGTTCCCCACCACCACGCCCCACCATCACACCCTGTCCCCACCGAACGCCAACGGGCCTCGTCCACCAGGACGAGGCCCGCAACAGCAGCACCACACACCACACCAGCCCCCATCACACCCAACCCACCCCGCACGGGCCCCACCCCAGGGGCCCGTCCCGCACATCAGCGTTCGGCGCGCAGCCAGCCGGCGACCTCGGTCGCCCAGTACGTCAGGATCAGGCCGGCGCCGGCCCGCCGTACGGACATCAGCGTTTCCATGATCGCCCGGTCACGGTCGATCCAGCCGTTGGCCGCCGCGGCCTCGACCATCGCGTACTCGCCGGAGATCTGGTACGCGGCGACGGGCACGTCCGAGGCGTCCGCGATCTGCCGCAGCACGTCCAGGTACGGCAGGGCCGGCTTGACCATGACCATGTCCGCGCCCTCGGCGAGGTCGAGGGCCAGTTCGCGCAGCGCCTCGCGGGCGTTGGCCGGGTCCTGCTGGTACGTCTTGCGGTCGCCCTTGAGCGAGGAGCCGACGGCCTCCCGGAAGGGGCCGTAGAAGGCGGACGAGTACTTGGCGGTGTACGCCAGGATCGACACGTCCTGGTGTCCCGCGCCGTCCAGCGCCTCGCGGACGACGCCGACCTGGCCGTCCATCATGCCGCTGGGGCCGACCGTGTGCGCGCCGGCGTCGGCCTGGGCGCGGGCCATCTCCGCGTACCGCTCAAGCGTCGCGTCGTTGTCGATCCGGCCCGCGGCGTCCAGGACTCCGCAGTGACCGTGGTCGGTGTGCTCGTCCAGGCACAGGTCGGACATGACGATCAGGTCGTCGCCGACCTCGGCCCGCACGTCGCGCAGGGCGACCTGGAGGATGCCGTCCGGGTCGGTGCCCGGGGTGCCCACGGCGTCCTTCTTGTGGTCTTCCGGCACGCCGAACAGCATGATCGCGCCGACGCCGGCGGCGACCGCTTCGGCCGCCGCCTTACGCAGCGTGTCCCGGGTGTGCTGGACGACGCCCGGCATGGCGTTGATCGGCGCGGGTTCGCTGATGCCCTCGCGGACGAAGGCCGGCAGGATCAGTTCGGCCGGGTGGAGCCTGGTCTCGGCGACCATCCGCCGCATGGCGGGGGTGGTGCGCAACCGCCGGGGCCTGGCTCCGGGGAAGCTGCCGTAGTCGTTCATGAACGTGCCCTCCTACGCGATCCGGGCCGCCGTTCGCTCGGGCGGGTGACCGGGTCCCCGGCCTCGATCGCGGCTGCGCGCCGCGCCGCGCCGAACTCCGCGAGCGCCTCGGCCAGCTTGTGCACCGAGGGCTCGGGCGACAGCACGTCCACCCGCAGGCCGTGTTCCTCCGCCGTCTTGGCGGTGGCCGGGCCGATGCAGGCGATGACGGTGACGTTGTGTGGTTTGCCCGCGATGCCGACGAGGTTCCGTACGGTCGACGACGAGGTGAAGAGCACGGCGTCGAAGCCGCCGCCCTTGATCGCCTCGCGGGTCTCGGCCGGCGGCGGCGACGCCCGTACCGTCCGGTACGCGGTGACGTCGTCCACCTCCCAGCCCAGCTCGATCAGTCCGGCCACCAGGGTCTCGGTGGCGATGTCGGCGCGCGGCAGGAAGACGCGGTCGATCGGGTCGAAGACCGGGTCGTACGGCGGCCAGTCCTCCAGGAGGCCGGCGGCCGACTGTTCGCCGCTGGGGACCAGGTCGGGCTTGACGCCGAACTCGACGAGGGACTTCGCGGTCTGTTCGCCGACGGCGGCGACCTTGATGCCGGCGAAGGCGCGGGCGTCGAGCCCGTACTCCTCGAACTTCTCGCGGACCGCCTTGACCGCGTTGACCGAGGTGAAGGCGATCCACTCGTAGCGCCCTGTGACCAGGCCCTTGACGGCGCGCTCCATCTGCTGCGGGGTGCGCGGCGGCTCGACGGCGATGGTCGGCACCTCGCTGGGCACCGCACCGTAGGAGCGGAGTTGGCCGGAGAGCGAGGCCGCCTGTTCCTTGGTCCGCGGGACCAGGACGTTCCAGCCGAAGAGCGGCTTGGACTCGAACCAGGACAGCCGGTCGCGCCGTTCGGCCGCGCCGCGCTCGCCGACCACGGCTATCACCGGCTGGCTGCCGTCGGCCGACGGCAGCACCTTGGCCGACTTGAAGACCTGCGCGATGGTGCCGAGGGTGGCGGTCCAGGTGCGCTGGCGGGTGGTCGTGCCGGCGATGGTCACCGCGAGCGGGGTGTCGGGCTTGCGGCCACCGGCGACCAGTTCGCCGGCGGCTGCGGCCACGGTCTCCAGGGTGGCGGTGACGACGACGGTGCCGTCGCTGGCGCCAACCTCGCCCCAGCAGCGCTCGTCGGCGGTGCGGGCGTCGACGAACCGTACGTCGGTGCCCTGGGCGTCGCGCAGCGGCACGCCGGCGTAGGCGGGTACGCCGACGGCTGCCGCGACGCCGGGGACCACCTCGAAGGCGATGGATTCGGCGGCGCAGGCCAGCATCTCGTCGGCGGCGTCGCCGTCGAGGCCGGGGTCGCCGGCGACCGCACGGACGACCCGCTTGCCGGTGCGCGCGGCCCCCATGACAAGATTGGCGGTATCCCTAAGCACCGGGACTCCGGCGGGCACTGACGTGCCGTCAGCGTCCGGGTGCCGTAGGGCGCTCTGTGCGTCGGCCGCGACGTGGGGCCGCACGTGCGGGCGCACCACGTCGAGCACCTGCGCGTCGGCGATCAGCACGTCGGCCGTGGCCAGTGCCTCCACGGCGCGCAGCGTCAGCAGGCCCGGATCGCCTGGCCCGGCACCGAGGAAGGTGACGTGCCCGCAGCCGGGGTGGTTCGGGGCGGTGGGGTTCAAAGTGCTCGCTCCCCCATAAGACCGGCCGCACCCTTCGCGAGCATGTCAGCGGCGAGTTCGCGACCCAGCGTTGCGGGGGTCACGGTGCCGTGCATGGCGCTGCGAGAGGGAGAGGTGGGTACGGGACCAGTGGTGGACAGCTGCACCAGCGCGGTGCCGTCGACGGTGCCGACGACGCCCCGCAGGCGCATTTCGGTAACAGCCTGCCCGTCGCCCAACAAGTCGGCCAGCGCCCCCACGGGCGCGCTACAGCCGGCCTCCAGGGCGGCGAGCAGAGATCGCTCGGCGGTCACGGCGGCCCGGGTGTACGGGTCGTCGAGCTCGGCGAGTCGGGCGATGAGCGCGGTGCCGTGCACGGGGTGCGAGGCGGCGCACTCGATCGCCAGGGCCCCCTGGCCGGGGGCGGGCAAGATCGCGTCGGTGTCGAGGATCTCGGTTGCTTCGGCGAGCCGGCCGATGCGGCTCAGGCCGGCGGCGGCCAGGACCACGGCGTCGAGTTCGCCGGAGCGGACGAAGCCGATCCGGGTGTCGATGTTGCCGCGGATCGGGACGGTCTCGATGGCCAGGCCGTACGCGCGGGCGTGCGCGTTGAGCTGGGCCGCGCGGCGGGGTGAGCCGGTGCCGATGCGGGCGGTGCGGCCGGCGGCTGCGGCGTCGGCGGCCAGCGCTTCGAAGCCGAGGCCGTCGCGGGCCACCAGGGCGTCGCGCGGGTCCTCGCGCGGCGGCACGGCGGCCAGTACGAGGCCGTCGGCTTCGGCGGTCGGCAGGTCCTTGAGGGAGTGCACGGCCAGGTCGATCGCGCCGCCGAGCAGCGCGTCGCGCAGTGCGGACACGAAGACGCCGGTGCCACCGATCTGGGCGAGGTGCTCGCGCGAGGTGTCGCCGTACGTGGTGATCTCGACCAGTTCAACCGGTTGGCCGGTGACCTTCCGTACGGACTCGGCGACCTGCGCGGACTGGGCCATGGCCAGTGCGCTGCGGCGGGTGCCGAGGCGCAGCGGGGCGACGGCACCGCTGCCGACGGCGGCCGGCCCCGGGGGGGCGGCGTTGCGGTCGGGGGGGTGGGATGTGCTGTCGGTCATGCCCGTCCTCGCTTCGGGTGGTTCCCATCGGCCCGGCTGACGGCGGCGACCGCCTCGGGGTCGAGGTCGAAGAGCTCGCGCAGGGCGTCGGCGTATCCGGCCCCGCCGGGCGTGCTCGCGAGCTGCTTGACCCGCACCGTCGGCGCGTGCAGCAGCTTGTCGACCACGCGGCGGACGGTCTGGGTGATTTCCGCCCGCTGCTTGTCGTCAAGGTCCGGCAGTCGTCCGTCGAGCCTGGCGATCTCGCTGGTCACCACGGATGCGGCCATGGTGCGCAGGGCGACGACGGTGGGTGTGATGTGCGCGGCGCGCTGGGCCGCGCCGAAGGCGGCGACCTCGGCCGAGACGATGGCGCGCACCTGGTCGACGTCGGCGGCCATGGGGGCGTCGGCGGACGCTTCGGCGAGCGATTCGATGTCGACGAGGTGTACGTCGCCCAGGCGGTGTGCGGCGGCGTCGATGTCGCGGGGCATGGCCAGGTCGAGCAGGGCCAGGGGCCGGCCGGGGTGCGGCGCGGTGGCGGTGCGCAGGGCGTCGGCGGTGAGGACGAGGCCGGTGGCGCCGGTGCAGGAGACGACGATGTCAGCCTCGGCCAGTTCGGCTTCGACCTCGGCCATCGGGACCGCGCGGGCGATCAGCTCGGTGGCGCCTGCCGCCGGCGGAACGGTGCCGGTTTCGGCGTGCTCATGACCGTCCGAGGGGCCGGCCGGCTGCTGTCCGCAGCAGCCGCCGTGCGGCGCGGGTACGCCGGCGACGCAGCCGGGTCCCTGCGCGGCGGGCGCCGGGTCGAGGGGTTCGGTGGGGACCACGGCGAGCGCGGCGACGCCGGCGGGCAGGCCGAAGGCGGCGCCGGCGCCGTGCTGCCCGGGGTCCTGCGCCTGGCCGGGGAGCCGGTCGCCCGGACGTCCCGCCGCGTGGTCCGTGTGGCGGCCAATGGCCTGGTCAGTGGTATGGCCATGGGTGTGCGCGGCGGCCTGTCCGGTCAGCGCGGCCGTCAACCGGCGCGCCCGCTCCAGGGTCCGGTTGGCCACCACGAGCTCGGCCACGCCGGCGCGCGCCAGCGTGGTGGCGGCCAGCGAGGACATCGAGCCCGCGCCGATCACCAGGGCGCGCTTGCCGGCGGCCCAGCGCTCGACCGGCGCCTCGCCGGCGAGTTGCTGGAGGCCGAAGGTGACCAACGACTGGCCGGCCTTGTCGATGCCGGTCTCGCTGTGCGCCCGCTTGCCGACCCGCAGGGCCTGCTGGAACAGGTCGTTGAGCAGCCGCCCCGCGGTGTGCAGCTCCTGCCCGAGCGCGAGCGCGTCCTTGATCTGGCCGAGGATCTGCCCCTCGCCCACGACCATCGAGTCCAGCCCGCAGGCCACCGAGAACAGGTGGTGGACGGCCCGGTCCTCGTAGTGCACGTACAGGTACGGCGTCAGCTCGTCCAGCGTGACGCCGGTGTGCTCGGCGAGCAGCGTGGACAGCTCGGCGACGCCCGCGTGGAACTTGTCCACGTCGGCGTAGAGCTCCACCCGGTTACAGGTGGCCAGCACGGCGGACTCGGCGGCGGGCTCCACGCCGAGCGCGGCCTGGACCAGGCGCGCGCGCTGCTCGGGCTGGAGCGCGACCCGCTCCAGCACGCTCACCGGGGCGCTGCGGTGGCTCAACCCCACGACCAGCAGACTCATGCCGGCATCACGGCGGGCACGTCCCCGTCAGGTCCCTGGTTCTCGCGTACGTCGGTGACGGCGGCAGCGACGGGCGCCGGGCCCGGGGCGGCGTCGGTCAGCGCGCGCTCCGGGACGGCGGGCGCCGGCGCGGGCGCCGCGGCGGGCGCGGTGGCGCCGGCCTGGGCCGCGTCCTGCGCTGCCTCTTCGCCGGCCTTGCGCTGCTCGTGGAAGGCGAGGATCTGGAGCTCGATGGAGAGGTCGACCTTGCGCACGTCCACCCCGTCCGGGACGGTGAGCACGGTCGGCGCGAAGTTGAGGATCGAGGTCACGCCGGCGGCCACCAGGCGGTCGCAGACCTGCTGGGCGGCGCCGGCCGGGGTGGCGATGACGCCGATGGAGACCCCGTTGTCGTCGATGATCTTTTCGAGCTCGTCGGTGTGCTGCACGGCGATGCCCGCGACGGGCTTGCCCGCCATCGCCGGGTCGGCGTCGATGAGCGCGGCGACCCGGAAGCCGCGGGAGGCGAACCCGCCGTAGTTGGCGAGCGCGGCGCCGAGGTTACCGATGCCGACGATGACGACCGGCCAGTCCTGAGTGAGGCCCAGTTCGCGGGAGATCTGGTAGACGAGGTATTCCACGTCGTAACCGACGCCGCGGGTGCCGTACGAGCCCAGGTAGCTGAAGTCCTTGCGCAGCTTCGCCGAGTTGACCCCGGCCGCGGCGGCCAACTCCTCGGAGGAGACCGTGGGGACCGAGCGCTCGGACAGCGCGGTCAACGCGCGCAGATACAGCGGAAGCCGGGCGACGGTGGCCTCGGGAATCCCTCGGCTTCGGGTCGCCGGTCGGTGAGTTCGGCCAGTTGCCACGGTGCTCCTGCGGGTAGAGCGGGGCTGCGGACGGCCCGTCCCAGGACCGCCCCGTGAAGTGCAGGCTATGCCTTTGTGAACGCGTGCACAAAGATGGTGTCCGCTTTGTCCGAGCAAAGTGACGGGTGTCACGCGCCCTTTCGGGCCGATTACGGAACCGCCACCAGCGCCACGCCGTTCACACCGTTCACCGCTTTCCCGCCGCACACACGGGGCCGACAACGGGAGCACGCGCCCACACTCCTCACCGCTATACCCCCGGATGTCAACAAATCGCCCACGATGGTAATCGACCGTGCGCCCCCGCCGAACCCACCGAGCACCGCACGGAGACCCCCGCCATCGACGGCACAATGGCGAACATGAGCCCACTGCTACGCCGATCAGGCCGCAAGAACCCCGCCGACCGCACCGTGACGCTCATCGGCAAACCCGGCTGCCATCTGTGCGATGACGCACAGCAGGTGATCGAAAAAGTCTGCGCCGAACTCGGCGCCGCTTGGGAAAAGAAAGACATCACTGAAGACGAGGAGCTCTACCGGAAGTACTGGGAACAGATCCCGGTCATCCTCGTCGACGGCGCCCAACACGATTTCTGGCGCGTGGACCCCGACCGACTCCGCAAGGCACTCGGCGGCTGACCGCGGCCCCCACACCGCCATACCGCGGCAGCACCCACCACACCGCCACACCGCCCGCCGCACCGCCGGCCCGCGGCCGAACCGTACGGGGCACGACGGCCCGCACCGGACTCCACCGCCGGCCGACAAAGCCCCGGTGATCCCCGCACCAATTCCCGTAGCGGAATGTTCACGCTCCGCGAATCGTCCCGACCCCGGATGGACCGAACAAACTGGCTATGCTCGGCGCTATGGCGGCTCTAGGATGGCTCACTCCCCGCAGGCGTTCGGCTACCGCACGCAGCGTGCTCGCCGGTGAGGCCGCGGCCGAGGCAGCGCGAAAAACCGCATCGGAACTCGATGCGGACTTCCCGGATGAGTCAGCGGAACCACCCCAAGAGGCCACGGAGCCGGAATTCCCGGTCCCCGGGGATCACCGCGCCGCCGCCTTCTTCGACCTCGACAACACGGTGATGCAGGGCGCCGCGCTCTTTCACTTCGGACGCGGCCTCTATAAGCGCCACTTCTTCCGCAAGCGGGAACTCGCACGCTTTGCCTGGCAACAGACCTGGTTCCGACTCGCCGGCGTCGAAGACCCCGCGCACATGGAAGACGCCCGCAATAGCGCCCTGTCCATCGTCAAGGGACACCGCGTCTCAGAGCTGATGTCCATCGGCGAGGAGATCTACGACGAGTACATGGCCGAAAGGATCTGGCCCGGCACCCGCGCCCTCACCCAGGCGCACCTGGACGCCGGCCAGAAGGTCTGGCTGGTGACCGCCGCCCCGATCGAGGCCGCGACGATCATCGCCCGCCGCCTCGGCCTGACCGGCGCCCTCGGCACGGTCGCCGAGTCCGTCGGCGGCGTCTACACCGGCCGGCTGGTGGGCGAGCCGCTGCACGGCCCGGCCAAGGCCGAGGCGGTCCGCGCCCTGGCCGCGGCCGAGGGGCTGGACCTGACGCGCTGCGCCGCCTACAGCGACTCCGCCAACGACATCCCCATGCTGTCGCTGGTGGGCCATCCGTACGCGGTCAACCCCGACGCCCGGCTGAGCAAGCACGCCCGCGAGCACGGCTGGCGGCTGCGCGACTACCGGACCGGCCGCAAGGCCGCCAAGATCGGCATCCCGGCCGCCGCCGGCCTGGGCGCCGTGGCCGGCGGCACCGCCGCGGCCGTCGCCCTCCACCGCCGCCGCCGCTGACACCACCCCCCGAAGAGGAAGAGGCCCCGCCACCGCCGGGCCTCCCCCGGCCCTGCCCCGTGCGGCGAGCGGTGCGACAGCAGTGCGACAGCCCGACAGCAGAACCAGCACCGAGCGTGCAGCCGCGGAGCTGCGGGCCGGCGCGGCGGCCCAGTGGTGCGGACGCGGGCTCCGGCGCGGAACGAAGTCAACGCGCCGCCTCGCCGCACCCCCCGTCACCCAGCGCAATCGCCGGGCCCGCACCGCCACCACTCCTCGACGACGCGCCCGCCCACAAGAGCCCCACTCGCACCTCGTACGCCCCGCCGCACACAGCGGCCCCGCCCCTGACGGCGCAACCGCCGGAGAACCACACCAACCGTCACGGGCAGCCGAGTTCGAGCAATCTAAACTGCCTACCCGCACGCCTTTCCCGCCAGTCGCGTTGTGCCCGGATTACCACAACACGCCCCGCAACCAAACAGATCGCGAAGCTTTTCGATCAACTTCCGATCAACGTTCGACTCTTGATTGACCGTCAACGCAGCACAGAGTGGACGGAAACGGCGATTTAAGCAACTGGGTGTAGCGTCACCTATACGAAGCGTTATTCTCCTCAGACGCAACCGGTACCCACACGTCCCTACGACGGGTGAACGGTCCCGCACTGCACGTGATGGAAGCTCTGCCTCTGGGAGTCCCGTGTACCCACACGTCGGGGTTGACGCCTCGGGCCTGGCTACGCTGCGCGAAACGGTCATCGACCGCCTTCGCGGCTACGTCCCCACCGCGTACGCCGTACCCGCTGTCCCCGCATTCGCCACACCCGTCCCCGCTGCCTCAGCACCCTGCTACACCGTCGCCAACGGGAGCACGACCGTCGGAAGACGAACCCGCACCAGCGCCACCCCGGCGACCCCCCGCCGCCCGAGCGCCGACAGCGACAGCCACCGCATGATGGAACTCGTCGAACGCGCCCAGTCCGGCGAGTCCGAAGCCTTCGGCTGTCTCTACGACCAGTACTCCGACACCGTCTACCGCTACATCTACTACCGCGTCGGCGGCCGGGCCACCGCCGAGGACCTGACCAGCGAGACCTTCCTGCGCGCCCTGCGCCGCATCGGTACCTTCACCTGGCAGGGCCGCGACTTCGGAGCCTGGCTGGTCACCATCGCCCGCAACCTCGTCGCCGATCACTTCAAATCGAGCCGCTTCCGCCTGGAAGTCACCACCGGCGAAATGCTCGACGCCAACGAGGTCGAACGCAGCCCCGAGGACTCCGTTCTCGAATCGCTCTCCAACGCTGCCCTCCTCCAGGCGGTTCGCAGGCTTAACCCCCAACAGCAGGAATGCGTCACGCTGCGCTTCCTGCAAGGACTCTCGGTGGCCGAGACCGCCCGGGTGATGGGCAAGAACGAAGGCGCCATCAAAACCCTCCAGTACCGTGCCGTGCGCACCCTCGCCCGGCTCCTCCCCGACGACGCCCGCTAAGCCCTCCCACCACGCCGAACGGCGCAGCAGTACCCCTCACCGCCCGCCGTACGGGGCCGTCCCCACCCCTGCTCGACGGGTCGCTACCCGGTTCCCCTCTGTCTCCTGCTGGTCCCTTCCGCCGCGTTCACGTGCCGGTGAAACGCCCCCTCTTCGCTTCCGGACAGCGGTCAGATCATCGTGGCCGCGTAACCCGGCTGCCGCGCCGCTCGTTGTGCGGGATGCAGGCTCCCTGCGGTCACGCCATGCCCGCAAATGCTCACTCGATCGAGTGGCGGCGCTCAAGGCGTGCAACCTCCAAGGCGCCCTGAGGAGTCGACCATCTTGACGAGAGGAGGTGCCGCCCGTGATCGCGAACGTATCGGCGCACCGGCGGGCTCACGCCTTCGCCCAGGCCCTGGAGGAGCAGGAACTCCAGGGCACGGCAGCCGGCCCGGCCGAGCACACGGCGGATAACGCCGAGCAAGAAGGCATGTTGGCCCTGACCAAGGCGCTCGGCGAACTGCCGGCCCCGGAGCTGGACCCCACAGCCAAAACCGTTCAGCGGGCCCAGTTGCTCGCCGCGGTGGAGACGGCGTTCGCCAGCGACGGTGCGCGCGTTCCCGAGCAGCGCTCGGCACGGTCCACCAGGAGCGGCAGTGCCACCAAGAAGACCGGAGAAGGCGGCAGGGGTAGCCACCGCGCGGGCCCCCTCAGCAGACTTCGCCCCCGGTCGCGGTGGTCGAAGGGCCTAGCGGCAGGGGGGCTGACCGTCGGTGTCGCGGCGGGTGCGTTCGGCGGCGTGGCCACGGCCAGCTCCGACGCCCTCCCCGGCGACTCCCTCTACGGCCTCAAGCGCGGCATAGAGGATCTCAAGCGCGGCATGGCCAACGACGACGCCGACCGCGGGCGGATCTACCTGGACCAGGCATCCACCCGGATGAACGAGGCCCGCCGGCTCATGGAGCGCGCCCGCGCGGGCGAGATGGACCACGAGTCGCTCAGCGAAGTGCGCAAGGCGCTCTCCGGTATGCAGCACGCGGCCTCCGAGGGCCACCGCCTGCTGCACGACGCCCACCAGCGCGACGGCTCGCTGGACCCGATGCGCAGGTTGAACGCCTTCACCAGCGACCACCGCAAGAGCTGGAGCGACCTCCGCCAGCGCCTCCCGCTCCCCCTGCGGGACATGGGCGACCAGGTCAGCCTGGTCCTGGAGGCCATGGACGTCGACGTCGAACCGCTGCGTACGTTGCTCACGCCGCCGCCCCAGAACACCCAGCCGGAAGTCGAGCGCGTACGGACGACGCCCGCCGCCCCACCGCCCGCCACCCCGGACCGGCCCACCCCACGGCACGCCAAGCCGAGCCAACCCGACCACACCGAGCCGCAGCGGCGCGCGAGCAGCCCCGCTCCCACCACGTCCCCGGCGCGAGAGCGGCCCCGCCTCCTCGACGGGCCCGGTCTCCTGGAGCAACAACCGGCCGCCGAAACGCCACAACCGTCCCAGGAGCGCACCCCCGAGACCGGCAAGCCCGAGGTGACGGTCCCACCGCTGCTCGGTGACCTCCTACCGGGACTCGGCACCGACGCCCCCGACCCGTCCGGCTCCCCGCAGCCCAGCGACGACTGACCGGACCCGCAGGGCCGCACCACCGGCCACTACCCAGGCGCTCCGTCTTCCCCCTGACCGATTCCGTCCACGATCGGCTCAGAAGAAGACGGAGCGCCTTCGTACGAGCAGCTTGTACAGGGTGTGCTGGATCGTCTCCCGCACCTGGTCCGTCAGGTTGAACATCAACATCGGATCGTCCGCCGCCTCGGGCGCGTAGCCGTCCGTCGCGATCGGCTCGCCGAACTGGATCGTCCACTTCGTCGGCAGCGGCACCGTGCCCAACGGCCCGAGCAGCGGAAACGTCGGTGTGATCGGGAAGTACGGGAATCCGAGCAGCCGCGCCAACGTCTTGGAGTTCCCGACCATCGGGTAGATCTCCTCGGCCCCGACGATCGAGCACGGCACGATCGGCACCCGGCTGCGCAGGGCCGTCGAGACGAAACCGCCCCGGCCGAACCGCTGCAACTTGTAGCGCTCGGAGAACGGCTTCCCTATCCCCTTGAACCCCTCGGGCATCACACCGACCAGCTCACCGCGGTCCAGCAGCCGCTGCGCGTCCTCCGCACACGCCAACGTGTGACCGGCCTTACGGGCCAACTCGCTGATCACCGGCAGCTTGAAGACCAGGTCCGCCGCGAGCAGCCGCAGATGGCGGTCGGCCGGATGGTGGTCGTGCACGGCGACCTGGAGCATCAGCCCGTCCAGCGGCACCGTCCCCGAATGGTTGGCGACGATCAGCGCGCCGCCGGTGCTCGGCACGTGCTCCATGCCACGCACCTCGACCCGGAAGTACGACTCGTACATCGGCCGCAGCAGCGACATCAGGACCTGGTCCGTCAGCTCCTCGTCGAAGCCGAAGTCATCGACCTCGTACTCGCCGGTGAGCCTGCGCCGCAGAAAACTCAGGCCGCCGGCCAGCCGCTGCTCCCAGCCCCGCGCCTGCTCCGCGGGCGCGACCCCTTCGGCCCCCTCGGCACGGTCCGGCTGCCGGGCCCGCCCCGCGGTCCCCCCGGTCTCCTCGTCCTCATCGCGCTGCGGCGGGACGGGCTGGAGCGCGGCCTGTGCCTGCGGTGCCCGCGCCGGGCGCCGGGCGCCGGCCTTCCGCCGGGCCCTCGGCTCCTCGCCGAACGGGATGACCTTCGCGTCCGCCATCGTGGCTGCGCTCCTCAGTTCTGGCCGGCGCCCGGCAGCGCCGCGGCGATCCGGTCGACGGTACGGGCCAGGGCCTCGGGCGGCAGCAGTCCGGCGCCGCGGCTGCGCGCGTAGTCCATGAAGGCCCCGGCGGTGCTGTACGCGGGCCAGAAGCCCAGTGCCTCGCGCATCTGTGTCGTGTCCACGACCCGCCCGTGGGTGAGCAGCCGGATCTGCTCGGGCGAGAAGTCGGTTATGCCCACCGCGCGCAGCACCGAGCCGATCCAGGTCACCGAGGGCGAGAAGAGCGGCAGGGTGGGCCGGCCGAGCCGCCGCGCCGCCTGGGAGAGCAGCAGCACGCCGTCACCGGCGATGTTGAAGGTGCCGCTGCGTGGGGTGGAGCGCCGTGGCTGACCGGCCGCCAGCCGCAGCACCTCGATGGCGTCGTCCTCGTGGACGAACTGGAGCCGCGGGTCGAAGCCGACGATGGTGGGCAGTACGGGCAGTGCGAAGTACTCGGCGAGGGGCGAGTCCGTGCACGGGCCCAGCACGTGGGCGAACCGCAGCACGCACACCGCGACGTCCGGGCGGCGCCTGGCGAACCCGCGCACATAGCCCTCAACCTCGACGACGTCCTTGGCGAACCCGCCGCTGGGCAGCGACTTGACGGGGGTGGTCTCACCGAAGACGGCCGGATCGCGGGAGGCCGACCCGTAGACGCTGGTGCTGGACTTCACCACGAAGCGGGCCACGGTCGGCGCCTTCTGGCAGGCGCCGAGGAGCTGCATGGTGCCGATGACGTTGGTCTCCTTGACCGCGGTCCGGCTGCCGCGGGAGCCGAGCGGCGTGCCGTTGACGTCCATGTGCACCACGGTGTCCACGCCGTACTGCGCCAGCACCTTGCCGATCGTGGGTTGCCTGATGTCGGTCTGGACGAACTCGGCACCACCGAGGTCGTGCTCGGGCAGCGCGGCGTCGACACCGATCACCCGGTCCACGTCGGGCTCGCGCAGGACGCGGCGGACGAAGCGGCCACCGAGCTGCCGGGCGACACCGGTGACGAGCACGACCCTGCCCATGATCAGCGCCTACCTTCCCACCCTCACAGAAGCCTGCGACACCCGTCCGGCGCCACGGAGCCGGCCGTACCCCGAAGCTATGACTCACCGTATCCACTGGGTCTGACAACGCACCGGCCCGGCGCGGCCGAACCCGGCGGGACCTGCCTGACCTGCCCCGAACGCACCGCAGCCCTCCCACCGTGTGGTGGGAGGGCTGCGAAACGTCGCACAGCGTCGCGCTTACTTCTTGTTGCGACGCTGGACGCGCGTGCGCTTGAGCAGCTTGCGGTGCTTCTTCTTCGCCATCCGCTTGCGCCGCTTCTTGATAACAGAGCCCACGACTACCCTCGCTCACTTCGATTCACTCGGTGCGGGGCGTCCGAGCCCACACGACCTACATCGGGCCAGCCTACCCGGCACCGAGCGAACAGCGTAATCCGAGGGTCGACGCGACCCATCAGCCCCGTGGACCACGCCCGCCGCGTACGTCACGGCAGCCGCCCGAAGACGGCCACCGCACCGACCACGCCGGCCTGACCCACTGCGGGCGACCTAGGCGGACTCCACCCCCACATACGACTCGCGGAGGTACTCGTGCACCGCCTGCTCGGGAACCCGGAAGGACCTGCCTACCCGGATAGCGGGCAGATGACCGCTGTGCACCAACCGGTACACGGTCATCTTCGACACTCGCATGACCGAGGCAACTTCCGCCACGGTCAGAAACTGGACCTCATTCAGAGGCCTCTCGCCAGCAGCCATGACACACCTGAACCTTCCGCACATGACGGGCACCGGCTTCCCCTCCGGTGACTCCTCGTCGCTGCGCGCTCACTCACCAGACTAGGGGCGGGTGATACGAGTGGGGAAGAGGAGTAGCGATCGGCCGCCTACTGTGACAGACACGCTCGATTGAGTACATAGCGAGTAAGCGGCCGGTAGTAATCGGGCCGCACAGCGTCATCAAGCGGAACGACGACCGATACCCTTCCCTCGGCCTCGCCGACGAACGGCGCGGGATCGTCGCTGTCGGCCAGCCCGATGGCCGCAATACCGAGCTGACCTGCCCCACAGAGCCATCCGTGGTCACCGATGACGAGGCCGGGCAGGCTCCCGCCTGCGTCGGCCGCCGCCCCGAGCGCGATCCGGAGGGGAAGCGGCGAGTGGGTGTGCACGCCGGTCTCATTCTCTGCACTCCGCGCGCCGGGTTCCCGCACCAGCGCGACTCCTCGAATGTAGTCAAGGTTGTACGTACGTAGCCCGAACCGGGTCCCGATGTCGATACGACACCCCCGTCCTGGGGTGAGAACGGGACAACCTGCCGCCGACAAAGCGGACGCCAAAGCGGCGTAGAAGCCCAGTAGCCGGCCTGGATGCCCGGTCCCGAGCAGCACCGGGGTACGAGACCGTGCAGCGCTGCCCAGCCGATCTGCGAAGGCGTCCAACGCCGTCACCGTACGATCTGGATCGATTACATCCTGGCCCGAAACATACCCAGGATCGTTCGAAACACCGCAACGAGCGCTCATGAGCTCAAGCAACTCCGTGAAGGTCCAGTCGAGTTCGGGCTCAAGACCGATCAACGTCCGTGGGTCGCGGGCCGCGAACATCCGGTACCGCCGCAGGCTGCCCTCCCGCTGCGTGGCCACGGGACCGGCGAGCCCCACGGTCATCAGATGGGCCCGCAGCTCGGAAGCGCTCAACACACCGACGATGGTGGCCGACGACCACGGCCCACCGCCCGCAGAACCCCGATGCGTGCCACCGTTGGGCTAACGGTTCGTCACCAACGGCCATTTCAGAGGCCAGTTGGCCATCTGGCGGCTGATTCCGGCCATCTTTGGGAGGGACGTTCGGGATTCGGTGCTGACGAGCCCGCGACGGCACCGGATCAGGGCAGCAGCCCGTGCGCCGGGAAGGTCGCCCGCCGCGTCGCCAGCACGGCCTGGTCCAGCGCATCGGCCGGGTCGTACCCCCACTCCTCCCAGTCCCGCCAGCGCGGCTCCCGACCGTCGGTCATCCGCAGCGGCGCCTGCTGCCGCGTCCGCGCGTACACCTCGTGCCGCCACGCGTCAGGGGTCGGCGCCCCGGGGTCGACGGGCCGGCCGGCGGCGACGCCCACCAGATGCGTCCAGGTCCGCGGCACGACGTCCACCACCGCGTACCCCCCGCCGCCCAGCGCGATCCACCGACCGCCCGCGTGCTCGTCAGCCAACTGCCGGCAGCCGGCCGCGATCGCCCGCTGGGCGTCCACCGTCACCGCGAGGTGCGCCAGCGGGTCCTCGATGTGCGTATCGGCGCCGTGCTGCGTGACGAGCACGTCCGGTCGGAAGGCCGCGAGCAGTTCGGGCACGACGGCGTGGAAGGCGCGCAACCACCCTTCGTCGCCGGTGCCCGCGGGCAGCGCCACGTTGACCGCGCTCCCCTCCGCGTCGTCACCGCCGGTCTCGGCGGGCCAACCGGTCTGCGGGAACAGCGTCCGTGGGTGCTCGTGCAGCGAAATCGTCAGCACCCGCGGATCGTTCCAGAAGGCCGCCTGCACGCCGTCACCGTGGTGCACGTCCACGTCGACGTACGCGACCCGCTGCGCGCCCAGTTCGAGCAGGCGCGCGATGGCGAGCGCGGCGTCGTTGTACACGCAGAAGCCGGCGGCGCTGCCGGCCATCGCATGGTGCAGCCCGCCGGCGAAGTTCACGGCCCGCGTCGCCTGACCGCTCCACACGACCTCCGCGGCGGCCACCGACTGGCCGGCGATCAGCGCCGACGCCTCGTGCATCCCGGCGAACGCCGGATCGTCCGGCGTGCCGAGGCCGTATGCCTCGTCGGCCGCAGCCGGGTCCGCAGAGGCCCGCCGTACGGCGTCCACGTAGTCCTGGCGATGCACGAGACGCAGCGTGGAGTCGCCGGCGGGGGGCGCGGCGACCACCTTCACCTCACGATCGAGGCCGAATGCCTCCACCAGCCGCATCGTCAGCCCCAGCCGTACCGGGTCCATCGGGTGCCCGGGGCCGAAGTCGTAACCCGTGACGGCGTCATCCCACATGAGGTGTGTGCGGACGTTCATGCCCGTCACCGTATCGGGCGACACGACGACGGCAGGGAACGGGCGCCAAACAGCATCGCGAACTCCTCATTCGACCGTCGCGGTCACGGGCCCACCGGTCCGCCACGGCGCCCGCCCCGTCCCATCCGCTGCCTTCCGTGGCTCCCGTCCTCTCCCCGTTTTCCGTGATTTCCGTGAGTTCCGTACGGAGCGGGTGTGGTGACAGCGGTCGTGGCGGGAGCCGTGGTTACGCCAACAGTGGGGGGAGTTCGCTCATCTCGGAGAAGAGTGCGGTGGCGTCGGAGAGTTTGGTGGCCGGCGTCATGGCGGTGTACCCGAAGACGTCCATTCCCGCGGCCCGCGCCGCCTGCACGCCGAGCGGGCTGTCCTCGATGACGGCACACCGTTCGGGAGCCACGCCCATGACTTCGCTGGCGTGCAGGAAGAGATCGGGGGCTGGCTTTCCGCGTCCCACGTCCTGGGAGCTGAAGATGCGCTCTTCTCCGAAGAGGCCGTAGAGCCCGGTCTTCTTCAGCGCGACCCGAATGCGTTCATGACTCCCGGAGGACGCGAGGCAGTACGGAACGCCGTCCGCGCCCATCTTCTCCAGCACGTCGGCCGCTCCGGCCACGGCTTCCAACTCGGCTTCGAAGGCAGCGAATACCCGCTGGTGGAACGTGGCGTCGAAATCGACAGGCAGCCGCCGGCCGTACCGCTCAAGCACCAGGTCGTGTATGCGGTGCATGGCGGAGCCCATGTAGTCGCGAATCGCCTCTTCGTACGTGGTCGGGTGACCCAACTCGGTCAGGTACGCGGCGAGCAACCGGTTCGAGATCGGCTCGCTATCGACGAGTACACCGTCGTTGTCGAAGATGATGAGGTCATAGCGCATACGACCACTCTATAAAAGCAAAAAGAGCCTTGTTGGGACCATAGTCCCAACAAGGCTCTTTTTCTAAAAGGAGTTCGGCGGCGTCCTACTCTCCCACAGGGTCCCCCCTGCAGTACCATCGGCGCTGAAAGGCTTAGCTTCCGGGTTCGGAATGTAACCGGGCGTTTCCCTAACGCAATGACCACCGAAACACTATAAAACAAACAAACCGGCAAACACACAGTTCGTTGCTTCAGAACCAACACAGTGAACGCGAGCAACTGAGGACA
>NZ_JBLIWA010000012.1:19999-164566 GCF_047525675.1 Streptomyces sp. 796.1 | reverse complement strand
CCTCACCCGTGAGGTTGTCGTCCTTCTCACGCAGCAGCTTCTTCTCCCGCGCGTACCGGTTGACCAGGCTCGTCAGCGCCGTACGGAAACCTTCCTCGTGGGTGCCGCCCTCATGGGTGTGGATGGTGTTCGCGAAGGTGTACACGCTGTCCGAGAACTGGCTGCTCCACTGCATTGCGACGTCCACCGACAGCAGGCGTTCCGTGTCCTCAGCCGCCAGCGAGATGATCGACGGATGGACGGGCTCGCCCTTGCGGGAGTTGAGGTACTTCACGAAGTCGACGATGCCGCCCTCGTACCGGTACGCGACCGTCCGCGCGGCCACTCCCAGCGCGTCGGCGCGGGGATCGTCGGCACCGGCGGTGGCCCGCGCGGACGCGCGCTCGTCCGTCAGTGACAGAGTGAGGCCCTTGTTGAGGAAGGCCATCTCTTGGAACCGGCGGGCGAGCGTCTCGAAGGAGTACTCGGTCGTCTCGAAGACGTGGCCGTCGGCCCAGAACGTCAGCGAGGTGCCCGTGTCGGCGCTCTCCTCGTGGCGCTTGAGCGGCGCGGTCGGCACACCCGCGACGTAACCCTGGCTCCAGCGGTACCCGCCGTAGCGGACCTCCGCCTCCACCCGTGCCGACAGCGCGTTCACCACCGACATGCCTACGCCGTGCAGACCACCGGAGACGGCGTAGCCACCGCCGCCGAACTTGCCGCCCGCGTGCAGCACCGTCAGCACCACCTCAAGCGCCGGCTTGCCCTGGGAGGGGATGACGTCGACCGGGATGCCCCGGCCGTTGTCGACCACCCGGATGCCGCCGTCGGCGAGGATCGTCACGTCGATGCGGTCCGCATGGCCGCCCAGCACCTCGTCGACGGCGTTGTCGACGATCTCGTAGACCAGATGGTGCAGGCCCCGTTCCCCGGTCGAGCCGATGTACATGCCGGGCCGCTTACGGACGGCCTCCAAGCCCTCAAGGACCTGGATGTCGCCACCGGTATAGGACGCGTTTCCTACCCGGCCCGTGGTGGGCCCGGCCGGGGTGGCATCGGCGGCGGGGACGGAGGAGTCGGCGGAGATGTCGAGATCGGTCACCAGGGCGCTCTCTTTTCTGGCACGACGGACCAGGCCCCACCCGGCATGGGCACGGGGACGGGGCACGTCGGACGGAGGATCGACTACAAGGCCCAACCGAACGGCTGGGCCTGCGCTGCGGACTGATGCAGGAATCGAGGTAAAGTTTTAGCACACCGAGCCGTAGCGCGGAATCTTCAATTTTAAGCCGCTCCACAGCCCACCTGAAGACCAATCTCCCCTAGAGCCGATCCCCCCTACCAGGCGCAACCCCAAAGCCCTTAGATTCGCGCACAGCGGATTCTCCATCGAGTGCCGCGGCCCGCTCAAAAAGAGGCCCGTGCGCGGCGCAGAACGGCTCCGTAGTGCCCCTCGGAGACGGCTACGGGGCGATGCGACGGCCGCCGCGGTGCCAGGCACCCGCCCACCTCGCCGGAGGCGGCCACGGCGCATCGGCGTCGGTTCGTGCGCAGGAGCCCGCTCCCCCGGTCCCGGACGCCCCACCCACCGTGCGGTGCGGGCCGGCCGCGGGCATCATGGCCGAAACAGTCAGCGACCAGGGCCGCCCCCAACGCCGCAGGCGGCGCGTGTGGCGAAAGGACACCCACGATGCTGATGGCTCACCCCTCGGTGCTGCGCGAACTCATCGCTCGTTACGAGGCGCAGCGCAGACAGTGCACGACGCACGGCGGTGCGCAGGAGCGGCGCCGCATGGATGACGTGGTGTACACGCTGTGCGTGACCACCGGCACCCGGGAGATCGAGGCGGCGTTGCAGGCGGCGCGGCGCCAGTTGGGCCGGGTCGGGCGGGAGGGCGAAGGGCCGGCGTTGCCCGCGTGAGCCGGGCCGCGCGGGGTGCCGCTCGCCGCCCCTTCGGTGCGGGGCGGGCCCTGTGATGAGTGAGTTGCTGGCAGGGTTGCCCGCCGCACACCGTGCGCTGCTCACGGTGGCGCCACCGGGTGTGGAGCTCGCGGCGCACCCGATGCTCGCCCAGCCCAGTGACCGGCGGGAGTTCGACGACGGGTGGGTCTTCGAGCGCAAGCTCGACGGGGTGCGGGTGCTCGCCGTGTGTGAGCCTGACGCCGCGCAGCCGGTGCGCCTGCTGTCACGGCGCGGGAACGACCTGGGTGCCACCTACCCCGAACTGGTCGCGGCCCTGGCCGGTCAGGGCCGCGCGCACTTCACCGTGGACGGCGAGGTGGTCGCACTCGCGCACGGACGCACCGACTTCGCCAGGCTCCAACGCCGGATGGGTCTGACCGATCCGCGCCGCGCCCGCGCCACCGGCATCGCCGTCACGTACTACCTGTTCGACCTGCTGGCGCTCGATGGGTACCGCACCACGGCGTTGCCGCTGCGGGTCCGCAAGTCCTTGCTGCGGCGGGCGCTGACGTACCGGGAGCCGCTGCGGCTGACCACCCACCGCAACCACGGCGGCCAGGACCTGCTCGACCAGGCGTGCGCCCGCGGCTGGGAGGGGCTGATCGCCAAGCGGGCGCAGGGCCGCTACCAGCCGCGCCGGTCACCGGATTGGCTCAAGCTCAAGTGCGCGCGCGGCCAGGAGTTCGTCATCGGCGGCTACACCGAGCCGGCAGGCGGCCGGACCGGCTTCGGGGCGCTGCTGCTCGGCCACTACGCGCAGGGCCGACTGCGGTACGCGGGCAAGGTCGGCACCGGCTACACGGAGGCCGTGCTGCGCCGGCTGCGTGCCCAGTTGGACGCCCTGACCAGCGAGCGGTCGCCGTTCGCCGACCCGGTACGGGAGCGCGGCGCGCACTGGGTCAGGCCGGAACTGGTGGCCCAGGTCGCCTTCACGGAGTGGACCAGGGACGGCATGTTGCGGCATCCGCGGTTCCTGGGGCTGCGTGAGGACAAGGCGGCCCGCGAGGTGGTGCGGGAGGAGCCTGCGGGTCGGTAGGGCGGGGGCTTACTCCTCAGCACCCACGACTCGGCCCCACCCCGACGCTGGTAACCCAGTTCCCCAGCAACCCACCGCGAAGATCCAACAAAGTTGTCGGCCCTTCCTTGTCCTGTGGCCATGAGTTCGACACCATCGGCCGGGCGGCGTCGCGACACGGACCCGCGCCCCCGACCTGCTTCCACCGCTCCACTATTCCGCTACGCCCGAACCCCATCACCGACAGCCACCCCCTTCCCGCCCCACACACCCCTGATCCGTATCCGCGGATGTGCCACCGCGGACCACCAACCCTCACAGAACACCAACCCTCACAGGAGAAGCCTCATGGCGAGATCAACCCTGGTCGTACCGCTGACCGTTGCCCTGGTCGCAACCGGCGGTGCCGTCTTCACGCCGTCGGCCAGCGCCGGTTCGCCCGCTCGGGGGCCGCTCGCCCCGGTGTACGCCGCGGGGGCGGACGCCGTCGACGGCCGGTACGTCGTCGTCCTCAAGGAGCCTGCCGCGTCGGCCCGTACGGAGTCGACCGCCCAGGCGCTGGCCGGTGCGACCGCCACGGCGGCCGAGGCGGGCGGCACGGTGCGCCACTCCTACACCGCGGCGCTGCGCGGCTTCTCCGCCGACCTGCCGGCCGCCGCGCTCCAACAGGTGCGCCGCGACCCGTCGGTGGCCTACGTCCAGCCGGTGCGGGTGCACCGGCAGGAGTCGGCCCGCCTCAGGGCGGTCCCGCAACCCCAGCAGCGCGCGCCCTGGCACCTGGACCGCATCGACCAGCGCAAGCTGCCGCTCAACTCGACGTACGCGCCCGCCGGCGACGCGTCCGGAGTGCCGGTGTACGTGCTGGACTCGGGCATACGAGCCGGGCACCGGGAGTTCGAGGGGCGCGCGTCGGGCGTCTACTCGGCCATCAAGGACGGCAACGGCACCACTGACTGTGCGGGCCACGGCACGTTCGTGGCCAGCCACATCGCGGGGAAGACGTACGGGGTGGCGAAGAAGGCCAGGGTGCGCGCGGTGCGCATCCTGGGGTGTGACAACAGCGCCACCACCGAGCAGATCCTGGACGGCATGAACTGGACGGCGAAGAACGCGCCGGCGTCCTCGGTGGTCAACATGAGCATCCAGAGCGCGGACGGCGTGGCCGACCGGGCCATGGACGACGCGGCCAAGGCGATGATCAACAAGGGGCTGCTCCTGGTGTTCATCGCCGGGAACTTCGGCAAGGGCGACTGCCAGAACTCGCCCAAGGACCCGCGGGGCATCACCATGGGCGCCACCACCAGGAAGGACGCCCGCAACACCGGTGCCAACCCGTCGAGCTACGGTTCCTGTCTCACCGCGTTCGCCCCCGGGGCCGACGTGACCGGGGCCGGCCACGCGAGCGACACCGCGGTCGTCCGCGGCTGGAACGGCACCTCGTTCGCGGCCCCGCTGGCCGCCGGCACCCTGGCCATCGCGGTGCACGACAACCCGAAGCTGACCATGGCCGAGGCGAAGAAGCTCATCGTCTCCACCGCCACCCAGGGGCAGCTCAAGAACATCGGCAAGGGCTCGCCCAACCGACTGCTGTACGTGGCTGCCGCCGGGCGGTGACCGGGGCACCGGGTCGGCGGGCCGCGGTGGGCGGGCCGCCGACCCGGCGCGCTCGGGCCCCTACGGCAGGGCTTCGGCGCAAGGCTCCGGCGGGGCGTGCCGACGGCTCGTACGACACCGACCGATAGCGTTCGACACCGGCCGGTCGCACTCAGCACCGGCCGGTCGCGCTAGCCCCGCCGCACCGGTGACCCGCTCCGGTCCTCGCCCGGCGGGCCCGGTTCGGCCGCTTCCTCGCGCAGCCCCACCTTGGCGTGCAGGGCGCGCAGCGGGCCCGGGGCCCACCAGTTGGCGCGGCCGGCCAGTCGCATGAAGGCCGGCACCAGGGCGCCGCGCACCAACGTCGCGTCCATCAGCACCGCCAGGGCCAGGCCCACGCCGATCGCCTTCAGGTAGACGATGCCGGAGATCACGAAGCCCAGGAAGACGATGGCGATCAGCAGGGCGGCGGCGGTCACCGTCGAGCCGGTGCGTTCCAGGCCGCGGGCGACGGCCCGGGTGTTGTCGCCGGTGCGGTCGTACTCCTCCTTGATGCGGGAGAGCAGGAACACCTCGTAGTCCATGGACAGTCCGAAGGCGATGCAGAACAGCAGCACCGGCACCGTCCAGGTGATCGTGCCGGTGACGACGAAGTCGCCGACGACGCCCTCCAGATGGCCGTCCTGGAATCCCCAGACCAGCACGCCCAGGGTGGCGCTCAGGCTCAGGCAGTTGAGCACCAGGGCCTTCAGCGGCAGCACCACGCTTCCGGTGAACAGGAACAGCACGAGGAACGAGCTGATCGCGATGACCGCCAGCGCCAGCGGCAGCCGGTCGTTCATGGCGCTGATCGAGTCTTCCAACTCGGCCGCGGGGCCGCCGACCAGCACGTCGTACGGGGCGTCGACGGCCCGTACGTCCTTGACCAGCTCGCGACCCTTCTCGGACAGCGACTGGCTCCTTGGCACCACCGACAGGTAGGTGCTGTCGGTGGTGCCGAACCGGTCGGCGGTCGGGGTCGGCGGGGCGACCAGCTTGCCGCCGGCGAAGGTGCCGGCCTCGGTGTCGACCCGGGCGACACCGTCCAGCCGGGAGAGCTGTTCGGCGTAGCGGGCGATGGCGCCGCGCTCGTCCTTGCCGGGCGTGTCGGAGAGGACGACATTCAGCGCCTGGGTCTCCTGGGCGTTGAAGTCGCCCCGGATCGTCTCGCCCACCTCACGCGACTGGGTGTTGGCCGGCAGCACCCGCTCGTCGGCCAGGCTCATCCTCAGGTCCAGGAAGGGCGCGCCGAGGAAGAGCAACAGCCCGATGACGGCGGCGGCGATCGGCAGCGGGAAGCGCATGACCGTCACCGCCAGCCGGTGCCAGAAGCCGGCTTCCGGGTCGGGCGCGGTGGGTGCCTTCCCGTGCTTGCCGAGGATGCGGCCCTTCTCGATGCGCGGGCCGAGCGCCTTGAGCAGCGCGGGCAGGAACGTCACCGACACCGCGGCGGCGATCAGCGCGGTGGGGATGCCCGCGTACGCGAAGGAACGCAGGAAGTAGAAGGGGAAGACGAGGAGGGCGGCCAGGGCCAGGGCGACGGTGACCGCGGAGAAGACGACGGTGCGGCCCGCGGTGCGCAGCGCGGTGGCGATGGCGCCGTCGGGCGGGGCACCGTGCGCCAGCTCCTCGCGGTAGCGCTTGATGAGGATGAGGCTGTAGTCGATGGCGAGGCCGAGTCCGAGGCCGGTGGCCACGTTGGTGGCCAGCACCGACACCTCGGTGAAGAGCGTCAGGATGCGCAGCGTCAGCAGCACCGAGACGATCGTCAGGCCGCTGACCAGCAGCGGCACCAGCGCGGCGACCAGTGTGCGGAAGACGAAGAGCATGACGACGAACAGGACCGGGAAGGTCACCAGCTCGATCTTGAGGAGGTCCTTCTCGGTGGTGTCGACGATCTCCTTGTTGGCGAGCGCGGTGCCGCCGATACGAACGTCCACCCCGTCGACGTCGCCTTCGTACCGCGACTCCAAGGCCGAGAACCGGTCCTGCACCTGGTCCTCGTCGCCATCGATGCGGGCCAGTACGAGCGCCCGGTCGCCGCTCTTGCCGCGCAGGGCGTCCGCCTTGCCGAGCGACCAGTACGAGACGGCCTGCTCCACGTGCTTCTCGCGGGAGAGCCGGTCGGTGAGCGCCCGGCCCGCGGCGGCGACCGCGGGATCGTCCACGCCCCGCCGGTCGGTGAGGAGCAGCGTGAAGTTGGGGGCGCCCGCGTGAAAGCGGTCCTCCATGATTTCGGCGGCCTTGGCGGATTCCGTTGAGCCGTCGATGAATCCGCCCGCCGACAGCTTGGAGATCACTCCGCCGCCCAGTGCCCCCGCAATGACGAAGAGGGCGCCGGAGAGATAGAGCACCAGTCGGCTGCGACCGGAGGTGAAGCGAGCCAGCGAGGCGAACATCTGACGTGACCCTTCATTCGGGGCGCGGTCGGCCGAGGCGGCTGGAGGGTCAGATTACTCCTTTGCGCCAGTGCACGACCCGTGCAAGTCCTTTTGCCGGCCATGACAAGAGTCTGCTTACCAACTCTTGTCCCACGCCTGCTATTTATCGCCCCTCCGCACGGATTTACGTTTTCCGAGAGCTCGGAAGCGACCCTGTTCTGTGGAGGTGCGACACGCATGGCTCGACGCAAGAGGACTGCCGTCGTCGGCGGCGGCATGGCTGGCTGCGCCGCTGCTAAGGAGCTGCTGAAGAACGGGCGGGAGGTGGTCATCTACGAGACGACCGCTGGTCTCGGCGGGCGTGCGCGGTCCTGGCACCGGCCGGAGATCGAGCCCGACGTCGGCGTCAACCTGTGGTTCACGAGCTTCTACAAGATCATGTTCGAGCGCATCCGCGAGTACGGTCTCGAAGACCAGCTCACGGAAATGTCGAACAACGTCATCGTGGTCGACAACGGAAAGCCGGCCGAGCTCCTCTCGGACTCGATGAAGAGCCTCTTCACGTTCCCGCACGTAAAGCTCGGGGACCGTATCGGCTTCCTCACCGCCACCTTGAAGGAAACGCTAAAGCGCAAGGAACTCGACCTTTTCGACCCGGTCAAGCTCGCCAAGTACGACGATGGCACCAATGCCGCCGAGTACGCCCGCAAGAGCATGTCGCAGCGCGGCTTCGACAATCTGTTGCGGCCGGAGATCGAGTCGTTCTGGCTGTGGCGTTGTGAGGACATCTCGGCCGCGCACGTGCGGGCCATGCAGGCGCAGATCGCCGGCGCCAAGTTCTACGTGTTCAAGGGCGGCATGGAGATCATCGCCGAGAAGAACGCGGAGGGCGCGGAGCTGCGCCTGGAGAACGAGGTGACCGACCTCCAGGTGCTCGACGGACAGGTGCGCATCACCGCGCGGGACGCGGACGGCACGCTGTCCGACGAGGTCTTCGACGACGTCGTGGTGGCCACCCCGGCCCCGGTCGCCGCGAAGCTGACCGCCGCCCTGCCGCGCCAGGTGGTCGGCGAGGACACCCGGGACTTCCTGGCCACCCAGAAGTACGAGCCGGCGCTGTCGGTCTCCTACCTGGTGGACTTCAGCAGCATGCCGTCCGAGGCGCACATCGTGGCCGCCGGGGCGGACGACCCACCGGTCAAGACCATCATCACCTTCCCGCGTCAGGTGCGGGACGCGAACGGCCGCCCGGTCGACAAGCACCTGGCGTTCGTCTACCCGGGTCGGGCCGCCACCCGCCGCCTCCTCAAGCTCTCCACCGAGGAGCAGTTCGCGGAGACCTCGCGCCTGGTCACCTCGCTCTGGCCGGACTTCCCCGCGGACGCCGAGCCGTTCGAGATCGCCGAGCGCCCGTTCGCGATGCCGGTGCCCGAGCCCGGCCGGTACCGCAAGTCGGCCCGCGTGATCCGGCTCCAGCACGCCCCGGTGGTCTTCGCCGGCGACTACTTCACCTCGCCGATCTCGGAGGCCGCCATGCTCTCCGGCATCCGGGCAGCCGACAAGCTGCTCACGGTCGGCTGAGGCGCGGCGGGCCGCCCATGAATGCGATCACCGCCGCCGGGGCCAGGCGCGCCCAGGGTGCGCCCGGCCCCGGTTCGCCGGCCCAGGGGTTCGCCCCGCGGCTGTCGGCCTTCGCCCGCCTGGCCAAGTTCGAATTCGTCCTCGACTACTACCTCAGCGTCCTGGTCGTCGTCTCGGCGCTGATCGCAGGCCCCGGGCTCGGCGGGGACGGGCTGCTGACGCTCGGTCTGTTCCTGCTCGGCGAGATCGGCGTGGTCTCGGCCGTGATGGCCTTCGACGACGTCAACGGCTTCCAGGACGGCAGCGACGCGGCCAACTACCTCAGCAAGGACGGCACGGAGCTGCGCCCGCTCCAGCGCAAGCCGCTGCTGACCGGCGCGCTGCGGCTGCGCCAGGCCCAGTGGTTCGGCTACCTCGCGCTGGCCTGGGGCGTCGCCCTGTGGTCGGCGGCGGCCCTCACGGCGGCCGAGCAGCCGGTGTGGGCGCTGGTCCTGACGGGCCTGGTGCTGCTGTCGAGCTGGCAGTACTCGTGGGGGCTGCGGCTCAGCTACAAGGGGCTGGGCGAACTGCTCATCGCCGGCTGCCCGATGGTCATCGTCATCGCGCCCTACGGCCTGGTCGCCGGCGACCTGCCCGCGTTGTTGCTGGTGGAGGGCGTGCTGTTCGGGCTGTGGCAGATCCTGGTCTCCGCGTACTCCAACACCAAGGACATCGAGGGCGACGCGGCGGTGGGGCGCTCCACGGTCGCGGTGCGCGCCTCGGCGCGGGGCAACCGGCTGTTCATCGGGGTGCTCAGCGCCGTGGACGTGGCGCTGACGGCACTGGCCGCCGCGGTCGGTTGGGGGCCGTGGTGGCTGGTGCTGGTGATGCTGCCGCTGACGGCGCTGCGGGTGCGGCAGTACATGTCCTTCCTGCGGAACGGGGACGCGCTGCTGGCCCGGCGGCGTGGCGTGCTGGCCTTCCGTACCGGCGTGGCCTGCCTGATCTTGGTCAACCTCATTCACTGACAGGAGAGTCATGAGTGGCACGAACAGGTCGTCCGGCCTGGGTTCGCTCTTCGAGAGCCACGCGGACCGGGGTCGGCGCACGCACTTCCACCTGAGCCGGCCCTTCGACATCGCCCCCGAGCGGGGCGCGCACTACACGGTGCAGCAACTGGCCGATCTGGTGGCGGAGGCGTCGGCCTGGCTGTACGAGGCGGGTGCGCGTCCCGGCGCCCGGGTGGCGATCGCCAAGGACAACCACTGGGACTACCTGCTGCTGGCCGCCGCGGCGGCGCGGATCGGCGCGCTGCCGGTGCTGGTGGCCGGCGCGCTGCCGCCGGACACCTTGCAGACGGTGCTCAAGCGGGCGGACGCCCGGGTGCTGGTCACCACGAGCGCGATCGTGCGCGGCGCGGCAGCCGCCGGCGTCGACGTGACCGCCTTCGCCGCCCGGGTGCTCACCATCGACGCGCCGGTCGATGGCGCGGTGCACGTGGACGAGGTGCGCGGGGCCCGGGTGCCGGGCACGGTGTACGCCGCTTCGTACGAGCCGATGGTGGCCACCCACACCTCGGGGACCACCGGGGTGCCGAAGCTGGTGGTGCACTCGGCCGACACGATCATGGGGCATCTGAGCCGCACCGAGTCGCTGCCGTGGCCCATCGTCGGCATGAAGCACCGGGACACGGTGGCCACGGCCATCGCGTACAACCACATGCGGATGATCACCTGGAGCGCGGGGACGCTGCGGCTCGAACCGCGGCACGCGCTGGTGCTGACGGACGGTTCGCCCCAGACCGCCGAGCGGATGTTCCGCCGGCACCGGCCCACCTACCTGGAGGCGCTGCCCGCCACGTACGTCGGGTGGGAGCCGCTGGCGGAGCGGGCGCACCACGTCTTCACCGACGTACGGGTCTACGTGAGCACCTTCGACGCGATGCACCCGCCGACGGTGCGCACCTTCCTGCGGGCCAGCGAGCGACGCTTCCCGACCTGGTTGCAGGGGTGGGGGCAGTCGGAGACCGGGCCGATGACCTTCCGGCTGCTGGCCAGGCGCGATCTGGAGGCGCAGGGCGACCGGCACCCCACCATCCGCGACGTGGGCCGTCCGATCCCCGGCTTCACCGGGATGAAGGTGGTCGATCCGCAGACGTTGCAGCCGGTGCCGGACGGCACGCCGGGGGTGGTGCTCTCGCGCACCTACGGGCGGTGCGTGGGCTATCTCGGCGAGGAGGACCGGTGGCACCTGAAGGCCACGGGCAAGTGGTGGAACACCGGTGACTGGGCGGTGCGCAGCAAGACCGGGGCGTTCCGGCTGCTGGACCGGGAGGTCGATGTGATCCCGGGGATGAGCTGCATCGAGTTGGAGGACGTGTTGGCCGACCGGTTGCCGCGGCTGATCGAGGCGACGGTGATCGGCGTGCCCGGGGAGTTGCCGCTGCCGGTGGTGTGCACGCGGGACGGTTCGTGGGACCAGGCGGCGTGGCAGCGGGCCACCGCCGACCTGCCACGGCTCGCCGATCCGCGGCTGCTGGCCTGGGAGGAGTTCCCACGGACCAGCACCGGCAAGGTGCGGCGCATGGAGTTGCGGGAGCGGCTGTTGGGCGACGCCGCCGCGTACGGCACCGGGCGCTGGACCTGACGTCAGGGGCGGACGTCCGTACGGCGCAGCCACGGCGCTCTGGTCCGCGGCACGACCAGAGCGCCGGAGCGCCAGGACACGGAGGACCGACACCACCATCAGCACGGCGCAGCACCGACGCAGCAGAGCGACAGGGCAGCAGGGCACGAAGGCACCACGAGGAGAGGGAAGGAAGCGGCATGGCGCGAGACCTGGCCGATGTGGACATCGCCGTGGTGGGCGCGGGGATCTCCGGGCTCACCGCGGCCTACCGGCTACAGGAGGCGGGCCGCCGGCCGGTGGTCTTCGAGTCGGAGCAGGCGGTCGGCGGGCGGATGAAGGCCCGCCGGGTGGACGGCTGGATCGTCGAGGAGGGCACCGAGACGCTGGCCGCGGCCGGCTACGACGCCACCTGGCGGCTCATCAGGTCGGTCGGCCTGGACCGCGACGGCGGGGTGCGCAAGGTCACCAGCCTCGCCGGGGTGTGGCGGGACGGCCGGGCGCACGCCGGTACCGGGCACTGGTTCGGGGCGCTGAGCGGATCGGGCCTCACCCTCGGCGGCCGGTTGGCGCTCAGCTCCCTGGTGGGCGAGATCGCCGGCTCCGCCGGGGGCTTCGACACCCGGCACCCGGGGCAGAGCCCGCTCGGCACCCGTACCGTCGCCAGTCTGGCCACCGGCCGCAACCGCGAGTTGTACGACTACGTGTTGCAGCCGGCGGTGGCCACCGCCTGGGCCTGGGACCCGCACCGCTCGTGCGCGGGCCCGCTGGTGTCCACCATGCTCTCCACCCGCGGGCTGCTGGGCTGGCGCACCTACCGGGACGGCATGGACGCGCTGGCCAGGTCGGTGGCCGGACACCTGGACGTACGGACCTCACGCGCCGTCACCGAGGTCAAGGACACCGACGCGGGCGTCACCCTGGTCTTCGCCGACGGGCAGACGGTGACGGCGCGCGAGGCCGTCCTCGCGGTGCCGGCCCCCCTGGCCCACGCGCTGCGCCCCGGCGCGCCCGCCGACGAGGCACCGTACCTCCAGGCCGCCTCGTACTCCCCGATGATGCGCATCACCTGCCTGGTGGACCGGCCCCTGATGCCACCCCAGCGGCGCGGCACCCCCGAGGTGTACGCGGTCCTGGTGCCCGAGGTGGAGGACGGTTACGTCAGCGGGGTGACGTTCGAGCACGCGAAGGCCGCCAACCGGGCGCCGGCTGGCCGCGGCCTGGTGAGCATCCTCACCGCGCAGCGGGCCACCCGCGAACTGCTCGACCAGCCGGACGATGCGGTGCTTGCGGCGCTGGTGCCACGCGCCGAGCGGTACGCACCGGGCCTCGGCGCGGCGCTCCAGCGGGCGTTCGTCCACCGCTTCCGGTACGCGTCGCCGGAGGCGTCACCGCAGGCGCTGCGGCTCCAGAGCGCCTTCGCCGGGCGGCCGGCGCGGGCGGTGGAGTACGCGGGTGACTGGGTGTACCAGCGGCCGTCGAGCGAGGCGGCGGTGCAGTCGGGCGAGTGGGCGGCGGAGCGGCTGCTGTCCCGGACGGCCTGAGCGGCGCCGTGGGCGGTCCGTGCCTCCCCGCGGACCGCCCCGGCCCTCGCCCCCGACCGCCCTTCCGCCGCTTCTCGCCCGCGCCCGGCGCACTCCCCACCACCTCCCCGGGCCTCCCCGACGCCCCTTCCGCCGGCCTTGCGGAAGCCCTGATTCCCGGCCAAGGCGGCCGGGCCGCGCGGCTTCCCGCGTACCGCCCGGCCCGGCGACGGCCCCGGCAGCGCCGTGTGCGCTCCGGGGCCGCCGTGCCGCCCGGCCGCGCCCTGCCCGACCGCCGTAGACCGCTCCTCGCACCGGCGCTGAGCAGGGCGAACGCCATAACCCCACCCCCGGTTCACGGACATCTGACGGGGCCTTGTAGGGTGCCCGCAGCACCGTTGTTGATGACCAATGCTGGTGGATCGTCTGAGGTTCAGAGAAACCACGAGCGAATCGGGCGTGACGCGAAAAGGCGCTTCTACCTGCGCGTTTCACGACCCTTGACCGGTCTTTTGCCGCCCCCTGCGACCGTTGGCGTATCAGCGTGGAAGTTCCCGCGGGCCCCAACGGAAGGAGCCGCATGGTGCAGGCAGGCACTCACGCGCAGCAGGACGGCTTCACCCCGGAACCGGCGACGGCCGGCTCCACCCGACGACCGCTGTCTCCCCTGGTGGGCCGGGACGAGGAGATGGCCAGGCTCAGAGCCCAACTGCTGGCCCGAGAGGCCCAGGTGCTCACCCTCACCGGCCCCTCAGGCGTCGGCAAGACCCGACTCGCGACCGAGCTCTGGGACGATGTGATCGGCGCGTTCCGGGACGGCGGATGCTACCTGGACCTGGCAGACCAGCACGACCCGACCGGCGCGGTGCGGGCCGCGCTCGGCGACGGTCCCACCCACCCCGACCACCCCACCGGCGAAGCCTCCGACCACCCCACCGATCTCCCCACCGGCCCCCCGCTCGACCTCGATTTCCTGCTCGTCCTCGACTGCGGCTCCCGGCCTCCCCAGGAGGTGAGCGCGCTGGTCGCGGAGTTCGCCGCGCGGGCGCCGCGACTGTCCGTGCTGACCGTGGCGACCCAGGTGCTCGGCGTCTACGGCGAGCGGCGCATCCAACTCGCCCCGCTGGCCGTGCCGGGCGCGGCGGGGAGCACGGGTCCGCTGGCCGACGTCGCCTCGGTACGGCTGCTGGTGCAGCGCACGCGCGCGGTACGGCCCGGCTTCAAGCTCACCGAGGAGAACCGGGACGCCATCGCCCAACTCTGCGTCCGTTTGGACGGTTTGCCCCTCGCCCTCGAACTGGCCGCGGCCCGGCTGAAGGTGTCATCGCCGCGGGCCCTGCTTGAGGAACTGGACCGTTCGTGCAGCGCGCTGCGCGGCACCGCGGCCGACACCATGTCGCCTCACCTGAGCATCTTCGACGCGGTGCAGCACAGTTGGGCCGTGCTCGACCCGCGGCGCCGGGCCCTGCTCACCCGGCTGGCCGTCTTCGCCTCGCCCTTCGACGGGGCCGAAGCGGGCGAGGTGCTGGGCCTGTCCGTGCACGAGGCGCGCGCGGCCCTGGAGGAGTTCGTCGACCGCAGCCTGCTGCTCCCCCAGGAACAGCCGGACGGCAGCATCAGGTTCCGACTGCTGCGCACCTCGCGCGCGTACGCGTGGGAACAACTCGCCGACGAGGACGGCCTGGAGCCGATCAGGAACCGGCACGCCGCACACGTACTGCGCCGGGCCCGGGCCGCGGCGGCCCAGTTGGGTGGCGCCGGGCAGGCGGCGGCGCTGGCCGGGCTCGGCCACACCCACCGCGACACGCTGGCGGCACTCGACCACCTGGTGCACGTCGGGGACGGCGACAAGGCCGCCGAGCTCGCGACTGCCTCGCTGCCGTACTGGCTGGTGCGCGGCGAGGCGCGGGAGGCCACCGTACGGCTGACCGCGGCGCGGGCGGCCGGCGTGACGTCGGCCAGGGGACGGGCCAGGCTCGCGGCGGCGCTCGGCGAGGCACAGCTCCTGGCCGGCCGGTACGCGCAGGCGGGCGCGGAGTTGCGGACCGCGCTGGCGCAGCATGCGGCGGACGGCGATCTGCTGGCCGCGGTCGACGTTCAGGAGGTGTTGGCCCGCCTCGCCCATGCGGAAGGTGATCTGGAAGGCGCCAAGGCCCTTCTTGACGACGTTGTCAAACAGTGTCGGGAGCTGGCTCACGAGCCCACTCTCGCCTCGGCCACCGGCCGGCTCGCGGAGGTCCACCGGGACCTGGGCGACCTGCCGGCGGCGGCGCGCTACGGGCAGGAGGCGGTCCGCCGCTTCGACGACCTGCGGGACGCGCGCCGGGCGGCGCTCGGCAGGCTGGTGCTCGCCGGCGTGGCGGCCGACGGCGAGGTGGCGGCGGACGCGGAACAGGCGGTCAGGACGGCGCGGGCGGCGCTGTCGTTCCTGCACGGGATCGGCGACCGGCCGGCGCTCTCCTACGCGCTGTACGTCACCGCCGACCTGCTGGTCCGCCGGCACGGCAGGACCACCGGCGCCTGGGAGCGGGCCGCCCAACTGCTGTCTGCGGCACGTTCGTTGGAGAAGGCGCACGGCGGGCTTCCGGTGCAGTTGCCGGCCGCGGCCCGGCAGGAGCTGCTCACCCAGGCCGGCCAGCGGCTCGGCGAGGCGGCCTTCGACGAGCACAGCCGGGCCGGCGCCCGGCTGACCGCGCACGAGGCGGTGACGCTCGCCACGGCCCCGCTCGCCCCACCGCCGACGGCCCCCCAGGCGCCGCCCGCGGCGGACACCCTCACCCGCCGCGAACAGGAGGTGGCGGCACTGGTCGCGGAGGGGCTGACCAATCGCGAGGTGGCCCGGCGCCTCGGCACCGCGGAGTGGACGGCCGTGAACATCCTGCGCAAGGTGATGCGCAAGTTGGACTGTACGTCCCGGGTCCAGGTCGCCAACCGCGTGCTGAGCGCCCGCGCCGCGGCCGACAGCGAACTCGGCGGCCCCGGCGGGCTGCCCCGCGTGGTGTAGCGGCCGTCACGGGCGCGGGGGCCCGCGCGCCCGTGACCGGCGACGACGCGCGCCGCCGGGGCCGGGCGAAGGAGGGGCGGGTAGGGGGCGGGGGACGGGGCGAAGCCGTACCCCGGCCCCTGTCCGTACGGGCCCTGACCGGCGCAGGCCCCGCCCGGTGCCGCGCCCTACCGGTACGGGTGGGTCCCGCCCGGTACGGTCCCGTGCTGGCCCGCTTGGACCGGTGCGGCCCCCGACCGGCCGCCCGGACCGAGGCCACTTCTGACCGGCGCGCCCCGACCCGAAGCGCCACCGCCGGCCCGAGGCACTACGGCCCGCACCAGGACGCGCCCCCGGCCCCGCGTGCCGCAGCCGGCATCAGACGGCCGCGCCAGGGACCGGGCCAGGGCCGGAACAGGGCAGGCACCGATGCTGCTACTTGTCGCGGTAGGCGACGGCGACCGCCATGCCCGCCAACTCCTCGCGCCACTCCTGCGGCAGCGGCCCGGCCGCCAGCGCCTCGCGGGCCCGGGTCACCAGCGTGTCGATGCGCCGCTCCACCTCGGCACGCACGTCGATGGCCGCCAACTCCTCGCGCAGCGCCGCCTCGCCGCCGGCGCCCGCTGCGACCAGGTCCCGCACCCGGTCGCTGCGCCGCACGGCCAGGCTCATCAGCAGCGTCATCTTGTTGTTCTCCGCGTCGGCCCGCACCGGCTTGCCCGCCACGGCGGCGTCACCGAAGGCGTCGATCAGGTCGTCCCGCAGTTGGAACGCCTCGCCGAGCGCCGTGCCGTACGCCTCGAACGTGGCGGCCAGGGCGGTGTCCCCGGTGATCGCCGCGCCCAACTCAAGCGGGCGGCGGATGCTGTAGCGGCCGGACTTGGCGTTGGCGATGTACTCCGAGAGCCGGGTGTCGGCGACGCCCTCGGCGGCCACCGCCACGTCCAGGTGCTGGCCGACGATCATCTCGGTGACCAGGTCGCCCCAGACCTGCCGGGCCGCGGCGGGCAGTTCCTGGGCGAGCCGCATCGCGTACGAGAGCGCCAGGTCGCCGGCGAGCACCGCGACGCCCTCGCCGTACCTGCGGGGCTCGCCGCGCCAGCCGCCCGAGCGGTGCTGGTCGATGGCGCGCACGTGGGTGGTGGGTTCGCCGCGGCGCAGCGGCGAGTCGTCGATGACGTCGTCGTGGATGAGGGCGAAGGCGTGCAGCAGCTCGACGGCCGCCGCCGCCTCCACCACCCGGGGGTCGGCCGCGTCGCCGCCTGCGGCGAGGAAGCCGGCCGCGCAGAAGGCGGGGCGCAGTCGTTTGCCGCCGGCGCCGACCAGTTGCGCGACGCTGTCGACGGGGGCTGCTGCGCGGCCGTCCACGCCGGCCCACAGCGTGTGCTCGGCCGCGAGGAGGGCGTCCAGGCGGGTTTCCGTACGGGCGAGAATCGCGGCCCTGGCCTGTGCGCCGTGGCCGGTGGTGGCCACGGGTGCCATCGGTGACACGGTCATGTGTGCGGTTCCTCTCTGCGATCACCGGTATGGCCGACCGGCGGCACGCGACGCGCACGGGGCGGGGCGACGTGTCCTCCGGACGCCTCGAACTTCGGGGCGGTGGACGGTGGGCGGAGCGCGCGGGGCACGCGGGGTGCTCGGGAGACGGTGGCGGGCGGCGCCGGCGCGGGTGCGCGGAACCGGCCCGGCCGGGGTGTCAGCGACGGCCGTGCCGCCGCGCCCGTACCGCCCGTGCGGCGGTCGGGCAAGGGCTCGCGACATCGGTCACGGCGGGCACGGGACCTCGATTCCCGTGCGCCGGCCACCGGCCGACAACGTCGTCGGAATCCGCTGGCTCGGCAAAACTCATTCCGCTTCGCGCACCCATATTCGAAAGCCCCCCGGCCTGGAAGTTGGAACGTTATCCCCGTCCACCATCACGGTGGACAACTCGCCGGTCAAGACGGCCTCTCCGGACAACAATTGAGGGGACGAAAATCCACAGAACTCTGTCTGAGAGCGTCAGCCAAGGCACCGAATCTGCCATGTGATTGTCTGCGGATTGCTATCCCTGACTACTCGCCCAGCCGCCTATTTTCGAATGTGGGTACTACGAATGGAGAGACATGGGCAGGAGAGTGACGGAAAGCATTCCCGACGGCCCCGGGACCACGGCACCGGCCGAAGTCCCGTTCTTCACCCAGGCAGCCTCGTTCGAGCGGCTGTGGCCGTCCGTGCGCCGTCAGATCGAGGACGTGCTCGACTCCGGGGTCTATTCGAACGGTCCCAAGGCCGCCGAGCTTGAGGCCGCGCTGCGTGCCTACACCGGTGCCCGGCACGCCGTCGCGGTGAGCTGCGGAACGGACGCCCTGGTGCTCCTGCTGCGCGCGGCCGGCGTCACGGCCGGTGACGAGGTGGTGGTGCCGGCGTTCGGGAGCATCGCCGGCGCGACGGCCGTGGCGCTGGTCGGTGCCCGCCCGGTCTTCGCCGACGTCGGCCCCGTCAGCTACGGCATCGATCCGGCCTCGGCCGAGAAGGTGATCACCGCACGTACCAAGGCTCTGCTGCCGGCCCACCTGTTCTGCCAGCCCGCCGACCTGGCCGAGGTGATGGACCTGGCCGCCCGGCACGGCCTGCTGGTCATCGAGGACGGCACCGGCGGGCTCGGGATGCGGTGGGGCGGCGTGCACACCGGGCTGGTCGGTGCGGGTGGCGCGTTTTCGCTCTCCACCACGATGCCGCTGGGCGCGCTGGGCGACGCCGGTCTCGTCCTCACCCGCGATGACGCGCTCGCCACCCGGGTGCGTGCGCTGCGCGACCACGGCCGCACCGCTCCCCCGCCGGGCCCGGGCCGCGCCGTGGCCGCCGCCGAGGTGGCCAGGCAGGGCGCGCTGCTGGGGAGCAACGCCAAGGTGGACGACGTGCAGGCGGCGGTGTTGCTCGCCAGGTCGGCCCGGCTCTCGGACGACCTCGCGCGCCGGGCCGAGTTGGCCGACGCGTACGCGCAGGGCCTGCGCGGGGCGCCGGTGGTGCGCCGGCTCCCGGCAGTGGTGCAGGGCGCGCGGGCCCGCATCGATCCGGCCTTCGCGGTGTACGCGGTGGCCGTCGACGAGCGGGACGCGCTCGTGCGCCATCTGCACCGCTCCGGCGTCGACGCCCGGCCGTGCCATCCGCACCCGCTCCACCTCCAGCCCTGCTTCGCGGACCAGGGCCACCGGGCGGGCGACTTCCCGAACGCCGAGGAGGCGGCCCGCGAACTGGTCGCGCTGCCCCTCTACCCCGATCTGACGCCGGGGCAGATAGCCCGGGTGTGTGCCGCCGTCCGTTCCTTCGTCCCGGAAGGTGCCGTGTGATGAGTGTGGTGGACTCCGTCCCGGCGGTGGCCGCGGCCCCGGTGCCGTACGCCGGTTCGCTGCTCGCCCCCGAGGCGCGGGCCCTGCTGCTCGGGGCCGTGTACGAGGTGGCCACCGATCCCGAGCAGGTCACGGTGGTCGGCCGCCGCACCGCCGAGTGGGAGCGGCAGGTGGGGCTGCGGTCCGGCGCGGGGCACGTGATCGCCTGTGCCAGCGGCACCTCGGCGCTCTGTCTGGCGTTGCGCGCCTGCTGGCTCGGCCCGGGCGACGAGGTGATCGTGCCCGCCTTCGGCGCGGAGCCGCTGGCTTCCACGGTGCTGGCGGTGGGCGCCGTGCCGGTCTTCGCCGACGTGGATCCGGCCACCATGGTCATCGACGTGGCGGACGCGGCGCGCCGGTTGACCGACCGTACCCGGGCCGTCGTCCCGGCGCACACCTTCACCTCGCTCGCCGACATGCGGGGCGTGCGGGAACTGGCGGACGCGCACGGGCTCGCCGTCATCGAGGACGCGGCCGTCGCCCAGGACGCGACCTTGGCCGGGCGCGCGGCCGGCACCTGGGGGGACGTGGGGTTGTACTCGTTCTTTCCTGCCAAGCCCTTCGGCATGCCGGGCGAGGGCGCGGCCGTGCTGACCGACGATGCGGAACTGGCCCGCACGGTACGGCTGTTGCGCCGCCACGGTCGGGCCGATGCGCACGGCCCGGTCCACCACCAGGTGGGGTACGACAGCGGCTTCGACGAGGTCCAGGCGGCCTACCAACTGGCGCGGCTCGCCACCCAGGACGCCAGGATCGCGCGCCGGGAACAGATCAGCACGTACTACAGCCAACAGTTCGCCCCGCTGCGCGAGCGCGGGCTCGGCGCGCCCGCGCCGGGCGACGAGCGGTGCCACTACGTGTACGCGGTACGGACCGAGCGGCGCGACGCGCTGGCGCGCCACCTCGCCTCCCGCGGGGTCGGCACCCGGGTCTACTACCCGCTGCCGCTGCCCCGCCTGCCCGCGTTCGCGCCGTACGCGCCCGCGGGCGCGCGGTGGCCGGGGGCCGAGCGGGCCAGCGCCACGCATCTGGCGCTGCCGCTGCACCCCGGGCTCACCGAGTCCCAGGTGCGGCGCATCGCCCGGGCCGTCTGCGCATTCTTCGGCTGACCGGGGCCGGCAGCCGGGCCGCCGGCCTGCGCCCGCCCCGCGCGCGGGGGCGGTGGGCGGGCGTGGGCCGGGGCCGGGCGGGCGCGGTCAGGTCAGCAGGCGCAGCAGATGGGTGCAGGCCGCTGCCTCGTCGTCGTACTCGGCGATGACCTCGTGCGCCCCGCGTTCGTACGCGCCCACCTGCCAGCGGGCCCCGGTCCCCTCGCCGGCCCGCAGGAAGAGGTGGTCGACGGGGGTGGGTGCCGGCTCGTGCACGCCCTCGATCCAGTAGTGGCCGTCAGCCACCCCGGCGGCCCGCAGGGCGCGGTGCAGGGCACGGCGGTCCATCGCCCGCTACCACTTCACCGGGGCCAGGTAGCCGTGGTCGAGCAGCCACTTGACGTTCAGCCGCTGGCCCTGGCCCGGGTCGAGGAGGGCCGGGTCGAGCTTGATCTGCTGGCCGCCGCCGGGCTGCTCGAACCAGGGCGCGATCTTGCCCTGCCAGACCGTGAACCGCTTGGTGACCCGGTACACGTGGTAGTCGCAGGGGAAGGCGGCGTCGCGGGTGTTGAGGTTCTGGGGCGGCAGCGCCCGCTTGGCGTACCGGTCGCCGGCGGGGGCGAGGTAGCCGCCATACTCGGAGCCGAACCGGTCGAGCCACTGGCCGGGCCGCAGTTGGCTGCGCCGCTTGTCGAGCTTCCCGTTCACCTCGGCGAAGCCGTCGTTGGGCGGGTACTTCCAGCTCCCCTTGTCGGCCGGGCCCTCCCAGTACTTCTTCAGGAACGCGTCCGGGGAGAGCTTGCCGGTGCGCTGGTAGCCGAGCACCAGCGGGCCCACCGGCAACTGCCACAGCTTCGGCAACTGCTCGGGGCCGAGCCTGGCGTCCCCCTGGTAGGCGCCCGTGCACGGCTGCCGCGCCTTGGCGCTGGCCCCCGCCTGCGCGGCCGAAGCGGCCCTCGTGGCCTGCTCCGGTGCCGGCTGTGCCGCGCTCGCCGCCGGCATCGCCACCACGATGACGGCGGTGCTCAGTGCGCTGGCGATGGCGCCCCTGCGGTTCATCCAGACCTCCCAGTCTGCCGTGGCCCTGACAGGACGTCAGGCTCACCCGCATCGTAAGGGATCAGTCGCGCAGCGCGACGAGCGCGGGCGGGGCGGGGTGTCCACGGCGCGCCGCATCGGCGAACAAGGGTGGAACGGGGTGCGGACCCCAGCGGGCCGGTGGAAGTCAGGGGCCTCGTGAGGGGTGCGCACCGTGCTGGACGGGTGATACACGTGATCGGCGCCGCCCGGCGCAGCCCCACCGGGCGGTGGAGTGCCGATCCTCCCCACGGTTCCGAAGGAGTCCTCCCGATGCTCAACAGACGCCTGCGAACGTTGTCAGTGCTGCTGACCTCGTTGCTCGCGCTCGCCGGTCTCGTCGCAGCTCCCGGATACGCCGCCGGGCGGTCCGGGGCCCCGGGGGAAGGGGCCCGGCTGGCCGCGGCGCCGAGCTTCCGCGCCCCGTTCCCCTGTGGCCAGAAGTGGACCTACAGCCACCACTCGGCCGAGGTGCGGCGGGCGCTCGACTTCGTGCGCGCGGACGGCGGTTCGACCGCCGGCACGCCCGTGTTGGCCTCCGCGGCCGGCACGGCCACCCGGATGTCACAGCCGAGCGGTGCGGGCAACTACATCGTCATCGACCACGGCGGTGGCTGGAAGACGTACTACTTCCACCTCGCCTCCTACTCCGTGCCCAGCGGCGCCCAGGTCGGCCAGGGCCAGCAGATCGGCGTCACCGGCAGCACCGGCAACTCCTCGGGCGCCCACATCCACTACGAGCAGTTGCTGAACGGCGTGGGCCAGAACATCGCCATCAACGGCTCCGGCCTGCCCTACCCGTCGCAGTACCACCAGTCGTACCTGACCAGCGACAACGGCTGCGGCGGTGGCGGCGGCAACTTCCGCACCTGGGGCACCGACATCCGGGTGCGGGCCGACGCGTACCTCAACTCGCCGGTGGTGAACGTGCTCGCCGGCCCGACCGACGTCACCGTCGTCTGCCAGAAGCAGGGCAGCACCGTGAGCGCCGAGGGTTACACCAACAACTGGTGGAGCAAGCTGCGCGACCAGGGTGGCTTCATCTCCAACATCTACATCAGTCACCCGGCGTCCCAACTGCCCGGCGTGCCGATCTGCTAGCGGGCCGCAGCACCCCGGTGCGCCCGCCGGCGGCCGTCGCCGCCCGCGGGCCGCTCGACCGACTCGCCCTGGCCCGCCGCGGGAGGACTTCCGCGGCGGGCCCGTGCCGTGCCGGGCCGTACGGGGCCGCCGGCAGGGGTCGTACGGTGCGGGGCCGGGCCCCGCACGGTACGGGGCTGGCCCGGCCCGGCCCGCTCCTGGGGCAGGTCAGCCCCGCACGGGCAGTCGCAGCGCGCGGGCGCCGAGCGCGTCGGTGTCGGCGTGCCGGCCGCCGAGCCGGTGCACCAGCACCCACCGCCCGTCCGGCGTCGCCCCGGCGAACACCGAGGCGTCGCGGGTGGCGCCGTTGTGCCAGACCACGTCGCCCGAACGCCGCCAGGCGGGGGCGGGCTCGCCGAACGTGCGGTCCACCAGCAGCCGGGTGAGCAGGCGCGCCGCCGCCCGCGGGGTGGCCCACAGGCCGCCGGCCGGCAGGATCGCGCCGTCCATGGTCCAGGGTTTGCGCGGGCGCCCGAACCACCCCGTGGCGCACAGCCTGCGGTCCTGTGGCGGGTGTGCCGTCATCGCGTCGATGCCGAGCGGGTCGAGTACGTGTTCGCGCACCAGCCGCTCGTAGGGTTGGCCGGCGGCGGCCACCAGGGCGGCGCCGAGCACGGCGTAACCGAAGTTGGAGTACTCCTCCCGGCGTCCGGGCTCCCCCGCGTCCCAGGTCTCCGGCCGGCCCACCAGGGCGCGCAGCGCCGTCTCGTCGAAACCTGCGTAGGGGTCACAGCCGCTGAGGCCCGGTGGCAGCCTGGGCAACCCCGAGGTGTGTGCGGCCAGGTGCGCCAGGGTGACTCCGGTGCCTGCCGGCGCCGGCAACCAGCGCTCGACCGGGTCCTGCGGGTCGAGCGTCTTCGCCTCGGCGAGCCGCAGCAGGGCGGTGCTGGTCACCACCTTGGTCAGGGAGCCGATCTCGACGAAGCGGTCCGGGTCGTGCCCCCGGCTCACCCGGGCCGGTCGGCCGTCGGAGAGCAGACAGGTCGGTAGGGGACGCACGGTGCTGGGGCTCCTTCCGTGGGCGGCCTGGCCCAGGGCCCCGCGAAACCGCGGGAACCGCACGCCCGGCACGCCGGCAGGGCCGCGTACGGTACCGACGGGCCACCCGGGCGGACCCTGAACACGACCACACTACGGGCCCACCCACCGGACCAGCACACGCCCCCGGCCACACCGTGCCACCCGCCCACACCCCGCCAACCCCAACTCCAACCCACGACACCGCCTGCGACCACGGGGAGTGGTCAACTCCGGTCTGAATCCGGCCAGTTCATGGGGTTCTCGGGCGGCGCCGCTCCCGGCAGCGGACGCGGCTGAGGTGCGACCGACTGGGGTTGGTTGAGACAGGTTCAGGCGGGTTGCGGCGAGGCGCCGCAGTTCGGTGACTCGGGGTGGGTTGCTGCGGGTCGGCGCGGGTTGGCTGCTTGGGGTGGGTTGCGACGGGTCAGCGGGGATTTGGCTACTCGCGGCGGGTCGGCGGGGGTTGGCTCGCGCGCGTCGGATGACGGGGCACGCGAGCAGCACGGAGCGGGACCGATCGGTCGCCGTGAGCCAGCCGTGGCCGGTCACGGCCTTGACGGGGCCAGGGTGGCGGGTGAGCCTACCGGCATGGCGGATTCCCCAGCCGCGCACGGCCTCGACGGCGTGGCGCGCACCCTGCTCACGCCCTTGTACGCCCGCGCGCACGCGGAGTCGGTCCAGCCGGGGACGGGCTTCAGCGACCCGCTCGCCGCTGAACTGCTCGCCCGTACCGGGTACGCCGAATCCGAGGTGCTGCACGACCGCCCGAACCTGTTGGGCGGACTGCACCGCGGCATCGTCTTCGACGCGCTCACCGCGGCGTTCGTGGCCCGGCACCCGCGGGCGACGGTGGTCTCCGCCGGCATCGGCCTGTGCACCCGCAACCACCGGCTCGCGCCGGCCGCCCCGCACGTGCGGTGGGTCGGGGTGGACACCGCCGAGGTCGTCGCCCTGCGCAGGCGGCTCCTCCCGGACGAGGACCTCACCCTGCACGCCGCCTCGCTCGCCGACGCGGACTGGGCGGCCGGGCTCCCGGTGTCCGACGGTCCAGTGCTGGTGCTGGCCGAAGGGGTGCTGATGTACCTGGACCCCGAGGACGTGCGCACCTGTCTGCGCGCCGCGCGGGCCGCCTTCGGCCCCGGTACGGAGTTGGCCGCCGACTACTTCCACCCCAGGCTCGCCCTCAGTGACCGGCATCCGATCGTCAAGGCCACCGGTGCCAGGTTCCGCTTCGGGGTGCGCAACGGCGGCGCCCTGGCCCGGCACGCGCCCGGCTGGCTGTTGGTCCGCGAGCACCCGGTGATGGAGCGCCTCAACCCCACCCAGCGCGTGGCCGCGTACGCCACCCGCCTCCTCACCCTGGGCGGGCGCGCCTACTCGGTGGCCCGGATTCGCGCTCTGCCCACCCCCTAGCCGCGGGCTCACCACCGGGTGCGTACGCACTTTTTTGTAGGTACTTGATCGCCCTCCGCTCAGGCACAAGCATCGACAGCAGGCAACGATGCCGAGAAGCCGACTGACCGGAAGGGCCGCGCCCATGCACGTCGAGGAGGAGAGGGGAGCGGGGTGGTGGCGGGTCCACGACTCGGCCGCGGCCCCGGACGAGGACACGTCGCTGGTGCTGCACCGCGACGACTGCCAGGACGCGGCGCCGGTCGCCGACCTGGTCACCACCGAGGCCGCCCGCGCCCTCCTGGCCACGCCGGGCACCAGACCCTGCCCCTCCTGCCATCCTCAACACACCTTGTGCCACGGCATGTTGACGGTCGTCGGGGCCGGCTGGCTTTCTTAGCACGGGGCGTACGGACGGCGCCTGCGAATCGGCCGGCGGACAGCGGGCAAGGGGTGACCGACAGCGAGCGGCGGATGGCGGGCGCGGGCAGTGGCCGGCGGGTGCCGCGCCGACCACTGCCGCGCGTCCGCCCGTCCCGCACCCGGACGAGCCGGCCCGCTCCGCGCCGGCCACCCCCGCGCGCGACGCCCCGCCACTGCGCTGGGACGTGCCCGGCCGGCGCGTGCCCGAAGGGCGCCGGCTCAGACAGGGCCTGCTCAGACGGGGCGCCCCAGCAGCTCCGCCACCCGGGTCAGTTCGTCGCCACCGTGGCCGAGGCCGATGGCGCGGCGGCCCAGGCCCTCCGCCGCGCGGATGACGCTCGCGTCGATGCCGTGCGCCTCGGAGGTGTGGACGATGTGGGACATCGTCGAGACCGCCGAGGTCAGCGGGTTGACCTTGGCCGCGTAGGTGCCGTTGTCCACCTCCACCGCGGCCTCCGCGAAGGCCGGCGGCAGGATCTGCCCGATGCCCTGGGCGAACGGCAGGAGCTCCTGGGCGCTGATGCCCTCGGCCCGGGCGACGGCCAGGGCGTGCATGTAGCCGGTCATCGCGGTCCACCAGATGTCGAGCAGGGCGATGTCGTAGGCGGCGGCTCGGCCGACGTCCGCACCGAGGTGGGTGTGGGTGCCGCCCAGCGCGTCGAGGACGGGCTTGTGCGCCTCGTACAGGTCCTGCTGGCCGCTGTAGATGAACACGCCGTGCGGCGTGCCGATGGTGGTGGTCGGCGTCATGATGGCCCCGTCGAAGTAGCTCACCCCGTGCTGGGCGGCCCACTCCGCGGCCTCCCTGGCCCGGCTCGGGACGTCGGCCGACAGGTTGACCAGGGTGCGACCCTTGAGCGCGGTGGTGACCTCGGGGCGGCGCAGGACGGAGTCGGCCGCTTCGTAGTCGACGACGCAGACGACCGTCAGTTCGCTCGCGGCGACCGCCTCGGCGGCGGACCCCGCACTGACCGCGCCGCGTGCGACCAGTTCCCCGTCCCGGCCCGGTGTGCGGTTCCAGACCGTGGTGGCCACCCCGGCCGCCAGGAAGGCGCCGGCCAGCGCCCGCCCCATCGGGCCGAGGCCGATCACGGTGACGGCGGGCTTGGGGGTGGTGTGGGTGTGTGCGGACATGCTTGGGCTCCCGTGCAGAATGAAATGATCGATCTCGATGGGAAAGAGAAAGGTGATGGCGATGGCGCGGATGCGGGCGCAGGACCCCGATGTGTGCGGAGTGACCGCGGCGATAGCGGTGATCGACGGCAAGTGGAAGACCGCATTGCTCTGGGCACTCGAATCCGGCCCGCGTCGCCCGGGTGAATTGCGTCGGGCGCTGCCGGGACTGACCGAGAAGGTGCTGACCCAGGCGCTCCGCGAAATGGAAGTCGACGGCCTCGTACACCGAGAGGTGCACGACGTCCGTCCGCTCAAGACGGTGTACTCCCTGACGGATTTCGGTAAGGACCTCTCCGAGGCCCTCGCCCCGGTCTCCGACTGGGGCCACCGCCGCCTTGACATGCTTGCCGCGCAGCAGCCCGAAGGCGCCCGCGCGGTTTCGTCTGCCACCTAGTGATGCATCGCGCCTGCCTGTCTCGATCCGGATCGCTCGGCCCCGTGGCCTCGCCCCACCAGACTCTCCCGCCCGTCGCCCGCAGCCAAGTACCCACAAAAAAGTGGCTACCCTCCCCCGGACCTCCCCGGCTCACCCCAGCCCGCGCCCGAACCCCAAGTCGGTTCGCGGCAAGGGGAGTTGAAGGCTCGCCGCGCTGTATCCGACGCCCGTGACCGGGCCCTCGCCCGATACGGCGGTCAGCGACCAGACGCGGCCGTCGCCGGTGTCTTCGCCGGGTGCCGCCGCATGGAGTTCGGCCGCGCCATCGCCGTTGACGTCGCGCAGGACGACGCGGGCGCCGAAGCCGTCCTCGGCCTCGTTGCTGCCGGGCACTCCGGGCGTGCCCTGGTTCCAACCGCGGGAGCGGGCCGCGCCGAGCCCGCTGGGCGTGCCGTACAGGAGCGTGAGGCTGCCGACCGCAGGCGTGGCCCCGATCGCCTCACCCGGTGCGCCCACGGCAAGGTCCGCGTACCCGTCGGCGTCGGCGTCGGCCGCCGAGAGCGCCTGTCCGAAGGCGTCGTCGCGTTCGGATTCCGCGGCGCCGCTGCCGGGGACGCCGGGTGTCTCCTGACTGAGGTCTACCGGTGGCCGGTCGCCGGCCAGCCCGCGCGGCCCGCCGTACAGCACCCGTACCGTGCCGCCGACCCCAGTCGCGATCGGGTACTGCGGCTCCCAGTCGGGGTCGTCGGGGCCGACGCTCACCGCACCACCGAGTGCGAGGTCGGCGTAGCCGTCGCCGTCGAAGTCGCCGGCCGCTGCGGCGTGGCCGCCGCTCTCCCGGTGCCAGCCGGCGGCGCGGGTCAGGCCGGTGGGTGTGCCGCGGAGCAGGGCCGTGCCGTCGCCTTCGAGGCCGAGCCAGGGCGCCGCCACGTCGGCCCGTCCGTCGCCGTCGAAGTCCCCCACGGCGAGCCCGACCACGCTGCTGAAGTGCATGATGCCGGTGTCGGTGAGCCGGGTCAGCGGGGCGGGGGTGCGGCCCGGCGCGAACGGGCCGCGGGCCAGCGCCAGGGAGTCCACTTCCTCGCCGTCGTTGGCTGCCACCACGTCAAGCGCCCCGTCACCGTCGACGTCGGCGACCGCCACACCGCGCCCGCCGACGCCCCCGTACGCCAGGTCGCCGGGCAGGTCGGTGGCGCCGCCGGTGCCGGTGGCCGCGCCCCACACGATGGTGATCCGTCCGCCGCCCTCGTACGGGCCGTCCTCCCCCGGCGTGCCGATGACGAGGTCAGCGTAGCCGTCCCGGTTGAGGTCGGCGCTGGTGTGCTGGGTGCCGAACCCGTCGTACGGCTCCGCGGCACCGGGCACGCCGGAGCTGTTCTGGCTGACGGTCCAGCGCCCGGCAGGTTCCACACCGGCCGCCGAGCCCGGCACCACGGCCAGATAGCCGGCGCCCTGCTGACCTGCGACGGTGCCGTTCGGCACGCCGATGACGACCTCGCGGTAGCCGTCGCCGTCGAGGTCGTACGGCTGCGCCGGGCGCGACGTCGCCGCATGTGCCGCGGGGGCCCCGGACGGGGTCAGGACGGTGGCGGCAACGAGGGCGATCAGGGCCGGGGCCAGGGCGGGGGTGCGCTGGTGCATGGGTCCTCCGACGTGAACGGGGCGAGCCGGGCACGGCACGTTCAGCTCTTCGTCACCCCTGCTTGGGGCGTGGTCGGCCGGCTGCTTGCACGAGAGGGGACTGCTGGGCGCCGGCGAGGGTTGTACGGAAGGGCGCCGTCCGCCCGCCTCGCCCGGCGCCGTTCCGAGGCCGCCGCCGGCGGAGTACGGGCCCGGGGGCGGGCGGCCTCGGCCGGCGGGGGATGATGGGGCACATGCGGACCCGACCTGTCTTGATCTACGACGGTGACTGCGCCTTCTGCACCCGTTGTGTGGCCTTCGTCGAGCACCGGGTCAGGCCGCGGTGCGATGTGACGGCCTGGCAGTTCGCTGACCTGGCCGGACTCGGCACCACCCGGGCCAGGGCCGAGCACGAGTTGCTGTGGGTCGCCCCGTCCGGGCAGGTCCACGGCGGGGTGATGGCCGTCGCCAAGCTGCTGCTCAACGCGGGGCGCGGCTGGGCCTCGCTGGGCGCGCTGCTCAGCCTGCCGCCGCTGCGGTGGATCGGCCACGGCGTCTACCGGCTGGTGGCGAACAACCGGCAGCGGATGCCGGGTGGCACCGCGGCCTGCGCGGTGCGGCGGTCCGCGGGCCCGAGCTGAGGGACGGGCGCACCGGAGCCTGTGCGCGGGGGCCGTCGCGCGGGCCGTCATCGCCGGAGCGCAGCGCCCCCGGCCGGTCACCGCCGGCCGGGGGCACCTTCCTTGGTGAGGACGCCCGCCACCCCCGAGGCGGGCGTCCTCGCATGTGGGGAGCGTCCGTCACGCTCCCGGTGGGGTGGCTACGGCTTGCGCGCCACCGCGGCGTACAGCGAAACGTCCGCGTCCGTGACGTCGCCGTCGGTCTCGGCGTCCGGCTGCCAGCGGTGCGGCACCTCCACGCCGGGCTCGACCAGTTCGAGGCCGGTGAAGAACCGTTCGACCTCGGCGCGCGAGCGGGTCTGGGCGGGAATGCCCCCGCGGTGGTAGACGTCCACCACCCGCGCCCACACGTCGGGGGCGAAGTCCGAGGTGACGTGCGAGATGACCAGGTAGCTGCCGGAGGCCAGCTCGGCGACCATCCGCTGGACGAGTTCGTACGCGTGGAACTCGTCCGGTACGAAGTGCAGCAGCGCGTTGAGCGACAGCGCCACCGGCTGGCTCATGTCCAGCGTCTCGTGCAGCTCGTCGGCCGAGAAGATCTTCTCCGGCTCGCGTACGTCCGCGTGGATGTAGGCCGTACGCCCCTCCCGGCTGCTGCGCAGCAGCGCCTGGGCGTGGGTCAGCACGATGGGGTCGTTGTCGGCGTAGACCACCCGCGCCTGTGGGTCCACACCCTGCGCGACCTGGTGCAGGTTGGGCTCGGTGGGAATGCCGGTGCCGACGTCGAGGAACTGGCGGACGCCGGCGCCGGCCAGGTAGCGGGTGGCGCGGTGCATGAAGCGGCGGTTGGTGCCGGCGCAGATCTTGATGCCCGGGTTGATCTCTATGACCTTCTCGGCAGCCTGCTGATCCACCTCGTAGTGGTCCTTGCCACCGAGGTAGTAGTCGTACATGCGCGCCGGATGCGGCTTGCTGGTGTCGATCCGGCTCGCTGCGCGACCGAGTTCGGTCATCTGGTCCTCCGGTTCCTGATGCTGTCGCCGCCGCGGGCTGATCGAGGGCTGCGCCCGCGGTGGTGGTGCGGCACTGTCGGGGGTGGGCGGGGGGGGTGCCCGGGGGTGCTAGGTGAGCAGGAAGTCCGCCTGGCCGCCCTTGGCGCCGTGCAGGAACTGCTCCATCTCACGAACGGTGTAGATCAGTGCGGGCCCGTCGGGGTCGGTGGACTGTCGCAGCGCCACCCGCCCGTCGGCAAGCTTCATCACTTCGACGCAACTGCCACCGTTGGGGCCGCTCCAGGGCTTGCGCCAGCCATCGGCGCCGAGCGCGCTGGCGGGCATGCCGTTGTAGACATGGTCGGTGTCTGCCACGGATTTGTTCACGGTCAAAGCTCCTTGCGAAGGTCACCGAGGAAGGCCCCGGTGCGTGGTGCTGGGACGGCCTGCGTGCCCATGCGGTCCAGGGCTTCGAGGTAGGCCGCCACGTCGGCGCGTTCGTCGAGGTACGAGGCGCTGGTCAGGCCCTCGTTGTAGACCACGTCGGGCAGTTCCGGCACCCGGAACCTGAACAGGTGGAACGGTCCGAACATCCCCGGGTGCGGCCCGGAGCTGAACGGAACGATCTGGAGCGTCACGTTGGGGAGTTCGAGTGATTCGATGATCCGGTCGATCTGGGCGCGCATCACGTCCGCGTCCCCGACCGGGCGGCGGACCACGGTCTCGTCCACGATGGCCCACAGGCGCGGGGCGTCGGGTCCGGTGAGCAGTTGCTGGCGTTCCAGGCGCAGCTCGACCCGGCGGTCGAGCTCTTCTTCGCTCGCGTGCGGGAAGCCGACGCGCAGCAGCGCCCTTGCGTAGTCGGCGGTCTGCAACAGGCCGGGGACGAAGTGCGGTTCGTAGGTGCGGATGAGGCTGGCCGCGCCTTCCAGGCTGACGTAGAGGCTGAACCAGTCGGGCAGGACGTCGCGGAACCGGTGCCACCAGCCGGGTTGGTTGGCTTCGCCTGCCAACTCCAGGAAGGGGCCCACCTCGTCGTCCGGGACGCCGTAGGTGCGCAGCAGCTTCTCCACGTACGGCAGCTTGAGGCCGACCTCGGCCTTCTCCATCCGGCGCACCGTCGTCTGGTTGACGTGCAGCGCCTTCGCCGCCTCCTCGAACGTGACCCCGGCCTTCTCCCGGAGGTCACGCAGCCGCATGCCGAGGACTATCTGCCCGACCGTCGGGGCAGATCGCGCCTCACCCACATCGCACCTCCGCATATGGCTTGTTCAATGCAGTGTGCCACGGTTCCGCTGACACCAACAGACTGCGCTCGCTATTCTGCATTTCGCAGAGTGCCCCTTGCTGACTGAGTGAGGCAGCGATCATAGAGATATGGCCACCCCCCGCTTCACGGTCTTGGCCCGGCGACCCTCCCGAGCCGTCCACTCCTTGTGTTCCGCCCCGCAACACCCCTCCCCCCGCAGGCACATGGAAGGCAAACGGCCGTGATCGCTCCTGACCTGTCGCCCACCCCGCTGGCGCCCGGCAGCACCGACATACCCCCTCGGGAGGCGTTCCACCTCCCGGCCGAGCGCGCGGCGGTCTCCGACGCGCGGCACCGCGTCCGCGCGTGGCTGAGCCGCAAGGATGTTTCCGAAGACGCCAGGGACACGGCCCAGTTGGTGATATCAGAGCTCGTCACCAACGCCGTCGTACACACCAGCAGCACCTCTATCTCCTGCGTGCTCCAGGCCGTGCGCGGCCAGTTGCGGATAGAGGTGCGGGATCAGGGTGGCTGCGCCACCCGCCCCGTGCCGCGCGATGCGGCCATGGGTGACGAGCACGGCCGCGGCCTGCTGCTCGTGGAGACGCTCGCCGACACCTGGGGCGTGGTGCACGGCGAACGAGGAACGGGCCGCACCGTCTGGGCGGCCCTTCCCACACATTCCGTCTAGTCCGCCGTACGGCACACGTCCCGTACGGCACTCAATATGTGACGTCGCATCAATTACTCCATCACACAGCGACCGCTCCCCCGCCACCGATCCACGGGGCGGGCGGGTCAGCCGCTGGACATCGCAAGGCCCATGAGCATCACCAGCACCAGCGGGACCGCCGCGACGACCAGGGCGGAAGACAGCAGGCCCATGCGCAGGCCGTGCAGCACGGGGCGCGGGGGAAGCACCCAGCCGGCCGCGAACAGCGACGCGGCGAAGATCATGATCACTGACAAGCCGTTGTCGGTGCCCTCCCAGAACCAGACGAACTCCAGAGACAGGAACAGCAGGCCGGTCAGCGTGACGGCCAGGGGCGCCTTCCACAGGGTGGGACGCACGGTAGGGGATGTCGTGTCCTCGGGCATGTCACCGACTCCATCATGCGCGTGCCCGCCAGGGACCCGGTGGGGTACTCACCCCGCGGGGGCGCCCGTACTCATGCCAACCAGGCTGTGGGGCAGGCGCGTTGGACGCAAGGGGGGGGCACCGGGCCAGGGGAACGCGGTGACACCGGCACGCGCCGGAGCCGTGTCACCCTGGCCCGACGGAGGCCCGTCCCGCACGTTGGGATGCGGGGCCCGTCCCGCACGTTGGGGTGTCGGGTCCACCTCACGGGCCGGGGTGCCGGGTCCGCCCCGGCGCTCTCCCGCCGAGCCGGGGCCTGAGTGCCTAGCCGCCGAGCACCCGCCGTAGGTCGTAGCTGACGGGTTCCTCCAGTTGGCGGTAGTCGCAGCCCTCCGGCTCCCGGTCGGGTCGCCAGCGGCGGAACTGGGTGGTGTGGCGGAAGCGGTCGCCCTCCATGTGGTCGTAGGCCACCTCACAGACCCGCTCGGGGCGCAGCGGAATCCAGGACAGGTCCTTGCCGCTGCTCCACCGGCTCGGCGCGCCCGGCATCCTGCTGTGCGCGTGGGCGCTCTCCTCTCCCCACTCCGCCCATGGGTGCCCCGCGGCGTCCGCCATCCGTAGCGGCTCCAACTCCCGCATCAGTGACTCGCGTTGGCGCATCGGGAAGGAGGCGCAGACGCCCACGTGCTGGAGCCGGCCGGCGTCGTCGTACAGGCCGAGGAGCAGCGAACCGACGACCGGACCGCTCTTGTGCGGGCGCAGGCCGGCCACCACGCAGTCCGCCGTGCGCTCGTGTTTGACCTTGACCATGGTCCGCTCGCCCGGCCGATAGGGAAGATCAGGCCGTTTCGCGATGATGCCGTCGAGCCCGGCGCCCTCGAACTGCTGGAACCACTCGTGCGCACGTGCCAGATCGGCGGTGACCGGTGCCAGGTGGACGGGGGGTGCGGCGTCCCGCAGGGCGTCGGCGAGCGCCGCGCGGCGCTCCTGCTGCGGGGCTTCTAGCAGGGTGCGGTCCCCCAGCGCCAGCAGGTCGAAGGCGACCAGGCTGGCCGGGGTGGTCTCGGCCAGCAGCCGTACCCGGGAGGCGGCCGGGTGGATGCGGCCGAGCAGGGCCTCGAAGTCGAGCCGGTCGTCCCGGGTGATGATGATCTCGCCGTCGATGACGCAGCGCTCGGGCAGGTTGGCGCGCAGCGCCTCGACGAGTTCGGGGAAGTAGCGGGTGAGCGGCTTGGTGGAGCGGCTGCCGAGTTCCACCTCGGCGCCGTCCCGGAAGACGACGGCACGGAAGCCGTCCCACTTGGCCTCGTAGTTCATCCCTGGCGGGATCTTCGCCGCGGGCTTGGCCAGCATCGGCCGCACCGGCGGCATCACCGGAAGGTCCATGGTGTGGATTGTGCGGCCCCCGGCCCCGGCGCGCCCGCCGAGCCGGCGGCCACCCGCCCCCGCCGCGAACCCGCCCGGCCCGCCTGCTCCTCACCTCAACCCACCCGGCGGGGTCACCCGGCCACCCACCCCGCCGAACAAGCAGCCAGCCAGGTCACCCAGCCGAGCCAGCCAGCCCGGTCTCGCGGCCACCCCGGCCACAGCTCCGGGCCCGGGCTGACCCGCCCCGGCCCCGCGGCAGCCCCCACGGCCGGGCCCCAGCCCCGCCCGCGCCCGGCACCGTGTCGACAGGCGCGCCGCCCCGTACCGACCTAGCGTGGCTGCATGGGAGAGGCCCTGGAGCTCACGGTCGGTGAGCGCACCGTACGCGTGTCACACCCGGACAAGGTGTACTTCCCCGAGCGCGGGTTCACCAAGGAGGACGTGGTGCGCTACTACCTCGCGGTCGGGGCGGGGGTGCTGCGTGCGCTGCGGGACCGGCCGACGACGCTGGAGCGGTACCCGGACGGGGTAGCCGGCGAGTCGTTCTTCCAGAAGCGGGCGCCGCGCAACCTGCCGGAGTGGATACCCACCGGCCGCATCGCCTTCCCCAGCGGCCGGTACGCGGACGAGCTGTGCCCCACCGAGGTCGCGGCCGTGGTGTGGGCGGCCAACCTGGGCACCTTCACCTTCCACCCGTGGCCGGTGCGCCGCATGGACACCGACCACCCCGACGAGCTGCGCATCGACCTCGATCCGCAACCGGGCACGGACTTCGCGGACGCCGTGCGCACCGCCCACGAGCTGCGCGACGTCCTGGACGGGCTCGGGCTGCGCGGCTGGCCGAAGACCTCGGGCGGGCGCGGGCTGCACGTGTATGTCCCGATCGCCCCGCGGTGGACGTTCGTGCAGGTCAGGCGGAGTGCCATCGCCATCGCGCGGGAGCTTGAGCGCCGTGCACCGAGCCGGGTGACGACCTCCTGGTGGAAGGAGGAACGGGGCGCGAAGATCTTCGTGGACTACAACCAGACCGCCAGGGACCGGACGATCGCGAGCGCCTATTCGGTGCGCCCGCGCCCGCACGCACCGGTCTCGGCCCCGCTGCGCTGGTCGGAACTTGACGACGCCCAGCCGCGCGACTTCGACCTGGCGACGATGCCCACCCGCTTCGCCGAGCTCGGCGACGTGCACGCGGACCTGGAGGACCACGCCTACGACCTGGCGGCGGCCCTGGAGCTGGCCGCCAGGGACGAGCGCGACCACGGGCTCGGCGACCTGCCGTACCCGCCGGACCATCCGAAGATGCAGGGCGAGCCGAAGCGGGTCCAACCGAGCCGGGCCAAGCACTGAGCGCAGGCGGGTCGCCGCACGGGGCCCGCCCTACGCTCCGGCCGAGCAGCCGGGCCGCCGCCTGGACCGAGGCCGTACGGCGGACCGGCGGCCAGCCGGCCGGGCGCACGCACAGGGGCGGCGGCCAGGCGGAAGCGCGTACGGCGATGCGGCCGGGCGCGACGGAGCGGCGAGGAGTACGAGGGAGCACGTGGAGTCGGAAGGAGGTCGGGCCGTGGAGCCGGTGCACGCGCTGGAGCGCATCGCGTTCCTGCTGGAGCGCGCGGACGCCGAGACCTACCGCGTACGGGCCTTCCGCACGGCTGCCGCGGCCCTGACCGAGCTGGGCGCCGCGGAGGTGGCGCGCCGGGCGGAGGCGGGCACCCTGCGGGCGGTCAAGGGGCTCGGGCCCAAGACCGTGGCCGTCGTCCAGCAGGCCCTGGCCGGCGGGGTGCCGGAGTACCTGGAACGGCTGGAGAAGGACGCGGACCGGCCGCTGGCCGCCGGGGGCGATGCGGTGCGCGCCGCACTACGGGGCGACTGCCACCTCCATTCGGATTGGTCGGACGGCGGCAGCCCGATCGCCCTCATGGCGCGTACCGCGGCCGACCTCGGCCACGCCTGGGCGGTGCTCACCGACCACTCGCCGCGCCTGACGATCGCCAACGGGCTGAGCGCCGAGCGGCTGCGCGAACAGCTCGCGGTGGTGGCCTCGCTCGAACCCGAGCTGGCGCCGTTCCGGCTGCTCACCGGCATCGAGTGCGACATCCTGGACGACGGGTCGCTGGACCAGGAGCGGGACCTGCTCGACGAGCTCGACGTGGTGGTGGCCTCCGTCCACTCCAAGCTGCGCATGGACGGCGCGGCGATGACCAGGCGGCTGCTGACCGCGGTGCGCGATCCGCTGGTCGACGTGCTCGGGCACTGCACCGGGCGGCTGGTGACGGGGCGCGGCCGGCCGCCCTCCGCCTTCGACGCCGATGCGGTGTTCGCCGCGTGTGCCGAGGCGGGCACCGCGGTGGAGATCAACTGCCGTCCCGACCGGCTCGACCCGCCCCGTCCGCTGCTGCGCAAGGCGGTGGCGGCCGGGGTGTACTTCGCCATCGACAGCGACGCGCACGCGCCCGGCCAGTTGGACTGGCTGTCCTACGGCTGCGCCCGGGCCGCCGAGTGCGAAGTGCCCGTCGAGCGGGTCATCAACACCTGGACCGCACGCCAGCTCACCGCCTGGACGCGTACCCGCAAACCCCCCGCCCGCGCCGCCGCCCGGCCATCACGGACCTAGGACGCGTTCCTCCCCGTACCCCCGACCGAACAGTTCGTCGCACGCCTCGTCGAAAGGGCCCGCACCATGCGCTCGATGTGGAAGGGAGCCATCGGCTTCGGTCTGGTCTCCATCCAGGTGAGGCTGTATCCGGCGACCGAGGAACACGGCGTCAGGCTGCACCAGGTGCACACCGCCGACGGCGGGCGCATCCGGATGAAGCGCATGTGCGAGCAGTGCGGCCAGCAGATCGAGTACGCGGACATCGCCAAGGGTTACGAGGACGTCGACGGCCGTACGGCGGTGCTGACCGATGACGACCTGACCGAGTTGCCGCTGCCGAGCAAGCAGCTCATCGACGTCATCGCGTTCATCGACGCGGCCGAGATCGATCCGCTGCGGCTCTCCCGCGCCTACTACGTGGGGGCCGACTCGCCCGCCGCGGCCAAGCCGTACGTCCTGCTGCGCGAGGCGCTGACGGACAGCGGGCGGGTCGCGGTGTCCAAGGTGGCGCTGCGCACCCGGGAGTCGCTGGCCGTGCTGCGCGTGCACGAGGACGTGCTGGTGTTGCACACGATGCACTGGCCCGACGAGATCCGCGCCGCGGGCGGGCTCGCCCCCGCCGACAACGTGACGGTCAGGCCGCAGGAGCTGAAGATGGCCACCTCCCTGATGGACACCCTCTCGGAGGACTTCGACCTCGACTCGCTGCACGACGACTACCAGGCGGCGCTCGACGAACTGGTCGCCGCCCGACTCGAAGGCAAGGCGCCGCCGTCGCCCGAGGGCACGGAGCCGCCGCCGGACAACGTCGTGGACCTGATGTCCGCGCTCCAGGCGTCCATCGACGCGCGCGGGGGCGAGGGTGGCCGGGGCCGCGCCAAGAAGGCCGCGGGTACGCGCGCGAAGAAGAGCACGGCGGCCAAGAAGACCACCGGCACCAAGGGCGGCGGCTCGGGGCGTACGGCCAAGACGGCGAAGTCCGCCGCGAAGAAGACCGGCTCGGCGGGGTCAGGGCGGACGGCCAAGTCGGCGTCGGCCAAGTCCGCCAAACCCACCGAGCGAACCACGCGCACCCGCAAGCACGCGTGAGCTCACGGGCGCCCGCACACGGGCCGCGAGCCGCCCGCGCCGGCCCGGCCGGAGCCCCCTGCGACAGAGCGGCGGCACCGTGTCGGCGGAGGTGTACGAGGCACGTGAGGTGTACGGCAGGTGGGCCGGGCGAGGACGCAGGGTGGGCCGGGGCGTCCGCGTGCGCGTACGCGCACGCCGCGAGCGACCGGCCCACCGTGCACGGCCCGGCTACGGCACCACCACGATCTTGCGCCCGATGCCGGCCCGGAACTGCTCCAGGGCCTGCGGGTACTGCTCCAGCGGCAGCCGGTCGCTGATGAAGACGGACGGGTCGAGCACGCCGGACGCGAAGAGGGCTGCGGCCCGCTCGTAGCTGTGCAGGACCGCCATCGAGCCGGTGATGGTGATCTCCTGGTTGTAGATGCGGTACGGCTCGATCGTTGCCCTGGTCGCGTAGTCGGCCACGCCGAACTGGAGGAACGTCCCTGCCTTGGCGACCCGCTGGAGACCGTCCTGGATGGCCCCCGCGTGTCCGGTGGCGTCGATGACCACGTCCCAGCCGCGCGGCTGCTCCAACTCATCGGCCGCAGCCGCCGAGCGCGAACAGCCCAGGGCGCGGGCGGTGGCGAGCCGGTCCGGGTTGAGGTCGAGCACGTCGACGCTGACCGCCCCGGTCCGCTTGGCCAACTCCAGCATCATCAGGCCCATGGTGCCGCTGCCGTAGATGAGGACCTCTGCGCCCAGGTTGCTCTTCAGCACGTCGTAGCCGCGTACGGCGCAGGACAGCGGCTCGATGAGGGCGGCGTCCTGGAGGCCCACGTGGTCGGGGAGCTTGACGCAGTTGCCGACCGGCGCCAGGGCGTACTCGGCGGCGCCGCCCGCCACGGAGACGCCGATCGCGTTCCAGTTGTCGCACAGGTTGCCGCGGCCGATCCGGCAGTAGCGGCACTCGTGACAGTGCAGGGACGGGTCGACGGCCACCCGGTCGCCGAGCGCGAGTTCGGTGACCTCGCTGCCGAGCCCGACCACCTCGCCGGCGAACTCGTGCCCTGGCACGATCGGCAGGGTGGGCGCGAACTCGCCCTCCAGGATGTGCAGGTCCGTGCCGCACAGACCACAGGCTGCGACATCCACGACGACCTCACGCGGCCCCGGCGTAGGGTCGGGGACGGTCGCCACGGTGACCTTGCCGACGGCCTCGATGAGTGCGGTCCTCATTGTTTCACTGCTCCTAGCGACAGGCCCTGGACGAGCTTGTCCTGGGCGGCGAACCCGGCGGCGAGCACCGGGAGGGAGATCACGACGGACGCTGCGCAGACCTTGGCCAGGAACTGGCCCTGGCTGGTGATGAAGCTGGTGAGGAAGACCGGCGCGGTCTGCGCGCGGACGCCGGTCAGTACGCGGGCGAAGAGCATCTCGTTCCAACTGAAGATGAAGCAGATCAGCGAGGTGGCGGCGATGCCGGGCCCGGCGACGGGGGCGACCACCCGGGCCAGGATGGTGCGCAGCGGGGCCCCGTCGAGCTGGGCGGCCTCGATGATCGCCACCGGGACGTCGGCCAGGAAGGACTGCATCATCCACACCGCGATCGGCAGGTTCATCGAGGTGTAGAGGATGACCAGCAGCCAGATGTTGTCGAGCATCCCGACGTTCTTGGCGAACAGGTAGATGGGCAGCAGCCCGGCGACCACCGGCAGCATCTTGGTGGAGAGGAAGAAGAACAGCACGTCGGTCCACTTGCGCACCGGGCGCAGGGACAGGGCGTACGCGGCGGGCAGCGCGAGTACCAGGACCAGCAGGGTGGAGACGACGCTGGCGGTCAGCGAGTTGATGAGCGAGGGCCAGGGGCTGGCGCCGTCGTCGGCCCCGAAGAAGGCGCGGTAGCCGTCCCAGGTCAGCGAGGCGCCCAGGGCGGGTGGGTTGGTGGCCGCGTCCTTCTCCGAGTGCAGGGAGGTCAGCGCCATCCAGGCCACCGGCAGGAAGAAGACGAGGCCGGCCAGCCAGGCGAGCAGGCCGAGGGCCGCGCCGCGGCGGCGTGCCGTGCGCCGCGGCCCGGCCGGTGTGCGGCGCCGGGGTACGGGCCGGGTGGGTGGCGGTGCCGTGGGGGCGTCGGCGGTGGCGGTCATGAGCGGGACGCCTCCTCGGTGAACAGGGACGAGACCACCCGGAGTGCGAAGGTGGCGATGATGATCGAGCCGATGACGACGAGCACGCCGGCGGCGGACGCCTGGCCGTACTCATGGGCCTGGTAGAAGGTCTGGTAGATGGTGTACGGCAGGTTGGCCGTGTCCAGGCCGCCCGAGGTGATGGTGAACACGGCGTCGAAGTTCTGCACGATGTACACCGAGCCCAGCAGCACGCCGAGTTCGAGGTAGCGCCGCAGGTGCGGCAGGGTGAGGTAGCGGAAGATCTGCCAGTTGCCCGCGCCGTCGATCCGGGCGGCCTCGATCATGTCCGTCGGCCGGCTCTGCAACCCGGCCAGCAGGATCAGCATCATGAACGGGGTCCACTGCCACACCAGGGACACTTCGACGGCCAGCAGCGGCATTTCGGAGACCCAGTCGGGCTGGGGCGGACTGTCGTCGCCGAAGCGCGCGCACACCCACGTCAAAGCGCCGTTGAGTAGGCCGTAGTTGGGGTTGTACAGGACGTGCTTCCACAGCAGGGCGGCGGCGACCGGGACGATCAGGAAGGGCGCGATGAGCAGGGTGCGGACGATGCCGCGGCCCCGGAACTTGCGGTCGAGCAGCAGGGCGAGCAGCAGCCCGAGGACGACGGTGACCAGGACGACGGTGGCCGTCAGCAGGGCGGTGGTGAGGACCGACTCGCGGAGCGCGGCGTCCTCGGCGGCGTGCCGGTAGTTGCTCAGTCCGGTGAAGCGGCGCTCGTCGGGCTCCAGGGAGTTCCAGTCGAAGAGCGAGATCACCAGGGTGGCGACGAAGGGGAGTTGGGTGACGGCGATGAGGAAGACCAGGGCGGGCAGCAGGGGGGCGCGGGTGGCCCACGCCTTGAGTCGGCCCGGTGGCTGGTGCGTGCGGGCGGCCGAGGTCGCGGGCGGCTTCGGGGCGCCGGCGGTGGGCTGCCCGGTGGTGGGTGCGCTCATCGGTCCTGGTACTCCTCACCGACCTGCTCGGCCAGTCGCTGGGAGGCACGCAGGGCCGTGCGTACGGACTGGCGCCCGGCGATGGCGGAGCTGATCTCCTGGGAGACCTTGGTGCCGAGGTCGGTGAACTCGGGGATGCCGACGAACTGGATGCCGGCCGCGGGCCGCGGCTGCACGCCGGGGTCGCGCGGCTTGGTGGCGGCGATGGAGCGGTGCGTGATGTCGGCGAACGCCCGGGCGGCGGCCCGGTATTCGGGGCGGGCGTAGGTGGAGGCCCGTTTCCCCGCCGGCACGTTGGCCCAGCCGCTCTCCCGGCCCACCAACTCCTCGTACTCCTTGCTTGAGGCCCAGGAGATGAAGCGCCAGGCGTCGTCGGACTTCTTGGACGCCTTCTGCATGCCCCAGGCCCAGGTGTAGAGCCAGCCGGAGTCGGTCGTCTTGTTCACCGGCGCCTTGACGTAGCCGATCTTTCCCTTGACCCGGGATTCGGGGCCCTCCAGGCTGCCGGCCGCCGCGGTGGCGTCGTACCACATGGCGGCCTTGCCCAACACCATGTTGAGCAGGCACTCGGCGTATCCGGACTGTGCGGCGCCGCTCTGGCCGTGCTTGCGCACCAGGTCGACGTAGAACTCGGTGGCGTTGACGAACTCCGGCGCGGTCAGCCGGGCCTGCCAGCCCTTGTCGAACCAGGTGCCGCCGAAGGTGTTCACCACGGTGGTCAGCGGTGCGGTCAACTCGCCCCAACCGGGCATGCCGCGCAGGCAGATGCCCTTCATGCCGGGGCGGGCGCCGTCGAGGTCGGCGGCGAGGTCGGCCACCTGCTGCCAGGTCGGGTTGGCCGGCATGGTGAGGCCGCGCTCGGCGAAGACGTCCTTGCGGTACATCAGGAAGGAGGACTCGCCGTAGAAGGGTTCGGCATAGACCTTGCCGTCGTCGGCGGTCAGCGACTGCCGTACCGGGGCCAGGACGTCCTGCTGGTCGAAGGCGGGGTCATCGGCGAGGTAGGGCCCCAGGTCGCGTAACCAGCCGTGGCGGGAGAAGAAGGGCACTTCGAAATTGCTGATGGTGGCGACGTCGTACTGTCCCGCTTGGTTGGAGAAGTCCTGGCTGATCTTGTCCCGGACATCGTTTTCCGGCAGGACGGTGAAATTGACCTTGATGCCCGTAGCCCGGGTGAAGTGCCGTTTGGTCAGCTTCTGTAACTCCGTCATCTGCGGGTTGTTGACCATCAGCACGTTGATGGCGTCGCCGCCGAAGAGCGAGGAGCCGCCTGCGCCGACGTACCCCTCGCACCCGGCGCACGCTGCGATGAGCACCCCCGCCGAGGCGGCGGCGACCAGCGCGCGGACGCCGCGCCGGCTCTGGATGGACATGGGTCCTCCCCGTCGATCGGTCTGTCGAGTCGTGGTGGGCGCGCCGGCCGCCCGGCCCGCAACCCGCCCCAGCGACGGGTGACCGTACGGGCGGCGGGTGGATACGGGCATGCGCGGTCACCGCACGGCGGTGCCACCGCGACCGGTGGGACGAGGTGGCGCGGCGGGAGGTCGGGCGGCCGGGTGGGGCTGCTGGGGTGGGGGGCTGGTGGGGCTACTGGGCACGTCGCGCCTCTGCACTGTCGGTGAGTCGCGCTCATGCGTCGTGGGTGGGTCGTGAGGCGTTCCTGTCGGCGCCGCTGACCGCGACGGGCACGGCGCTGTCTTTCGGGGGCGCCGGGGCGGCCCGAGGGGGTGGCGGAGCATCGTAGGAGGGGGCGCCGGCCGGCGGGGCTGCTGCCGCCACTTGGGCCGGCCGCGGCGCTGTGCCGGTCACACGCGCAGCACCTGCGGCCCGAGCAGGGCGTAGCGGTGGGCCTCGGCCAGTGGCAGCCCGGTGTCGGTGATGATGACTTCGAACTCGTGGGCCTCGGCGAATCGGCAGAAGCTCACGGCGCCGAACTTGGTGTGCACGCCGGCGAAGATGCGGCGCCTGGCGACCCGCATCACCTGGGCCTTGACCTCGCTGACGGCCGGGTCCGGGGTGGTCAGACCGTACTGCCTGGAGATTCCGTTGGCGCCGATGAACGCCAGGTCGATGACGAAGCCCTGGAGCATGTGGGTCGCCCAGTGGCCGACCGAGGCCAGCGTGCCGCCGCGGACCCGCCCGCCCACCAGGAGGACGGTGATCCGGTCGCTGACCGCGAGCCCGCTCGCAGTGGCGAGCGAGGAGGTGATGACGGTCAACGGCCGTTCTCTGGGCAGCGCTTGGGCGATGAGCTGGGGGGTGAAGCCTTCGTCGATGTAGATGGTCTCCGCGTCGCCGACGAGTTCGCCGGCGGCTGCGGCGATCCGGGACTTCTCGGCGACGTGCATGGTGGTGCGGAAGGCGAGCGTGGTCTCGTAACCCGCGCTCTCCACCGGGTACGCGCCGCCGTGCGTGCGCCGCAGCAGGCCGCGGTTCTCCATCGCGTGCAGGTCACGCCGTACGGTCTCCTTCGATACCCCGAGCTTCTCCGCGAGCTCCGTCACCACCACGGAGCCGGTGTGGCGGGCGAGTTCGAGGATGGTGCGCCGGCGTTCCTCTGCATCCACAACGACTCCCCATCCCCCATGCTGCGCTGCCCTCGTCTGCCCGTTCGGGCAGCTCCTGATCAGATTTCTACAAGGGGTACGGGGATGTGACCAGGCCAGACGCCGGGCATCTGGTGACCGAATATGCCCGGTTAACGATGTGCAAACATGCAGGCCAGCAGGGAGATGACCGGGCCGGTCAGCAGGGTGCGTGCCCCGTTTACGGGCATTATTGTGACCGCTTTCTGCCCGATCACCCGACGGGGAGGGCGTGTTTCCACCCGGCCACCGGAAGGGGAGGCGGGCACTCCGCCCGAGTCGACGGTGTTGCGGGTTTTGTTCGCACGTGGCCGGCGAGCCCGAGATGGCGCCTTGAGCGGATACGGTGCTGCCATGGCAAACAACGGGGCAGGGGCGGCGGACGAGTCGGGATACGCCCTGCTCATTGCGGCAGGCCCGACCGGCAAGCAACGGGCGATGGACGCAGCCGCCGCGCTGCCGCCGCTGGCGGCCGTTGCACCCACAGTGTTGCTGGGTACGGCGGGCGGCGCCCAGGTCGTGCAGTTGGTCGACCCCGACGACCCGCAGACCGTGCTGGCACATCTACGGACGGCAGCCGCGCACCCCGGGGCGGTGCTCGTCTACCTGGTCGGCCAGGTCACCCTGGACGCCAAGCAACACCTGCCGCACCTGGCCCTGGCCAGGACGACGCCGAAGACGGCCCGCTACACGGCGCTGCCCTGGCACTGGCTGTCCTCGGAGTTGGGACAGCGCCCGGCCGGTAGCACCACGGTCGTCGCCGACGTGGTGGCGGACGAGTCCGCCTGGCCCAAGGTGACCGTCGAACTCCTGGCCGCCGGGCTCGATCTGTACGGGTGCGTCAGTCCGCCACCGCGGCGGCGGCAACTCAGTACGCCGCACTACACGCGCGCTCTGGCCGGCACCCTCCGTTCGGTCAACACCCGCCCGCCGCTGCCCCAGTTGCACCAGCACGTGGTGGATCAGACCGGTTTCGGCCAGGGGCCGGCCCTCCTGCTGGCTCCCCACGGCGCCACTGCGCACAACGCCGGCGGGGGTGGGGCCGGGATGGCCGGCGCGGTGGCCGATCTACCGGCTGGCTTCGGAGCGGGGCCCGTTCCCGGGGCGGTGCCCGATTTCGGCCTGCCGGGGCCTGGGGCGGGCCTTGCTCCCCTTCCTAGTGCGGTGCCCCTTCCTGGTGTCCCGGCGGCGGGGCCCGTTCCTGGTGCGGTGGCTGCTCCTGGTGCCCCGGGGGCGGGGCCTGTTCCCGGCGCGGTGGCTGCTCCTGGTGCGCCCGAGGCGGGGCCTGTTCCCAGCGCGGCTCCCGCCCCCGGCGCGGCGCCCGTTCCCGGCGTCCCGGAGGCGGCGCCCGATTCCGTTCCTGGCGTGGCGCCCGGTTCCGACGGCTCCGGGGCCACTCCCGTTCCCGGCGCGGCGCCCGGTCCTGGTGCGGGTGCCGCTCCCGGCGCGGCGCCCGACCCTGATGGCCCTGAGGTGGGGCCTGTTCCGGGGACGGTGGCTGCTCCCCGTGCCCCTGGGGCGGGGCTTGTTTCTGACGCGGCGCCTGGCCCCGGTACAGCGCCCGACTCCGGCGTACCCGAGGCGGCGCCCACCCCCGTTCCCGGCGCGCAACCCGATCCCGGCGCCGCGGCACCGGCCGCCGCGGAGTGGCCGCCGCTCGCTCCAGGTGGGGTCGGTGGTCCTGGGCCGGCCGACCCCGGCCCGTCCGCTGCCGCGGCGCCCGCTCCGGCGCCGGCGCCGGGTGCCGGGGTCCCGCCGGCGCCCGACACCCAGCCCGAGGCAGGGCGAGGCGCCCGGGCGTACGCCATGGAGCAGGGCATCGGCACACCGCTCGATCCGCTGCCGGCCGCGGGCGCGGCTCCCGTTCCGCCCGCCAAGCCCGTGCCCGCACCGGGCACCACACCGACCGCCGCTACGGCCGGGGCTTCACCGGCAGCGCCGGCGCCCACCACACCCGCCGGCGCTGCTCCGGCGGCGGACCTCGCACCGCCGTCCGCTGCCGACCTGGTGGCCGGGGCTTCGGCGGCGAAGCCGTCCGCGGTGCCCCCGGCCACGCCGGCTGACGACACCGCCGCACGGCCCGCCGCTGGCACCGACTCGCCGGCCCCCGCCACGCCTGCCGCCCGCCCCGCCGGTCCCGTCGCCCGCCCCACGGTCGCGCTCACCACCGACGCCCCGGCCACCGCCCCGACCGGCGGTGGCACGCCCGGAGCAGCGCCCCGGGCCGGCGTCACCGCGGCGACCACGCGGGGCACGGGCTCCGCGGTGGACGTCCCACACCGGCCGACGTACGCCCCCGGGCCGCCACCGGCCCACACCCCCGGCCAGGCCGGCACGGCTGTCGAGGCGGCGCACGACCCGCACGGCGCGATACTGGAGGCCGCCCACGCCGGTCGGCACAGCGAGGCCGCGGCCATGGCGGCGGCCTGGGAGCAGGATGCGTTCCGTTCGGCCGGGCCGAACTCGCCGCAGGCACTGCACTGGCTCGAAGTCCGCGCCGACCTCGCCCGACTGGCCGGCGACCCGGCGCGCGCCTGCGAGCTGTGGATGGCAGCCGCGACCACCCGACTGGGCGCCGGCCAACCCGCGGACCAGCCCGACGTCGAGGGCGCCGTGGACCGGGCGCACCACCAGTGGCAACAGGTGGACGACCCGGTGCGGGCGCGCTCGTTGGCCACCGAGTTGATGACGCTCCGTACCCGTGTGCCCGGGCGGCGACCTGGTGCACTGCGCGCCATTGAGGCCAGACTGGAGGGCCTGCGCGCCGCGCGCGCCAGTTAGCGCGCGGCAGTTGCCACGCCGACGTTCGTACCCGGAGGTCCGCACCGTGTTCACCGACCTGCCCCTCCACGAGCTCCGCAGCTACCGGCCGTCGCTGCCCGAACCGCCGGGCTTCGACGCCTTCTGGCAGCGCACTCTCGCCGAGGCCGGGAATCACCCGCTGGACGCCGAGTTCACCGCGTACGACGCCGGTCTGAGCCTGCTGCACACCTATGACGTGGCCTTCTCCGGCTTCGGCGGGCACCGCATCCGGGGCTGGCTGCTCGCTCCGCGGGCGGCGGCGACCGACGGCGGGGGGCCGCTGCCGTGCGTGGTGCAGTACATCGGTTACGGGGGCGGGCGCACCCTTCCCCACGACTGGCTGCTGTGGCCGGCGGCCGGCCATGCGACGTTGGTGATGGACACCCGCGGCCAGTCCGGTCCGGGCCGGCCCGGCGACACCGCCGACCCGGTGGGGGCCGAGGGGCCGGCGGTGCCGGGAATGGTGACCAAGGGCATCCTCTCCCCGGACGACTACTACTACCGCCGGCTGTACACCGACGCCGTACGCGCCGTGGACGCCGCCCGCAGCCATCCGCTCGTCGACCCCGACCGCATCGTGGTCGGCGGGCGCAGCCAGGGCGGGGTACTGGCGCTGGCCGCTGCGGCGCTCGCGCCCGGCGTCGCGGGGGCCCTGATCGACGTGCCCTTCCTCACCGACATCCGACGCGCCATCGAGATCACGGACGCCGAGCCGTACGCCGAGATCGCCCGCTACTGCGCCGGCCAGCGCGACCGCGTCGACCAGGTGCTGCACACGCTCGACCACTTCGACGGGCTCAACTTCGCCTCGCGCAGCACGGTCCCCGCGCTCTTCTCGACGGCGTTGCGGGACGCCATCACTCCGCCCTCCACCGGCTTCGCCGCCCACCACCACTACGCGGGCGCCAAGGAGCTCCTGGTGTGGCAGTTCAACGGTCACGAGGGCGGTGGCCTGCACCAGCAGACGGAGCAGGTGCGCTTCCTCCAGAAGCTGTGGGCCTGACCCCACTCCCCCCGGCAGGGCTGATCACCCCACCCGTCCGCGTCAGCCGCCCGCTATCGCCTCCGTCGCGGCCTGCCTGGTCCCGTGCTCGGTTTCGGTCTCTCCCTGGACGAGACCTGCGTACCGCCCCTGGCGCAGCATGAGTTCTTCGTGGGTGCCGCGCTCGACGATCTCGCCGCGGTCCAGGACCACGATCTGGTCGGCGCTGCGCACGGTGGACAGGCGGTGCGCGATGGTGATGGTGGTGCGGTTGGCCGCGAGGGCGTCAATGGCCTGCTGCACGGCTTGTTCGGTGCGGGTGTCCAGGGCGCTGGTCGCCTCGTCGAGGATGAGCACGGGCGGGTCGCGCAGGATGGTGCGCGCGATGGCCAGCCGCTGTTTCTCACCTCCCGAGAACCGGTAGCCCCGCTCCCCCACCAGCGTGTCGTAGCCGTCGGGCAGGGCGGCTATGTGTGCGTGGATCTGGGCCGCTTCGGCCGCCGCCCGCATCTCCGCGTCGGTCGCGTCGGGCTTGGCGAACCGTAGGTTGTCGGCGACCGAGGCGTGGAAGAGGTACGTCTCCTGCGAGACGACGCCCACCGCCCGGGCGAGCGCGTCGAAGCTGAGGTCCCGTACGTCCACGCCGTCGATGAGCACCCGGCCGCCGGTCACGTCGTACAGCCTGGGCACCAGATAGCTGAGGGTGCTCTTGCCCGATCCGGTGGGGCCGACCACGGCCAGGCTGCCGCCGGCCGGGACGGTGAGGTCGATGTCGCGCAGGGTGGGCTCGCCCGCGTCGGCGTCGTAGTGGAAGCTCACCCGGTCGAAGCGGACGTCGCCGCGCACCCGCGGCAGGTGGACCGGACGCTCGGGCTCGGCGATGTCCACGGGCAGGTCGAGGTATTCGAAGATGCGGTGGAACAGGGCGAGCGAGGTCTGCATCTGGACGCCGGTGGAGAGCAGGCTGACCGTCGGGCGGAACAGGCCCTGCTGGAGGGTGACGAAGGCGACGAGGGTGCCGATGGACACGCTCGGGCCGCCGCTCTGCTGTGCTATCCCGGCCGCCCAGTAGATGACCGCGGGCATGGCGGCCATGACGATGCCGATCGTGGCCATCCGCCAGCGGCCGGCCATGTTGGAGCGCACTTCCAGGTCGACCAGCCGCTCGGACTCGCGGGTGAAGTCGGCGGTGAGCGAGTCGGCCCGGCCCATGGTGCGGCCGAGCAGGATACCGCTGACCGACAGCGATTCGGTGACCTGCGCGGCCATGGCCGCCATTTGTTTCTGGCGCAGGGAGGCGATCCGCTTGCGCTCCCGGCCGACGCGTCTGCTGATCCAGACGAAGACCGGAAGGAGGCAGAGGGACACCGCGGTCAGTCGCCAGTCGAGGGCGAGCATGGCCACGATGCTCGCCAACACACTGGTGAGGTTGGACACCAGGGAGGTGGCCGTGGAGGTCACGGTGGCCTGCATGCCACCGATGTCATTGGCGATGCGCGACTGGACCTCGCCCGTACGGGTGCGGGTGAAGAACGCCAGCGGCATGCGCTGCAACCGGTCGTAGACCGCGGTGCGCAGGTCGTGCATCACCCGTTGGCCGACGGTCGTGGAGATCAGCGTCTGGAGGACCCCGAAGATGCTGTTGACGACCGCGGCGATGATCATGCCGCACACCAACAGGGTGAGCAGGCCCGTCCGCCCTTCGGGGATGGCAGTGTCGAGCACCTCGCGCAGCATGAACGGTGAGGCCACCGTCACCAGCGAGGACGCGGCGACCAGCGCCCCGACGAGGGCGAGGCGGCCTCGATAGGGCCGGAAGAGGCGGAGGATGCGCCGCACCTGTGCGGGCTCGTCTCGGTCGGCGGGGGGAGGCTCCCACCGTGGCTCGTGATCGCGCATGGACTCCTTCTGCGAAGCGTGAGGTCATGCGAACCGGTGTTCGCACGTTTCCCCGAGCATAGCTCACTGTTACCTAGACTCACAATGAATAAAGTCCTGTAGTCTCGTGCCATGCCAGCCTCCGACGCCTCAGGTCATCTCGCTGAGCAGTTGCTGCGCCTGACCCGCAGGCTGCACCGCGCCCAGAAGCGCCATCTGGAGCCGTTGGGCATCACACCGGCCCAGGCCCGACTGCTGCGCGCGTTGGCCCAGTACGACACGCGGCCCCCGCGGATGGCGGACCTCGCCGCGCAGCTTGAGGTGGTGCCCCGGGCCGTGACCACGCTGGTGGACGCCCTGGAGGCGAGGGACGTGGTGCGCCGCGTGCCCGATCCGACCAACCGGCGCGTCATACGCATCGAGTTGACGGACACGGGTCGGGCGACGCTGCGCGCCCTGCGCCGGGCCCGCCGTTCCGCGGCCGAGGACATTTTGGAACCACTGACCGAGCAGGAGCGCGCCCAACTCGGCGCCCTCCTCGACACCCTCACCAACTGCCCCCGCCCAGCCCCCGGGGACGAGTGACGCACCACCGCGTACGGCATCGTCACGCGCGTCCACCGACTGGCGGCCCCGCGGCGTGAGAAGCTCGCCGCTATGGCTTCACCGGGGCGCGGGCCCCGGCGCCTCCCGCTAGCTGTCTGGACGCGCCCTGTATCCAAGGTGCGTGGAACGCACCCACTGCCCGCTACGGCACGCGTGGGTGATCTGCAAACGGGCCGACCTCATCGCCCCTGGCACCCCTGCCCCGCCCGCCTGGGTTAGCCCCGCATTGCGGATGGGCTGGTGGGCAGTTGCGGTCAGCGCCGTACCCCCCTCGCGGTGCCGCCCATACCCGTCAGAGACGTCCGCTTCGAGTGACCGGCATCGGCTGGGCCCCGAACGAAGGCTGCTGCCCCCACTGCAACCGCACCGAAGTTAATCAACGAGACAAACTCCCTCGCCCAAAACTCAGCCACCAGCCACGCAGGCGCTCGCACCCCTCACGCACACCAATTCGACTCCAGTCACTCCGACGCCCTCACAAAAAGGGGAGCCTGACCCGGCTGCCCCAACCAGGTCAGGCATGCGATCAAAGACCGCCGGCGCTTATCGCCAAGAATCCAGGGAGTTGGAGGTCTGCGCCCCCATCCGGACCTGTCCGCCCTCCCCCTTGGTTCCGATCACGTACTTTCCAGAACGGCGGAGTTGAATTCGCTCTCCGCCCACGTTGAACCGCTGGTTCTCATTCCCCTTGCAGTTCCAGATGACGGGCGCACCATCACCACCCGCAGGTGAGTCCATACAAAGACCCAGGTTGTACGAGGGGTGGAAGTACCATCCGCCTTCCGACGCCCGTTCCATACACCAGTACTGATTGGGCTTCCCATTCCACCGCCAGGTGATGACGTCGGCCCCGCTGCCACCGGCCCCCTTCACGTCGAGGTAGTACCCCGTCTCGACGTTCCGGTACGTGTTCTTCTGCTCGCACCTGTTTGGTGCACTCGTCGTGCCACTATCAGCGGCCACGGCCGGCAGCACCCCTGAAGCTACGAGAGCTCCAGCAGCAACGAGGCCCGTTATCAAACGCCTCATACTCGATCATCCTCCACTTCGGTGTGCACACCATTCGATGCGCATCAGCAGTCTCCCGAGCGCGCTGCAAACCGCCATTGGCAATGCGCGCACAGTTGTTGCACATCAGCGCTGAATGGGCACCCCGCCGATCCCACCGCCCCCTAATTCAACAAACTCCCCACTCACATCGCTGTACCCAAAGAAAGATCAAGGTCCCATCCACGACCGACGTCCTCCGCGGCGAAGGCGGCAGAACCTGGGCCGAACCGCACAACGGCCCGCGCCCCACAATCCACCCCAGCCCCACCCCCACAGCCACTCCCCGCCCCACCACCACCCACCATCATCTCAAGCAGCAAGCTGCCGCTTGTCCCCCATCACGACAACCGGGTGGAGAGCCGGGTCGAGCGTCTTGAGCAGGTAGACCATGCCGGACTTGGGGAGACCCACGCAGCCCGACGTGCCGCTGCCGTGGTCGAGGTGGAGCCAGATGCTGCCGCCCTTGCGGGTTCCCTGGGGCCGGGTGGGCTCCAGGGGGGAGGTGCCCTTCAGACGGTTGTAGTCGATGGCGATGACGTGGTCGAAGTCGTGCCAGTGGGTCTTGGGCCAGTAGTGCGGGGCGGCGAAGGACGCCGTGTGGTGGTAGGGCAACCGGGAGTCCGGTGCGGGCAGTACGCCGCCCGCGTCGCTGAGCGTGAAGACGCCGACCGGGCTGCGCTTGTCGTTCTCGCGGTGCCGGGTCGTCCACCCCTTTCTGCCGTTGTGCGCCCGCCAGGAACGGTCGCGGTGCCACCCGTCGCCGTCCTTCGTGTACAGCACGACCTTCGCATCGGCCGAGTGCTCGCCCCTGCCGTACACGGCGACCACCTGCCGTGTCTTCGCGGGTATCTGTGCCGACAGTCGGTCCCCCACCTTGGGGATGCCGTCCGACCGCGTCGAGGCCCTCCCGTCGGGGGTCCGCCGGGCCCCCTCCCGGGTGTGCTCGTCGTCATCGCCGCCCCCGCAACCGGCCACCACGGCGATCGCCAATGCGATGGCCACCGCCCCGTGCCGTATATCCGACATCCGCATGTCGCCCATGGTCGCACCGCCCCGGCTCGCTGCGCCGCGCCCGAACGGGCCGGACGGCCGGAACGAGACGGTCGGTCGGAAAACCAGTTGAAGCCGCCCCGCCCGACCGGCAAATCTTGTTGATCTCCCTCACCCCCCTCCTCAGAGTCCGGGATGCCATGCAACTTCGCGACCTTCCGTACGCCGATCCCGGCCAACCCGACGCACGCTCCGGCATCCGCCTGCTGTACTGGCTGGGCAAGCAGCAGTGGGGTCGCCAGGTCATGGCCGCCTTGTGGGGCATGCTGCATCTGGGGGCGCTGGCCTGCCTGCCGTTGGCCTTGGGCTTCGGCGTCCAGGCCGTGGTCGACCGGTCCGGCGGGCGGCTGCTGCTCGCGGGCGGGCTCATGCTGGTGCTCGGCGCCCTGGCCACGGTCGGCGACACCATGCTCCACCGGGTGGCCGTCACCAACTGGATCACCGCCGCCGCACGGCTGCAACAGCTCCTGGCCCGCAAGGCGGCCGACCTCGGTTCGGCGCTGACCCGCCGCGTCGCCGCGGGCGAGGTGGTCGCGGTCTCCACGGGGGACGTGGAGAAGATCGGCTGGTTCGTGGAGGCCGTCTCACGTTTCGTGGCCGCCCTGGTGGCCACCGTCGCCGTGTGCGTCGCCCTCATCGTCTACCAGCCGGCCCTCGGCCTCGTCGTGGCGGTCGGTGTCCCCGTCCTCGTCCTGGGCGTGCTGCCGCTGTTGCCGCGCGCCACCCGGCGGGCCGACGTCCAGCGGGAGAAGGCGGGTCGCGCCACGGAACTGGCCGCCGACACGGTGGCTGGCCTGCGGGTGTTGCGCGGCATCGGCGGCGAAGAGCTGTTCCTTGAACGCTACCGGGCCGCCTCGCAGGAGGTACGGGCCGCCGCCGTGCGCAGCGCCAGGATGTGGGCCCTGATCGCGGCCGTACAGGTCGCGCTGCCCGGGCTGTTGCTGATCACCGTGGTCTGGTACGGGGTCGGCCTGGCCCAGGACGGCCGGATCAGCGTCGGTGAACTGGTGACCGTCTACGGTGCGGTGACCTTCCTGCTCTCGCCCCTGCGCCGGTTCGAGGAGATCGCCATGGCGTACTCCTTCTCCCGGCCCTCCGCCGAACGCGCCGCCCGGGTCCTCTCCCAGCACCGCACGACGCAGGAGCCGGCGGCTGACTCTGTCGCGGCGGACGTTGTTACGGGCCGGGCCGAGGAGCCGAGTGGAGCCGCGAGAAGCCGCGCGGCTGCCGGAGGCGACCTGTACGACCCGGTCACCGGTCTGCTCGCGCCGGCCGGGCAACTGACGCTGGTGGTGTGCGGCGATCCGGACGCGGCCGGCCGGCTGGCTGACCGCCTCGGCGGCCATGCGCCGGCAGCCCCCGCAGACACCGACGCGCCGGAGCCGCCGGGGGCGCGCGAGGTGGGCGGCGCCCGGGACGCCGACGATCCGGCGCGGTCGCTGGCGCCGGAGCCGGCAGCGGCGAAGGCCGTTCCCTCAACCGCGGGAACGGCCGGCGCGGTCTCGTCCGATGCGCGGACGGCGGGCCAACAGGAGGCGGGTGCCGCACCGTCGAATCCCACTGCCCCACCGGCTAACCCTTCGACCACGCCGTCCAGCCCCTCTGCCGCACCGTCCGAGCCGACCGCCACCGCAGCGTCCGAGCCCGCGTCTGTCCTGCTCGGGGGCGTCGCCCTGGACTCCCTGCCGCTGTTCACCGCCCGCGCCACCGTGCTCGTCCAGGACAAGGACCCGGTGTTGCTGTCCGGGACGCTCGGCGAATTGCTCGACGTACCGGCCTCCGGCGCGGTCTCGGTCGACCAGGCGCTGGCAGCCGCCCAGTGCGGCGACGTACTGACCGCCCTGGCGCAGGCCGCCGACGACGGCTCGGGCGACCCGACCCGAGCGACGATCACCGAACGCGGCCGTTCGCTCTCGGGCGGACAGCGACAACGGCTGGCGCTGGCCAGGTCCCTGGTGACCGACCCCGACGTGCTCGTACTCGACGAACCGACGTCCGCGGTCGACTCGCACACCGAGGCCCGCATCGCCGACGGCCTGCGCGGGCTGCGCGCCGGGCGCACCACCGTCGTCTTCGCATCGAGCCCACTGCTCCTCGACCGGGCCGACCGGGTCGTCTTCATCCCCGACGGCGACGTGGTGGCCGTCGGCACCCACCGTGAACTGCTGCGCAGCACCCCCGCGTACCGCGCCGTGGTGACGCGCGAGACCGACGACGAGCTCGCGGCGGTCGGCGCGACCGGCTCCGCCACCAAGACCAGCGCCCTGGAGGACAGCGCATGATCGGCGTAGCACCGCCGGAGTACGATCCGGCCGCGCCCGAGGCCACGACGACACTGCCGGTCGGCTCGGCACCGACGGTGCGCAGCTACGTCCGTGAGCTGTTGAGCCGTCACCGCCGGGCCTTCGGCACGCTCATCGCGGTCAACATCGGTGCCGTGTTGGCGTCGATGGTGGGGCCGTACCTGCTGGGCGGCCTGGTGGAAGACCTGTCGGCCGACCGCGAGCACGCCCCGATGTGGCGCATCGTCACACTGTTTGCGCTGGCCCTGGCCGTACAGTCGGTCTTCGTGCACCAGGTGCGGCTGCGCGGCGCCATGCTGGGCGAACGTATCCTGGCCGACCTGCGCGAGGACTTCCTGGTCCGCTCGGTCGGCCTGCCGCCGGGCGTGCTGGAACGTGCGGGCACCGGCGATCTGCTCTCGCGCATCACCACCGACATCGACCGGTTGGCCAATGCGATGCGCGAGGCGGTCCCGCAACTGGCGATCGGCGTGGTGTGGGCCGGGCTGCTGCTCGGTGCGATCACGGCGACGGCGCCGCCGCTGGGCGCCGCGGTGCTGTTGGCCCTGCCGGTGCTGCTGATCGGCTGCCGCTGGTACTTCCGCAGGGCACCGAGCGCGTACCGCTCGGAGGCGGCCGGCTATGCCGCCGTGGCCGCGACGCTGGCCGAGATGGTCGACGCCGGCCGCACCATCGAGGCCCACCGGCTCGGTAGCCGTCGGGTGCAGCTCTCGGACCGGCGGATCGCGGAGTGGACCCGCTGGGAGCGGTACACCCTGTGGCTGCGCACGGTCCTCTTCCCGGTCCTCGGCACCTCCCACATCCTGATCCTGACCTCCGTGCTGCTCCTCGGCGGCAGCTTCGTCCTCCAGGGTTGGATGTCGGTCGGTCAGCTCACCACGGGCGCGCTGCTGGCCCAGATGCTCATCGATCCGGTGGGCCTGATCCTGCGCTGGTACGACATCACGTCCTGACCTGCGGTTTTTCCCAAGCTAACACGCCTACGGAGCGTTGACTACTAGCACGTCTAGGACTGCCGTACGCCGCCCCCGAACCAGACGGTTCGGGGTTTTTTCATCCCCCTTGTGAGGCCACCATGACCACCGTCGAAGACGCCGCGCCAGTCCCCATCCCCGCCGTACCCCACACCCAGGGCCGGGACGACTACGACGCGCACGCCGAGCCGCACCACACACCAGGCTGCGGCCGGCCCACCGAACGAGGGCACCTCAGCGCCGCCGACATCGACAAGGCAGCAGCCACCAACCCGCCCCGCTACGCCGGCGGCTACTACTGCTGACCCCGCCCCCTTTCGCGACGGAACGGAATCGACCTCATGAAGCGCATCGAATTCGCAGGTGAAGTGACCACGGCATCGGCCTAGGGGGTGATCCGGAATCTCCTTCGAGCACGGGCCGAAACGACTCCGCCCGTGCTCGTTGGTGTTCCCGGATTCCCCCTGCCAGACCGGAGTAGGCCATGAAGACCTTCTATCTGTGCACGCCGACCGGCATCACCCGAGTCGACACCATCACCGCCGCCATTCGCATCGCGCGCAACGAACCCGAATGGTTCGTCACCGACGCCACCGGGCGAATGCGCTGGTCCGGGCCCGCGATCCGCGTTCCCGACATTCCCGAGGAAAGCCCGCCGCACTAAGGACTCGCACATGGCATACACACTCACCGACCTGTTCTGCGGCGGTGGCGGCTCATCCACCGGCGCCACGCAGATACCCGGCGTCGTCGTACGAATGGCCGCGAACCACTGGCGCCTGGCCGTCGACGTCCACAACGAGAACCACCCCCACGCGGACCACGACTGCGCCGACCTGTCACAGGTCGACCCCCGCCGCTACCCCCGCACAGACATGCTCTGGGCCTCCCCGTCGTGCACCCAGCACAGCAGCGCGCGCGGCAAGACGGCCGACACCACCGACCCCGCCGCCGAACGCTCCCGCGCGACGATGTGGGACGTCCAACGGTTCACCGAGCACCACCGGTACCGCATGGTGCTGGTCGAGAACGTCTGCGAAGTCCGCCGCTGGGCCGGCTTCCGGGGCTGGCGGCTGGCTCTCCAAGACACCGGCTACTGCCTGCACGAAGCGTTCCTGAACGCCGCGCACGCCAACCAGCTCGGCGCCTCGGCCGCCCAGTGGCGCGACCGCTGGTTCTGCCTCGCCCACCCGAAGGGCACCCGTTGCCCGGACACCGCGCGATGGACCGCACCCAAGGCATGGTGCCCCTGCTGCGAGAAGCGGGTGGACACCTACCAGGCGTGGAAACGCCCCGATCAGCAGGCCGGGAAGTACCGGGCTCAGTACTTCTACCGGTGCTGCACCTGCCGGGCCGTGTGCGAACCGCACGCACGGGCAGCCGCCGAAGTCATCGACTGGTCGCTGCCTGCTACCCGCATCGGTGACCGGCCCCGGCCCCTCGCCGACCGGACGATGGGGCGCATTCGCGCCGGCCTGGAACGCTACGGGCGCACCAGCCTGCTGGTGCCCGCCGGCGGCACCTGGAACGACACGTCGTACCCGGCCGCGCAGCCCTTCCGTACCCGCACGACGCGCGAGTCTGAGGGTGTTCTCGTCCCTCCGCCCGGCCCCGGGCTGGTCGTGCCGTACTACTCGAAGGGCACAGCGCACGATACGCGGGAGCCGTTGATGACGGTTACGACCCGCGACCGTGCGGCCCTGATCCCCGAGCCCGCGCCGCGTGTCGAAGACTGTTCGTTCCGGATGCTGGGGCCGCGCGAGTACGCGGCGGCTCAGCACTTCCCTACCTCGTACGTGTGGCGGGGCACGAAGCGCGAGCAGGTCCGCATGGCCGGCAATGCGGTGCCGCCGAACATGGCGCGCGACCTTGTCGGCTGCGCCGTCGAATCGATGAACGGCTGACCCCATGGAACTCGAACACGTTGCGGGCTTCGACCGCGAACAGTGGGCCACCTGCCACATCGCCACCCTCGAACGTGGCGACATCTTCCACGCCCGGGGGCAGGTTGAGTTTTGGGTTGTCACCACCGTCCCGGAACCATACGAGGACACCGACGACCCCACCCAGTGGGTGAGGCTCGACGTGTGGGCCCCGGACGTCGGCCAGCAGGTGTGGCGGACGCGGGCTGACACGCCAGTCGTAGTCCGCTGCGACACCCGGGCCGCGCTGTGACGGCCGGCGACCGGACGTGCAAGGACTGCACGGCCGAGTGGGGTGGCTTCCCGCCCGCGCGGCGGCGCCCCGCCCCACATCCGGGCCCACGCTGCGCCACCCACCACCGGGCCCGCCAGCAAGCCGCCCGGGCAGCCGCGCACGACCGGCGGGTGCAGAACGTCTACGGCCTGGAGCCGGGCGCCTACGAGCGGCTGTACACCCTGCAAGGCGGCGTGTGCTTCATCTGCCAGCGCGCGACCGGCAAGACCCGGCGGCTGAGCGTCGATCACGACCACCGGTCGGACGAGGTACGCGGGCTGCTGTGCCGGCCCTGCAACTCGATGCTCGGCCACGGCCGCGACGACTACCGGTTCTTCATGCGCGCTGTCACCTACCTCGTGGCGCCCCCCGCGCGGGCCCTCACCGAAAGCGACCCCCATGGCAGCAACACACCGCCCCAAAGCTGACTGCCCCATCTGCGGCAAACCCACCGCGATCACCACCGAAGGCCGGTACTGGGACCACGCCCAGTACGGCGGGGGGCCTCGCTGCGATGCTGCCGGCACGCTAGTACCGGTCGACCGCCGCCCCGCCGAGCCGCCGCGCGACGCCGTGGACGACTTCTTCGACCAAGTCCTGCCGGCCCCGGGGCCGCGCACCGACATCGCGCCCATGACCCCGCTGGGCCAAGAGATCTGCGGCCGGTTGAAGGAAATGTTCCACGCCTACGACAACCGGCGCGCGGCCGACAACCGATCGGCGCAGACCCACCTGGGCCCCTCCGAAATCGGCACACCCTGCGACCGCCGGCTAGCCATGACCCTGCTCGACATGCCCCCGGTCAACCCAGGCGGCGACGGGTGGGCCGCGTTCCTCGGCACATGCACGCACGAAGGGCTGGCGCGCATGCTCCAGTGGGCCGACGCCGGCACCGGCCGCTACGCCACAGAGCTGCCACTTACGTTCCCCTCGGCCTTGGTGCCCCGGGGCACCGGTGACGTTCTCGACCGGACGCTGTGTCTGTTCGGTGACCACAAGGTCATGGGCCAGTGGTCTCTGAACCGGCTGCGGACGAAGGGCCCGCCGCCGGTGTACCGAACGCAGGTCCACGTGTACGCCCACGGGGCCCGCCTCATGGGCGAGACGGTGGACCACGTCGCCATCATCGGCTGGCCCCGCTACGGCGCCACGCTGGACGACCTGTACGTGTGGACGGAACCGTACGACCCCACCGTGCCCCGCGACGCGTTGGCCCGGGTCGACCGCATCGCGACGGCGGCGCAGGCGCTGACCGGACATGGCTTCCCGAACCAGATGGTCACGCAGTTCGACACGGCCGACGACTGCCGGTACTGCCCCTTCCACGCCCCCGGCGACACCACCGGCGAACGGGGGTGCCGGGGGCACGTCTGACGCGGCGGGCCGGCGGGTTAGCGGGCTCGGGTCACAGTGACGAGGGGGTCATCACAGCCATCGGCGATGCGGTTCAGGGCATCGAGTTCGGCCGCGTCGGTGGTCAGGCCCCACCGGGTCTTCACCGTGACCCAGTCGGAGATGTAGCGGCAGGTCGCTGACGTGGCCGGGGGCATCCACTCGGCCGGATCGCGGTCAGCCTTGGACTGGTTGGCGCTGTCGTGGACGGCCAAGAGGGATCGCTCGTCATCCAGGTCGTTCGCGTAGCTCTGCCGCTCGGCTGCGCTCCAGCCCGCGGCCCCTGAGTCCCATGCCTCACCTAGGGGCACCATGTGGTCGATATCGACGTCGTCCTTCGTGGTGAGGGTGACTTCGTCGTACCAAGACCACCACTGGCCAGTGCCGGCAGTAATCGTGCACCTTCGGGTCACCTCCGGGGACCGGGTCGCTTCGGCCAAGAGGACTTCATTGCGGGTGTTGCAGCCGTCGCGATCGGCATCGACCCAATGCTTGAACTGCTCACGGGAGTAGCCCTCCCTGCTGCCTTCCTCGTGAACCGGGAGGGCGGCGATCAGAGCGGAAAGCGGTGTGGTGGTCGTCTGCCCAGTCTCGGCGACAGCCGGGGATGAGAAGCAGGCCAGGGGCACGGCAGCAGCAGCCAGCGCACAGGCCAGCACAGTTCGGAATGTCAGCACACCCCATTGAGATAGCCCACGGTCGTCCCCTTGAGACAGACCTCAAGGCCATCTTCACCCAGTTGTGGGGCGCTCGTTTGCTCCCGCGCGCCTGGTTAGACCGCCGGGGCGCTCCACGTGCCTCAACCTCCTGTACGACAAACACGGAAAGCCGGTGGCTCATGCCCGAACACCTTGACCGCGAACTGCGTTCCCTGACCGGCGAGTTGAAGGCAACCGAGACGGCCTACCCCCAGTTGGTGTTCGCCGGATTCCTCACCTTCCTTGTCCTGCTCCTCGCGATCGTCACGGCCGGCGCCGGCCTCACCTGGTGCCTGGTCCACATCACCGCCAACATCTGAACCGCAAGGGAAACCCGCCGTGAGCACACCCCCGCAGAATCCTTCCGCCTACCCGCCCGCCTCTCCGCCCCCGCCAGACGCGAACGACTGGTTGATGAGCGGCGGCGTGAAGTCCGCCAGCTTCGATGGGGCCCCGCCCATCACATGGTCCGGCACAGTAACCACCGCCCCGACGATGATCCAGAAACGGGACTTCGACTCCGGCGAGCCCGTGTTCTGGAACGACGGCCGGCCGAAGATGCTCATGCAGGTCAACATCCAGACCGAGGCACGCGACCCGGCCGACCCGGACGACGACGGGGTACGAGCCCTGTATCTGGAGTACAAGAAGGCGTACGCCGTACGCGACGCCGTGAAGGCGTCCGGCGCCCGGGCCGTCGAACCGGGTGGGGTGCTGGCCCTCACCTACACCGGCGACGATCACGCGGCGGCACGTGGGCGGGGGAAGCCGCCGAAGAACTACAGCGCCACCTACCAGCCGCCGGCCCCCGGCCAGGGCGGCGCCGACCCGTGGGAGTCTGTGACCGGGCAGCCGCCCGGCCCTCCTATTGGCGCAGGCTACGCGCCGCCGGCTACGCCTACCCCACCCCCGGCGACGGTCCCGGCCGCTGCCCCTGCCCCTGCCCCTGCGCCGGCTGCCGGTGACCCGTTGCAGGACTTCCTGCGCGCCCAAGGGCTCGACCCCGCCCAGATGCCCGACCGCGCCACCGGCCTCACCGTCGCCCGCGCCTACGGCTACCAGGGGCAGTGATGGCCCGGATTCAAGTCCTCGACCTTCCGGGTGACCACGGCGCATTCGCCCTCATCATCGACGGGCTGACCGAGGACGAAGCCGCTTCGATCGCCGAACAGGAGACGCGCGAACTGGCAGAGAAGACCGAGGCCCGCGCCGTGGTCCTGGTGCCGTTCACGCTCAACGTCGAAAGCAGGTAGTGCCCGAGTACGGGGCGTCCCTTGTCCTCCGACTCCGGGACAAGGGACGCCTCATGCGGAAGGGCCCCCGGGCGCACTGGTTCGCGCCCGGGAGCTTCCGCGCCCAAACCCCACAGTGAGGGAGGTGCAACCTCATGCCGCAGCCAGGAGAGGCCGTCTACAACCACGATCCGACGATGCGCGCGATCGACTCGGCCTGGCGACTGCGCGGCAAGTGCGTCACCGACGACAAGCACGTGCAGAACACCGCCACCAGTCCCAACGTCACCGCGCGCCAAGCCCGCCATTTCGCGGGCACCTACTGCGAAGGCTGCCCCGTACGGGAACAGTGCCTGGACTGGGCCCAGTCCGAACCTGACTTCCTGGGCATTGCCGGCGGACACACCTTCCGCGAACGCGCCAAGACCCGTGTGGTCACACCCATCGACATCTGGGCCGAAGACCACACCCGCAGCGCCATCAATCTCAGCAAGCCGGCCGCCACCCGCCGTCAACACACCGTTGCTCTCGACGGACAGCACTTCGACGGCCGCATGTGGACCGCGATTTGCGGGGCTTCCGTACACCCCACCCGAACCATCGCCGACGAACGCCTGGCCATGACCGCCGTTCGCTGCCCGTGGTGCTCAAGAAAGGCCGCCTGATGAGCGCATGCCCCTCGTGCAGCGTCGACCAGTACGTGGCCGAACGGTCCGACATCTACCGCGCCGCGCACGCCCTGCTCCGCAACCTCTTCGACAGGGACGACGACCGGCCCCACGACCCCGAAGACGTACTCAGGCTCGCCATGTTCCTCGCCGGAGACCACGCGCCGTGATGCGCCACGCCGTCACCGCGCAACAAGCAGGCTGGCACATCTTCCCTTGCCGGCCCGGCGAGAAGACCCCCTTGCTGGAGTGGGCCGACGCCGCCACGAACGACCTGCGCACCATCACCACCTGGTGGGCCCGGCACCCACGCGCCAACATCGGCGTCGCATGCAAACCGTCGGGTCTCCTCGTAGTCGACTGCGACATGCCCAAGCCGTCCTACGTGGCCGCGGTGCTGGCCGGCCTGCCGCGCGAGAAGTGGTCACTGCACAACACCCCCTACGCCCACCTCCACGACCAGTACGGGCCCCTGGTCGACGGCACCGACTGCCTACGCGCCATGTGCCACCGGTACGGCCAGTCGTACGAGTCGCTGCTCGACACCTACCAGGTCACCACCACCCGCATGGGCTTGCACCTGTACTACCGGTGGCCCGCCGGCGTGCCTGCCTCGCAGGCGTCGCCCATCAAGGGACACGTCGACGTGCGGAATGGTGGGGGCACCCGCGGCGGTTACGTGCTGGCCGCCGGGTCGGCAACCCCCGCCGGCGCGTACGTCGCCGACAACCAGCGGCCGGTGGCCGACGCCCCGCCGTGGCTGGTCGAACTGGTCCGCGCGAAGCCCCAGCCGGTTCGGGCCCCCCGCACGCCCCGCATGGCCGGGGCCGGCCAGTTCGCCGGCCTCGTCGCGACCGTTGCTGCCGCAGGAGAGGGCAGCCGGGCCACGACGCTGCACTGGGCGGCATGCCGGATGCGCGACGACGGGGCCAGCGAAGCCGACGCGCTAGCGGAACTCGTGCCCCCCGCTGTGGCCGCCGGCCTGCCCGAGCGCGAGGCGCGGGGCATCGTCCAACGCACCCACCTCCCCACTCGGAGAACACCATGACGACCCCAGCCCCAGACTTCGTGGCCGCCGCGAAGGAGATCAACCAGGCGTTGGCCAATATCACCGAGGTTGAGACGCAACTCGCGGCCTACCAGGCCGAGGCCGAACGGTTCGCACTGCTCGTCCAACAGCAGCAGGCCGAGTTGGACTACCTCAAGACCGACATCAAACCGAAGATGCGGCAGCTTTCCGACGCGTTCAACGCGGAAAACCCACAGCCCGCCACGGGCGAGGCGGTGAGCCGCACATGAGCGCCCCCACGTACGACATCGCGAGCGAACAGGTACCGGCTGCCGCCGACAACGCACCGGCCGCCGCGCACGCGCTGTGCCGCGTCTGCTACCCGCGCGGCACATGGCCGCTCGTGGCGATCTGCGGTGAACCGCTGCTCGGCATTCCCTGCCCGCCGGGCACCCCGCGCTGTGAGCACTGCACCCACATCACCCCGCACCACGTCAGGGGGCACCTGTCATGAGGCATCGCGTCAGCTTTTCGACCGTGGCCTACGCCACCGTCACCGTCGACACCGAAGAGACCGATCCGGATCTCATCGCGGAAGAAGCCGCCGAGTACGGGGACTTCCCGACGGTGTGCGCGCAATGCTCCGGCTGGGGCCAAGGGTTCTCGCTCGAACTCGGCGACGAGTGGGAGGTTTGCGAGGACTCCGAAACCCGCGCCGCCGTCGTAAGGCCGGTGAACGAGTCATGACCGGCGGCTGGGACAACTTCGCCGACGAGGTGGCCGCCCAGTCCACCCGCCACTACCAGCGGTGCGGCGTCGCCATACTCCTTGACGAACTCCCCAACGACCAGGCCCGAGCCGCCGTGCGAGCCGCCCTGGACTCCGACCACGTCACCTCGGCCGGGCTTGCCCGCGTCCTCCGCCAGCGCTGCGGCGACATCGCGCCGAGCGGCAACACCATCGGCCGCCATCGCGGCGGCAACTGCACCTGCCGGAAGGAACCGAGCGATGAGCAGTGAAGACCTGGGTGACTGGAACGGCCTGGTGGACGACGCCAACCATGCTGACCAGATCACCACGCTCAAGGCCGCGAACGCCCGACTCGCCCGCCAGTTGCACGAGACAAAGCACCGACACGCCGACTACCTGACGGCCGTGTGGGACGCAACCACCGAAGCCATCGGACGTATCCACATCCCACCCATGCAGCGGCCGTCGGACATCTTCCTTGACTTTCCGGCCGACGGACAACGAGAAGAGTACGCCGTTGCCCTGCTCAGTGACCTACAGACTGGCAAGCGCACCCCCGACTACAACTCGGACGTCGCACGTGATCGTGTCATGCGATACGCACGGAAAATCGTGCAGCTATCCGACATCCAGCGGCTACACCATCCCGTCCGCCATTGCGTCGTTCCAATGCTGGGCGACATGGTCGAAGGGGTCGACATCTTCCCCGGCCAACAGTGGCTCATAGATTCGACGCTCTATGACCAGCTCTTCAACACCACCCCCGCGCTCTGTGCTGATTTTCTGCGGTACCTGCTCGGGCATTTCGAAACTGTCACTGTCCATGCCGTTGACGGAAATCATGGCCGCATTGGGCGTCGCGGCCAGTTCGGACCCATGGACAACGCTGACCGAATGCTCTACCGCATTCTCGGAATGCTCCTGCGCGACGAAAACCGCTTCAAACTCGTCATGACCGACCCGCAAGGCGAACGCAACTGGTACCAGGTCATGCAACTCGGCAACTACAGCGCCCTGTTGATCCACGGCGACCAGATTCGAGGCCACTCCGGCTTCCCCTGGTACGGGCTCGGGAAGAAGGTCAACGGATGGGGCAGCGGTGGAATCCCCGAGCGGTTCGGCGACGTTTTTATGGGCCACTACCACCAGTTGGGGCGAATCCCCCTCAACCAGCGGGCCGTGTGGTGCAACGGCTCCACCGAATCCACAAACACGTTCGCTGCGGAAACCCTGGCTGCGCAGTCGGAGCCGTCGCAGTGGTTGTTGTTCGTGGACCCGGATGCGGGGCGGGTTACTGCTTCCTATGGCGTTGAACTCGGACAGGACAACACATGATCTGCACTTCATCGTTCTACGACGACCAATACGGCATCACCCGCACCTGCGTCCGCGACCACTCCCTAAACGACACACTGCCAAGCGAGCGGATTTGGCACGGCGACAGATGGGGAGAGTGGCACACCCCCGGCGACGACAAGCCCGAGGCCGCCGCCGAGGAGACTGAACCGCCCCGCGCCGGCCTGCTCAACGAAGCCCGCAACCTCGTGGTCGGGGACCGCAACACGACCCACGGCGAACCGTACGACGACTTCCAGCGCACCGCCGGCGCACTCACCGCGCTCGGGTACCGGCGCTACGACGACCACGAACAGGTCTACGTCGACCTGGCGCCGTCCGACGTGGCCGTGCTCGTCGCCGCCGTCAAACTGTCTCGGCTCATGCACTCCCGCGCCAACCGGGACAACTGGACCGACCTCGCCGGATACGCCGCCTGCGGCTACGAGTGCACCACCAGGGAACCGGCGGTGAACACCAACCGAGCCGCCGCCCCATGACCCCACCGCCGGGCTGGCCCCGCACCCGCGCCGAGTGGTGGGCCTTCGCCGCCGGCGCCGCACTCGCCCTCGCGATGCTGCCCAGCCTCGCCAGAAAGGTCCGCGTCGAATGACCGGCATCGACTGGGGCCCCGAAGGCTACTGCCCCCACTGCAACCGCATCGAACCACTCAACGACACAGGCACCCTCGCCCGCCACGCAGCCACCGGCCACGCCGGCACCCGCACCCCGGCCGCACGCGCCCGCCACGCAGCCGCCCTCCACGCAGCCACAGGCGGCGTGAAGGGCGACGACGCCCTTGACCACGTCATCAGCGAATGGTGTCCCGGCAGCAACGAACAACCCGCCCCCACCCCCGGGGACCCTCACGAACAGGGCCCACCATGACGAACACCACCGACCGGCGCGCCCGCCAGAAACGATGGGACTACCTCCGGCAAGTAGGCCGACCCAGCCTCGTCACCGGCACCCCCGAAGTCGAAGACACCCGCCAGATGATCAACGACCTGCACGCCAAAGGCATGTCCTATCGGGCCATCGGCGCACAGGTCGGCGTACCCGCATCCACCGTGTCGACCTTCGCCGGGGGCCGAGCCGGAATCCTGCGAACCACCCTCACCAGACTCCAACAGGTCCAGCACGAGGCCCGGCCCGACGACGGAGCCGCCGGTGCCCGCGTGGACCCCACCGGCACACAACGCAGGCTCCAAGCCCTATGGGCCGCCGGCTTCCCCATCGGCTACATCCGGCAAGCCATGGGCCCCGACACCAACGAGCCCTACCTACGGCGCATCCTGCACGGCCGAAGCGCCCGCACCCACGCCGCCTACGCCCGCCGCGTCGCCGACGTCTACCAGCAACTCGCCGGCACCAACCCCGCCGACCTCGGGGCCACCCAGCACGGCATCACCTACGCCCGCAACGCCGCCGCCCGCGCCGGCTACGCCCCACCACACTGCTGGGACCCGGAAACCATCGACAACCCCGACGCCACCCCCGAGTGGACCGGCGAGTGCGGCACCGAAACCGGCTACCGCATCCACCGCCGCGAAGGCACCGAACCCTGCCCGGCCTGCCGTACCGGCCGCAACGAAGAACGCCGCAGCGAACGGGCCGACGCCGCCGAACAACGCCGTGCACACGTCGCTCAGCTACTCGCCGAGGGCCGCCTCACCGCCGCCCAAATCGCCGAGGAGACCGGTGTATCGGAACGCACCGTCCAGCGCACCCGGAGAGCCGCGTGAACCCGCTCATCAACTGGATCGAACACGACCTCCTCAGCCCCTACCGGCTCGACCAAACCGACATCATCAGCCGCTACAACGACTTCCACAACGGCATCGCGTACACGCTCGCCCAACGTGGATCGGCCGTGCTCGGCCACGTCCACGTACGGCCCATGTTCGAAGTCCTCCACCCGACCGGAGGCTGCTGCGCGCCTTCCATCTGGCGCAGCAGCGACTGCCCCGCTTGCAACAACCTGGCCTACACCGCCGACTGCCCCCAACACGGCGACCCCAGCCACCATGTCCTCGAAGCCTGGAACATCACATGACCCACACACCCCGCAGAGAAAACGGCAGCATCTGGGTCGAACCCCAGAACGGCAACGTCGTCATCAACGTCGCCACCACCAGCACCCACGAACGCACCCGCGTCACCATCGCCATCGAAGACGCCTACAGGCTCGCCCAAACCATCACCATGGCCGCCATACGCGCCGAAGAAGCCACCACCTGACAAAGGGGGGCCCGTTGCCTCACTGGACCGAATGGGACCCCACCACGGGCCACCCCTACCCCGGCACCGAAAACATCGCCGACCAAATCGCAGCCGACCAAAAAACCGAGCAGATAAACCAACTCGCCGAAAGCGAGAAAATACGGGCCATCGCCCGCAGAAAAGGCGCCGAAGCCGCCGAACAAGAAGAACAACAACTCCGCCAAATACGCACCACCCAAGCCCAAACCATCACACCCCGACGCGTCCAATGGCTCTGGCAAGAACGCATTCCCGTCGGCGAAGTCACCCTACTCGTCGGCAGAGGCGGCATCGGAAAATCCACACTCCTCGCCACCCTCACCGCCTGGATCACCACCGGCGACATGCGCGGCGAATACGCCGGCCACCCCAAAGGCGTCCTCTACGTCGTCAACGAAGACTCCCTTGAATTCACCGTCGTCCCCCGACTCGTCGCAGCCGGCGCCGACCTCACCAAGGTCCACTTCGTTCACGTCGACCAGGCCGGCCAGCACGACCGCGTCATCCTGCCGTACGACTGCGACCAGCTCGGCGCCGCCGCCCACCAGCACCACGCCGCCGCGGTCATCCTCGACCCCCTGTCGTCCAACCTACGGGCCAAGTCCAACAGCGGCGACGAGGTACGCCCCGCCGTCGAACGCATCCGACGCATGGCCGAAGCCCAGCAGCTCGCGGTCATCGGCAACGCGCACACCCGCAAGGCCCTGAGCACCAACCTCATGGACGCCATCATGGGCAGCTCAGAGCTGGGCAACGTCACCCGCTCCGTCATGGGCGCCATGGTCGACCCCGACGAGCCCGGCACCGCCGTGCTCTCCCAGGAGAAGAACAACCTCGGCCGCACCGACCTGCCCAGCTACCGGTACCGCATCGACTCTTACGTCTTCCCGGCCGCCCCGGGCGGCGACCTCATCGACACGTCGCGGCTCGAATTCCTCGGCAAGACCGACCTGCGCGTGTCGGACATGCTCGCGGACAGTGTGGCGTTCGGCGACGTGCGTACGGCCACCAAGGACGCGCAGGACTTCCTGCGCGCGTTCCTGGAGGAGAAGGGCGGCGAAGCGCTGCGCAAAGAGGTCATCCAAGCGGCGCGTGGCGAGGGGCTGTCGCAGCGGGCGGTGGAGCGGGCGGCGTCGAAGCTCAAGCTGACGTCGACTCGGTTGGGCTTCGGGTCGGCATCAATCTGGGGCCTACCGCACGGTCAGTGATCGGGCATCAGCACAGAGCATGATTACTCTGTGCATTCATGCCACCAGTGGCGGGACTGGCGTAAATGGCGCGACTGGGCGAACCCCCGAGGGGGGTTGGGCGTAAATGGCGCAATAGCGCGAATGCACAAAGAACGCGAGTCGCTACCGACCGTGACCTATTGCGCCACAGTCCCGCCACAGTCGCGCCACCATTCCCGCCACACAAAAGCCCAGGTCAGAAACAGTTAAACCATTTACACCAAATAACCCCCCTCACGCGTGCGCGCGAGGCGCACAGTCACGCCACCCGGCGCAACTGAACACCCCCACCCAACACACGAGGTGACCACACGCAACACCTCATCGACACCCAACCCCAAGCAGCCACCTGCACCCGCTGCACCCAACTCGTCCTCACCGCCCACGACGCCGGCTGCCACGTCACCGCCAACCCAACCCCCCTCACCCCACCCCAAGCCACCGCCCTCACCGCCGCCGGATACCAGCTCTACGAGTTCACCCCCACCCGACTCGCCCACCCCCAAAACCCACCCCGCCCCGGCGCCACACTCCTCACCGCCCACGCCTGCGGCACCCACGCCACCACCACCCACCAACCACCCCCACCAACACCCGCCACCAGCCCCTGCGACGCCTGGAAAGCCCAAGGGTGGACACCACCCCCAACCTGCCCGCGCACGGCCCTGTGGTGGGCAGACAGCCGCCCCGACGAAACGCCCCTGTCGTGCGGCACCTGCGACCCGCCCCCGTTCTGAACGGAACCCACATGATCACCCCCATCGACCACATGCTCATCACCGCCCACCAAGACGCCGTGATCGTCGGCTTCGACGCCCCCGCCGCCGGCAACCGCGAACCCCAACGCGCCATCAAACGCATCACCACCAGCAACGCCCAAACCCTCGTCTACCAACTCCTCACCGCAATCGACCAAGCCCGCGCCTACGGCGAATACCAACGCGGCGAAGTCACCGACAAACCCCGCAAACGCAGAAAGCGACGCCCGCCCGTGAAAGCCCCCACGGCGAATTCCAGAAAGGAGTAGGCCGACCAGTGGACGATCCAACGCATTTGGCGAACCTCGTGCACCCGTTCACGCATTGGTGGACAGAGCGGGTTGAATACCACGTGCGAATAGCCACCCACACCCCGGAATGCAAGACCGCCAGAGAAGCAATGCCGCCCGGCCTGCGACGCCACGCCGCGTGCCGATGCCCCAGCAGCGTCGAAGGCCGGGCCGCAGCAGTCCACCAAGCCCCACTTGGCCAGGCACTGCGCTCGTACTCAACCAGCGGCAACCAACACACCAAAGGCACGTTCACCGCGGGCGCCCGCAGCCACAAGCCAGCCGGCCGGCCCCCCGCGCCGCTGGACGCGGCCAATCTCCTCGCCGAGCTGCGCGCCGACACACGCGCCACCATCGCCACGATGGGTGCGACGCCTACGGTGCCGCGCGCCTCGCTGGAAGACGACCTTGACGCGCTACTCCTCGCCGCGACCATCGCCGTTCACTCGGAACAGCACGAGACCGTCACCGAGGCCGGGCGGATGCTGCGCCATCACACCGCCCGCGCCCGCGTACTGCTCGGCTACGACGACCCCCGCCCGCGCCGGCCCATCCCCGCTTCGTGCGGCGAGTGCGGCGGCGCCCTGGTGCTCTTCGGCCACGTGGTGCGCTGCGTCGGCACGACCACCGCCGACTCGTGCGGCGTGGCCTACTGGCCGTGGCAGTGGCTCGACGCCTTCACGGGCATCAGGCAACCCGATCATCCGCACATGACTGAGGTCTCAACATGAAAGGTCCGCCCTTGATGCCCACAGACGCTTTCGACCTTCCGCTGCCTCATGGAACCGCCGCCGCCACCGATCGGCCAAGCTGGCGGCTGCTGCGACAGCAGACCCTCGAAGTGGCTTGGGCCCCGAACGGCGAAGTTGAAGTTCGGTACTACGACGCGGCGGAAGGCGTTACGTACATCTATCTGGGCACCCTCGAAGTCGACGCCGATGCGCCGCCCCGTACGGGGGCTGACGGATCACTCCGCGTCCGTTTGGGACGAGTCGACCGCGATGGCGTGACGGCGCACCGATTCGCGGACGAATGATCCTGGTCGACACCGAGGCCGCCGCCGTCTACGTCCAGTGGGTGTTCGAAGAGCAGGTGCCGCTGGAGACGGTCCGGCGGCGCATCTACAACCTGGCCCGGGACGGGAAGCTGACCCGGTACGGGAGGCCCGGCAAGGGCAACGCACGGTGGGATTTGCTCCAGATTCATGAGGTTTGCGCACGAAAGGGTGACCCACCTATCCTGAACAGCCAGTAGCACAGGTGCGTCCCGATCACGGGGAGCCCCACAGACGCAGGGCCCGGTATCCGCTGAGGTACCGGGCCTTTCCTGTGTGGGCCACCCGGCTGAGCCGGACCCTGCTCGCCATACCGGACCCACCCTGGCCTATACCTCCACGCGCCCAGGCCCCACAGCCCACCCCGTACCTGTGCCCCAGCAGCAGGCACACCTGGCCTGTCGTCTGTGCGCTGAGCTGAGCAGCACTCCCAGCGCCTGCGATTGGTGGTGTGCCTCATGCCCAGTCGTGGCGGCAGACCATGGCGCCGGATACAGGCGCACCTACGCGCCACTGGTACCCACGTGTGCTGGCTGTGTGGCAAGCCCATCGACATGTCGATTGCACCGAACGATCCATGGTCTTGGACCATCGATCACGTCGTTCCATACAGCCTCGCGCCAGAGCTCTACCTAGAGATCAACAACCTCCGCGAAGCCCACCACTCGTGCAACAGCTCGCGCGGCGCCCGGCTCGACTGGCACAAGCCGATCAACTCCACCAGGTGGTGAGCAGCCCCTCGTACCACGAGGCGTCGGCCGGCCCAGCAGCTCGGCACGGCCACCAGCCCCACCGCTGCCAGATCACTCCGGCGTAGGGGGACGACAGGTCTCCAAAGCACCCCCCACCCTGCCGGCCGGACCAGGCCCCGGGCCCAGGGGGGCGGGGGTGGCACGTGATCAAGGCTCACGGGAGACCCCGCCCCATCGTGACCGTTTCTCTCTCTATTGATCAGCAGGGGGCGGTGGCGTGGATCGGGTGTCGCTTGAGGAGGCGGTGAACGGTGGTGACCTGCGGGCTTCGTTGATCGCGATGCGGGACTACATCGCTCACCAGCTCGAAGCGAACCTGTGCAAGTCGTGTCTCAGCTCGCGGTTGCGGACGGGTGACCAGGCGTCGCTGTTGCTGCGGCTCGAAAAGATCATCGAGCGGATTGAGGCTCTGCCGGACGCGGATGCGGAGGTGAGCCACCTCGATGAGATTCGCCTTCGACGCGAGCGACGTCATGGGGGTGCAGACCCCCCGGATTCTGCACAGTCCCACGAGCTTGGGACTAAGCACGCGGAGCGCCGGTCAGGAAGCCGTCGACCTGGCGGGGGCCGCCGGGCTGGTTCTTGACCCGTGGCAGCGGCTGTTCCTGGAGCACGCGTTGGCGGAGCGGGGGCAGCGGCTGGCGGACGGGACGCCGACGTGGGCGGCGCTGGAGTGCGGCCTGATGGTGTCGCGGCAGAACGGCAAGGGCTCGGTCCTGGAGGCGTACGAGCTGGCCTGCCTGTTCCTGTTCGGAGACCGGTTGATCATTCACTCGGCCCACCAGTTCGACACGTCGAAGGAAGCCTTCCAACGGATCGAAGCCTTGATCTCGGACAACCCGGAGTTCAAGTCCGAGGTCAAGCGCATCACCTGGTCCCACGGTGAGGAAGGCATCGAGCTGCTGTCGGGGCAGCGGCTGCGCTTCCGGACGCGCACCAAGGGCGGTGGCCGCGGCTTCACCGCCGACAAGGTGATCCTTGATGAGGCGATGTACCTCACGGACACGCAGTTGGCGGCCTTGCTGCCGACGATGTCTGCGCGGCCGAATCCGCAGCTCGTGTTGACGGGGTCGGCGGGCGACAAGGAGAGCACGGCGTTCGGCCGCATGAGGCAGCGGGCGCTGCGCGGCGTGGACGAGCGGCTGTGCTTCTTCGAGTGGTCGGTGGACGCGTGCAGCGAGTTCTGCCCGCGTGGCTGCACGGAGCATGATCCCGTGGGCATGCCGGACAACGAGACATCGTTGTCGGATGCCGAGCGGGAACGCGCGTTCGTCCGGCTGGTCGACTCGTACGCGAAGGCCAACCCGGGGTTGGGCATCCGCATCTCGGTCGAGCACATCGAGAGTGAGCGGGCCGCCATGGACCCGGCCACCTTCGCACAGGAACGTCTGGGCGGCGGTGACTGGCCGGTCGAAGGCGACGCGTGGCAGGTCATCTCCGAGGACGCGTGGACGGCCCGTTTCGACTCGGTGTCGTCGCCGCAGGGGCCGGTGTGCATCGGCATCGATACGTCTCCGGACCGACGCTCCTCGTGCATGGTGGCGTGCGCCTTCAACGGTGAGTCCGTTGACGGGGTGCGGGAGGTGCACGTGGAGGTGACGGGCGACGGCCTGCGGTACGACTACCGGCAGGGCGTGGACTGGGTGGTGCCGCGGGCTCGGGAGATCGCGAAGAACCGCAAGGTGGTGTTCGTGATCGACCAGGCTTCGCAGGCCGGCAGCTTCGTTGAGCCGATGCAGAAGCACGGGCTGACGGTCATCTCCCCGACGATGCGCGAGTACGCGCAGGCGTGCGGCAGGTTCTACAGCTCGGTGGTGCCGATGAAGGGCAACACCCCCGACCTGGTTCACCTGAACCAGCCCATGTTGAACATGGCGGTCGCCGGTGCCGCGAAGCGTGACCTGGCGGACCTGTGGGCGTGGGATAAGCGCAACTCATCCGTGGACATCACGCCCCTGGTGGCGGCGACGCTGGCCCGCTTCGGCCATGACCGCGGTGTGAACCGGCCGAGATCCCGCCCCCGGGCGGCGTGGGGGGAGTGATCGGCTGATGGGTTGGTTGTTTCGTCGGTTCGGGTTCGCCTCGTCGGTGGCCTCGAAGTCGTGGTCGGAGCCCGAGGTGTGGTCGCCGCAGCATGCGCTGAACCTGGCCGGCGGGTTCATGGACGGCGCGCCGGCCGGGGAGACCGAGCGCATTGAGAACGACTTCGAGTCGTACGTGAACATGGCGCTCAAACGCAACGGGCCGGTCGCGGCCTGCATGCTGGCGCGGCAGATGGTGTTCAGTGAGGCCCGATTCCAGTGGCGCCGCTTCGAGCAGGGCCGCCCGTCCGACCTGTTTGGGTCGCCCGAGCTGGGCTTGCTGGAGCGGCCGTGGCCTGGCGGTACGACGGGCGAGCTGCTGGCGCACATGGAGCAGGACGTCACGTTCGCCGGCAACTTCTGGGCCACCATCGCCGACGACAACGGCAACCTTGGGCGCGCGGCGCGGGGCTCTGGCCGGCGGATCGTGCGTATGCGCCCGGACTGGGTGACGTTGATCATCGGCTCGAAGTCGAAGGACCCGTGGGCGCTCGACGCCCGGGTGCTGATGATCGTGTACGAGCCGCGAGGTTCGCGGCTGGACAGCGGGCCGCGTGCCGAAGCGGTGCGGCTACTGCCCGACGAGGTGTGCCACTACTCGCCGATCCCGGACCCGGTGGCCCGCTTCCGGGGCATGTCGTGGATTACGCCGGTGGTACGCGAGGTGGAAGCCGACATATCTTCGACGGCCCACAAACGGAACTTCTTCGAGAACGCGGCCGTGCCGAACATGGTCGTGAAGTTCGACAAGGACGCCGACGAGGACGCGTTCGATGAGTTCGTGGCCAAGTTCAACCAGGGCCACCGGGGCGCGTGGAACGCGTACAAGACGCTGTTTCTGATGGGCGGCGCGGACGTCACGCCGCTGTCGTACGACTTCAAGCAGCTCGACTTCGCGGCCACGGTCGGCAAGGGGGAATCTCGGATCGCCGCGGCGGCCGGCGTGCCGGCGTCGTGGGTGGGGTTCTCCGAGGGCATGCAGGGTTCGTCGCTGAACTCGGGCAACTACAACGCCAGCCGGCGCCGGTTCGCGGACGGCACGATGCGCCCGCTGTGGCGGATGGCCGCCGCGTCCCTCGAACCGCTGCTGGTGCTGGGCAACTCCACCGTGTTGGGAGACGGGCGCAGCCTCTGGTACGACACGCGGGACATCGCGTTCCTGCGGGAGGACGAGACCGACCGCGCGGAGATCATGCGTATCAACCTCAACGCCATCGACGCGGGGATCAAGTCGGGCTTCGAGAACGACGCCGTGGTTGAAGCGGTGCGAGACAACGATGTCACCAAGCTGTTCGGCCGGCACACCGGATTGGTGTCGGTGCAGATGCAACCGCCGGCCCCGCAGGAGGACGACCAGGCGCAGCGGCGGTCGCAGGAGGAAGCCGCTGTGCGGCAGACCGAAGCGGCCATCATCACGTCGTTGACGGACGCGGGCTTCGAGCTGGACAGCATCGTCGCCGCGCTGGAGTCAGGCGACTGGGGCCAGCTTGCCATCGACCCGGTACGTCAACGGCAGGCTGAGGCCGCCGCCGTGGGCGCCGAGCGCGCCACCGAGGACCCGCCGCCCGAGCCCGACGAGGGCGGGCCGCCGGGCGGACGCAAGCCACCCGCAGCAGACAAGCCGGAACCGACTGCCGAGGAGGGTGGCGATGGACCGTAAGGCGTTTGGCCGCGTGGAGATCAAGGACGCCGACCGAGGCATGGTCACGGCGGTGTTCTCCACGTTCGACGTGGTGGACCGGGACGGGGACGTGACGGTGAAGGGGGCCATCAGAGATGGCGTCCCGGTCGTCATCTCTGCGTACAACCACGGCTCGTGGGCCGGGGCCCTGCCGGTCGGCAAGGGGGTCGTACGGACGGACGGCAAGGAAGCCCGGCTGGAGGGGCAGTTCTTCTTGAACACCCAGCACGGCCGGGACACCTTCGAGACCGTGAAGGCCCTCGCAGAGGACGGCTTGGGCGAGTGGTCGTACGGCTTCGACGTCAAGGACTCCGCCCCGGGCGAGCACGACGGGAAGTCGGTTCGCGTCCTCAAAGAGCTGGACGTGCACGAGGTGTCCCCGGTGATGCTGGGCGCGGGTGTCGGCACTCGCACTCTCGACACGAAGGGACTCAGGTTCTCCGAAGAAGGTGAGGCTGTCATGGCTTCGCTCACCTCCTTCACACAGCGGGCCGCCGACGTCATGGCGAAGCGGGCCGAAAAGGGCAAGGGGCTCGGCGACGAGTCCGGCGGACTGGTCAAGCGAGTGCGCGACGAGCTGGGGAAGCTCGACGCCCTGCTGGCCGTCGAACCCACCGACGAGGACGGCGCCAACGAGGCGCAACAGCTGTGGCTGGCATCGATCGCCAGCGACCTCTAACCGTCCCCCTTCCCTCTTTCAGCCCGGCCACCGCGCGCCGGGCTTTTTCACGCCCACACGCTTTCGCCTTTCGAAAGAGAGACAACGATGTCAGAATTCCCTGCGCTCAAGGACGCGCTGGGCAAGCTCGACGCCGCGCGCAAGTCTCTGCGCGACGTGTTCGCCGAGGCCGGCCCCGACTACGACATGTCCAAGGTCAAGTCCCTGACTGGTGACTCCACGGAGAAGCTCGGTTGGGTTCGGACCAAGAACGAAGAGATCACCGAGCTGAAGGGCGAGGTGGAACGGCTCAAGGAGATCAACAAGGCCGTTGACGAACTCGCCCTGGACGACGCCCACCGTGAGACGGGGGCGGACGCCGGACCGGAGTCCAAGGGCGGCGCCCGGTCGCTGGTCGGCCAGTTCCTCAAGTCCGATGCCTACCGCAACGTGGGCCGCAAGGCGACCCTTGACGTTGAGGTCAAGACCCTCTTTCAGCGTACGGCTGGTTGGGACCCCGAGGATGTGCGGTCCGGCCGTGTGGAGCTGACGCCGTTGCGTCCGGAGACCCACGTGGTGGACTTCATTCCGAAGGGCACCATCAGCCAGTCGGACTACAAGTACATGGAAGAGACCACCCACACCGCGACCGCAGTCGTGGAAGTCGCGGAAGGTGCCACCTTCGGCGAGGCGGCGCTCGCCCTCACCGAGCGGTCCCGGTCGGTCGAGAAGCTGCCCGCATGGATTCCCGTCACCGACGAGCAACTGGAAGACGAGCCCGCGGCGCGCGCCTACCTTGAGGCCCGGCTCACCGGCATGGTACGCCGCCGGCTGGACTCTCAGGTTCTGGTGGGCAACGGTACGACTCCGAACCTGCTGGGCACCGAGAACGTGGTGGGCATCCAGTCACAGGCTCTGGGCGCGGACACCACGCTGGACGCGATCTACAAGCTGTTCACGTCGATCCGCAGCGACGGGTTCGCCGAGCCGAACGTGCTGTTCATCGCCCCGTCGAAGTGGCAGGCCGTGCAGCTCCTCAAGACGGCGGACGGCCAGTACATCTGGGGTCACCCGGCCAGCTCGGGCCCGACCACCGTGTGGGGTGTGCCGGTGGTTCCGACGACGGCGCACACGGCCACCAAGGCAATCGCCGGCGACTTCGCCCAGTACTCGATGCTGTTCATCCGCCGCGGCATCGACGTGCAGGTGACCAACTCCCACTCCGACTACTTCATCAACGGCAAGCAGGTCATCCGCGCGGACATGCGCGCCGTGATGGTCCACTTCCGTCCGAAGGCGTTCGGCGTCGTCACCGGCCTGTGATCCGCGTTTCAGCGGCCAGAAGAATCGTTCCTTCTGGCCGCTGGGCACCTTGTGGGAGGAGTAACCCATGCCTCAAGTCGTGAATCCGCCGGCGGATGACGACGCGGTGGCACGCCAGCGGCTCTACCAGAGCGCGGGCGCGCCGACCACCCAGTTCAACGGCGTCGCCCCTAAGGGGGCGCTGTGCGTCGACTACACGAACGCTGTGCTCTACATCAACACCGGCACGAAGGCCGCGGCGACGTGGACCAAGGTCGGGACGCAGACCTGATGGCGGAGCGCGTCACGGTCAACCGGCACCTGTATCTCACCGAGGACAGGTGCCGGGTCGTGGAGGAAGGCGACCCGGCCGGCCGGTGGCTGCACTGGGCCCCCGGCCACCTGGTCCCCCAAGACGAGTACGAACGCCTGCTGCGGCCGGCCCCCAAGCGGCGGGGTCGGCCGCCCGGCAGCAAGAGCCGAACCCCTTCCGAGAACAAGTAGACATCGAAGGGGGGTCGCTCCATGGCCCTCGGCGATAGCTACATCACGCTGCCAGAGTTGAAGGCGTACCTGGGCAACGTCTTCGTGGACACGTCGCAGGACGCCAGTCTGACGGGCGCGCTGAACTCTGCTTCGCGTGAGATCGAGCGGTACACCCGACGGCAGTTCAACAACGCCGGCGCCGCGACGGCTCGCCTCTACCGGCCGACGTCGCCGCGACGGCTGATCGTGGACGACTTCCATACCGAAGTCGGCTTCTCCCTGCGCGTGGACTCCTCGGACAGCGGCACGTTCGACACCACCTGGTCGGGGGCTGAGTACCAAGCGGAGCCGTTGAACGGGGTGCGCAACGGATACGCGGGCTGGCCGTACTGGCGGCTGAGCGCGGTCGGCTGGCGCACGTTCCCGGGCGGCTGGCGCCCCAGCGTGGAAGTGACCGCTGACTGGGGCTGGTCCTCCGTGCCGGCCCCGGTGAAGCAAGCCTGCCTCATCCTGGCGGCCAAGAACTTCCAGCTCAAGGACTCGCCACTAGGAGTCGCGGGGTTCGGCGAATTCGGCGTGGTACGCGTGCAGGACGACCGGACCGCCATGGGCAAGCTCAGCCCGTTCTGCCGCGACCGAATCCAGGTGGCGTGATGGCCAGCCTGATGGAACTGCGGACGGCGGTGAAGACCGCGCTCCAAGCGCAGATTCCGGGACTCATCTGCTACGACACCGTCCCGGATGTGGCCCAGTGCCCGGCCGTGGTGGTCATGCCGGTAGACGCAGACTTCGCCGTGTCGCTCCAACGCGGCACCGATACCTGGAACTTCGACCTGTTCGTTCTGGTGCCGCGTACGGACAGCGGCCTGTCGCAAGACCGGTTGGACAACTACCTGAGCGGCTCCGGGCCCTCGTCCGTGCGGCAGGCCATCTACGAAAACCGTTCGCTCGGCCTGCCTGACACGGAATCGCTCATCAAGTCCATGCGCGGCTACGGCGGGGAGTTCGCCACCGCCCGCATTCCACATGTCGGCGCCGTACTGCGCCTCGTAGTTCACACGTCGGGGACGGCGTAACGATGAAGGGAAAGCCATGGCCGCACTGACGACTCAGCGCATTGTCCACGCGGGGACCAAGCCGACGTTCACCGCGGCGGCAGCCTCAGACACGGCCGAGGTTGGCACCGGCCTCAACACCTTCGTCGTGTACAAGAACACCGACGCCGCAGCCCGCACGGTCACCGTGACCCTTCCGGTGACTGGCACGGTGTACACCGAGGCCACCCCGGCGACCGTGACGTTCACTCTGGCGGCGAACACCGGCGAGGTGTGGATTCCGCTGCACAGCGACTATGCCGGCGCCGACGGTCGGGCGGCGCTCTCGATCTCCGCCACGGCCAACGTCACCGTCGCCGTGATCCGCGCCGACTGGACCCTGTGATGGCTCGCCGACGTCGGGCGCCTGTGCCGACTCCCGAGCAGTTGGCCGCGCTCGCTCAGCAGCGCGAAGAGGAGAAACGTTCCCGCAAGGCGGCTCCCAACCCTCCCCGGGAGGCAGCGCGCGGACCGGAGCGGGCGGCCCCGAACCCGCCTCGCGAACCCAAGCCGGCCACTGCGCGGGCCGAGCACCCCAAACCGGCCGTGAAGCCGGGGAACCAGCAGTCGGCCATGGCTGGCCGCAAGCACGTGAAGGACGACCACCATGGCTAAGACCGTTCTCGTTGACTGCGTTGTGATGGTCAACGGCACCGACTTCTCTGACCACGTCAACTCAGTCGAGATCAGCGCGTCCAAGGACGAGATCGACACTACGAGCTTCGACGGCGCCGGCCGCGAACGGAAGGCCGGCCTGGAGGACAACTCGTTCACCCTCAACTTCCAGCAGGACTTCGCTGCCGGCGAAGTCGACTCGGTGCTGTGGCCGCTGTGGAAGAACGCCACGGAGTTCGTCGTGTCGGTGAAGCCCACGGTGGGCGCCGTCTCGGCCACCAACCCCGAGTTCAGCGGCACGTGCATTCTTCTGGAGTACTCGCCCCTGAACGGCAAGGTCGGTGAGCTGTCGGAGACGTCGGTGAAGTTCCCGGTTCAGCGGGGAACCTTCAACCGGGACGACACCCCGTAATGGCCGCGACGGTCCGCATCGTCGCCGGTGAGGACTTCACCCGCGTTGCCAACGCGCTCCGCGCCATCGATGCCCGGATGCCCACGCAGCTCCGCAAGGAGATGCGTGACGCCGTCAAGCCGTTCGTCAGGCAGGCGCAGCAGAAGGTACGCACCCTCCCGGTCGCGGGAAACGCGGGGCACACCGGCCTGCGCCGCAAGGTCGCCCGCGGCGTACGCGCCACGGCCGCCGTCGGGGGCCGGCGCGGCTCGTACATGCGGATCGTCACGAGCATGCCCGAAGAGAACCAGGTCATGATTCCCCGTGGGCTGGACGGCGAACGCGGCTGGCGGCACCCCGTCTTCGGCAACCGGAACGAGTGGGTGACCCAGAGGCCGATCCAGCCCGGCTGGTTTGTCGAAACTCTCTCCGAAGCTCGTGAGCCCATGACGACGGCCCTTCTGGGCGTGCTCCAGCGGGCGCGTGACACTGTCGCTGCCGCTAGAAGCTGACAACGTTGTCTCACATGCTGGCGCCCCGGGTGCGTGCGGGTCCCCGGGGCGCCTTTCCATACCGCCACCCGCAGGCAAAACCCGCAATTGCACGAAAGGTCACACCCGCATGGCTCTCTTGTCGAAACAGCAAATCTTCGAAGCGGACGACATCGAAACGGAAGACGTGCACGTACCGAAGTGGGGCGGCGAAGTCCGACTTCGCGGGCTTTCCGGCTCGGAGCGTGACCGCTACGAGGATTCGCTCGCGAAGATGAAGAACGGTGAAACCGTCCCCGACATGGTCAACGCCCGTGCCCGGCTGGTCGCCTGGTCCGCCATTGACGAAGGTGGCCGCCGCATCTTCACGGACGCAGACATTCTCAAGCTGGGCACCAAGTCGGCGAAGTCGCTGGCACTCTGCTTCGACGTGGCGTGCGCCCTTTCCGGCATAACCCCGGAAGACCAGGAGCAGTTGGCCGAGGGTTTTACCGACGACCAGAGCGAGCCTTCTATTTCCGATTGACCCTCGCCCTGCACCACAAGTCCGTGAAGGACATGCTGTCGTCGGTGAGTTCACGCGAACTTGCTGAATGGATGGCGTACGAGAAAGTGGCCGGACCCGTTGGTTCGGTACACGGGGACGAGATCCTTGCGGCCATCCACGAGCAGTTGGGCTTTATTGCTCACCTTCTGGGCGCAGCTCACTTCTCGGACGAGTCCCATCCGAATCCGATTCCCGCGCCTGAGCGGTACCCACGCCCTCATGAGCTTGCCCTTCGGGCCCCTTCCAAGAAGAGGAACCGGGATTCGGGTGAGGTAGAGGAAGAATAGCGCCAAGGGGGTGGTTTCTCGTGGCCACCCTCACGCATCTCGGGTTCAGCATCTTCAGCCGTTACGACGGCGCCGGGGTGCTGCGGGCCCGCCGGGATCTGCGCCGGCTGAACAGCCGACTTCAGGACAACGAGAAGGCGTTGCTCGCAACGTCCAAGCGGTTCGGGGGGCTCCGCACGGCTGCGCTTTCGCTGGCGCCCGCGCTCATTCCTATTGGCACGGTGGCGGCCGGAGTTGGCGCCGCGACGGTGGGGATGGCTGTCACTGCGGGCGCCGGTTTCGCCATGTACGGCGCCATGGTGAAGCACCAGATCGAAGCCGTGCACAAGATGCGCGACGCTCATTCGAAGCTGTCGCAGACTCAGCAGTCGTATCTGAAGTCTGAGGACAAGGTTTCGGATGCGCTGCGGCGTGTGTCACGGGCGACGCGGGATGCCACGCTTGCGCCGATCATTCCTGTTCTGAATGGGGCGGCCAAGGCGGCTGGTCTGGTTGCGCCGGTTTTCAAGCTGGTCAGTCGGGAAATGCGTGTCCTCGGCGTCGCCACGGGTGACTGGCTTACCGACGCTGACGGCTTCCGCCGTTTCATGGGTCTGATCAAGTCCGTTGGCGTTCCGGCCATGCGGGACCTGATCAAGGCCGGCCGCGATATTGCGGCAGTGCTCGGATTCGGGTTCCGGGCGTCCACGCCGTTTGTCAGCAGCCTGACGGGTGCACTCGTGCAGGGAGCTGCGGCAGCACGGCGCTGGGCCGAGGGCGGTGGCTTTACCCGCTTCTTCGCCCTGGTCCGTTCGCAGGGTCCCTCTGTTGGGGAGTTTTTTCGTCTCCTCGTGCAGGTTCTGGGGCACGTTGGTACGGCAATGGCTGGGCTGGGCCCCTTGGCCCTCGGGTTGGCAACGGCCCTGTTGCGCATCATTGCGGCGTTGCCTATCCCCGTTCTCCAGACGATCATCATTCTCTTTTACGCTTGGAAGGCCGCGATTCTGGGTCTGATGGTCATTCGGACCATCGTCACTCTGATCACGATGCTGAAAATGGCGTGGGCTACGCTGAATCTGGTCTGGGCTGCAAGCCCGATCGGAATAGTCACTCTGGCAATTATCGCTCTGGTGGGCGCTGTTGTCCTCATCGCCACGAAGACCACCTGGTTCCAGACGATTTGGGCGCACACCTGGAGCGGGGTGCGAACTGCTTTCTCCGCTACCTGGGCCTTCATCAAGGGGCTTGCCCTGACCGTATGGGGCTTTCTCGGCGGAAAGTGGAAGTGGCTGATCCTGCTTATCGGCCCCGTGGGCTGGCTGCTTCTTCTGGCCGCGAACTGGCGGGCAGTCTGGGGCGGCATCCGCGCCTTCGCTTTGCTGGTCTGGGGGGCCATGCGGACTGCGTGGGCCGCAGGTTGCGTCGCCATGCGCGCGGCGTGGACCTTCCTCGGTCGAGTGGCGCGGGCCGTCTGGGTGAGCATGATCCGGCCGGCGCTCATCGCCGTCCGGGTGCTGCTTGGCGGGGTCCGCGCGTCCTTCCGCGTGGTGGGCGCCGCATGTCGCGCAGCATGGTCGCTGCTTGGCCGCGTCGTCCGCGCTGTGTGGCTGACCACGATCCGGGTCGCCTTTGTCGCCGTCCGGATGTTGCTCGGCGGGGTCCGCACCTCTTTCCGCGTTGTGGGAGCCGCATGTCGCGCGGCCTGGTCGTTCCTCGGCCGGGTCGTCCGCGCCGTGTGGGCGAACACGATTCGTGTTGCCTTCACGGCTGTCCGCGTACTGCTTGGTGGGGTCCGTTCCTCCTTCCGCGCGGTGAGCGCGGCCTGTCGTGTGGCCTGGTCGCTACTGGGCCGCGCAGTCCGGAGGATCTGGAACGACGCTATCCGTCCGGCCTTCAACGCCGTGCGCGGTGGTCTGCGTACGGTGAGGAAGGCGTTCGAAACGGCTGTACGGGGCATCGACCAGGCTTGGTCGAAACTGCGCGGCGTCACCAAGAGCCCGGTCAAGTTCTTCGTCAACACCGTCTACAACGACGGTCTGCGTCGAGCGTGGAACTCCACGGCCGGCAAGATCCCGGGCGTCCCGGACCTGCCGAAGGCCAAGCTCGGCTTCCGCAGCGGTGGCGAGATTCCCGGTTCCGGCTCGGGTGGCGACCGAGTTCCGATCATGGCGCAGGCCGGCGAGTACGTCATCCGTCGGTCTCGCGTCCGCGAGCTGGGCACCAAGACGCTGGACTGGCTGAACGGTGGCTCCGGCAAGAGCGCCCTCAACCACTTCGGGCCCCAGCGGCGCCCCGGCTTCTTCCTCGGCGGCGCGATCCCGAACCCTGTCGACGTCATCAAGGATGCCGGCAAGGCCGCGGCCGGCTTCGTCACCGACCCGGTGGGCCAGGTCTTCGACTGGGCCGGGGGCATCTTCCGCAGCTTGGCCGGCCGCGCGATGAAGGCGCTGTTCACCCCGTACCGGAAGCTGGTCGGCGGTCTCGCGAAGGACGAAAGGGGCAAGTCCGGGGTCGTTTCCACGGCCATCAAGGAGAACGCCAACCGGGGCTTCGATGCCCTGATCGACTTCGTCATGTCGAAGGCTACCGACGACTCGGGCAACGGCTACATCCCGTGGAAGGGGTGGAAGGCGGGCGATGGGAAGCGCGTTGGCTTCCGAGGCGTCACCGTCAACGTCCGCACCCGCGCCATGCTGCTCAACGCCGAGCGCCTGGCGCGCCGCCGGTTCAGCTACGCGCAGGGCAGTTACAGCAACGCCAAGGCCAGCGCGGGAACGCACACCGGTGGTGGGGCGGTTGACCTCAACCCGGCGTCGAACTCGATCGTCGGCAACATGCGGGCTTCCGGGTTCGCGGCGTGGGCGCGCAGCCGGAAGGAGGGTTTCTCTCCTCACATCCACGGCATTGCGGTGGGCGACCCCACGGCGTCGGGTGCTGCCAAGTCTCAGGTCAAGGACTTCTTCCAGGGCCTGAATGGCTTGGCGAACAAGGGGCCGGATACCTACCAGGGTGGCCCGGGTGGCAGTGGCGTGAACCGCTGGCGTGGGCTCGCCCTGCAAGCCCTGCGGCTCGGTGGTGTCAACGTCAACCAGATCGGCCGCTTCATGGCCCTGATGGCGGCCGAGTCGGGTGGTAACCCTCGGGCCATCAACCGGTCGGACTCCAACGCCCGCCGGGGTGATCCGAGCCGCGGGCTCATGCAGTTGATCATGGCTACGTTTCGGGCCAACCACGTCGCCGGCACGTCGAACAACATCTTCGACCCGTTGGCGAACATGGCCGCGTCCGCCCGCTACATCAAGCGGCGGTACGGCGGAAAGGTCCCCGGCAGCCCCTACCACCTCGGAGGACTGGTCAACAGCTTCGACCAGGGCGGCTTCCTGCCCACCGGTCTGAGTCTGGCGTTCAACGGCACCGGCCGACCGGAGCCCGTTGGCCATGACCTCGTGCCCCGCGGCAGGGGCGAGGGGGACTGCACGCACGTCCACATCCACGGCAACGTGTACGCCAAGTCGGAGCGCGAGTTCGAGCAGATGTTGGCGGGCGCCATGCAGAACCTCAAGCGGAAGGGGCGGCTGCCCAAGTGACAGATGCGACGTACACGTTCAGCATCGACTGGGACGACGACGGGGACTTCGGCGACGCGGGCGAGAACGTCTCCGCCCGCGTGCTGGGACTCCGGCAGGCCGTCGGGTTCCGCTCCGGCCGGGACGAGGCCCGGGCCCTGTCCGCTGTGGCCCCGGGCGAGACCTCGTTCGAGCTGGACAACGAGTCGGGCGACTACTCGCCCGACAACCCGGGCTCGCCCCTGGCCGGCCGGCTGACTCCCGGGAAGCGAGTCCTGGTGCAGGCCACGCACCAGGGCGTCACCCGGGACCTGTTCCAGGGGTACGTCGATGACTTCGAGCTGCTTCCCGACCGCGAGTCACGGTCGGTGAAGCTGTCGGTGCTCGACATGCTGTCGAAGTTCCGTGAGGCCCAGCCGTCCACGGCGCTATTCCGGTCGGTGCAGACCGGCGCCGCCATCCACGCCCTGCTCGACGTGATGGGCTGGCCGGCCTCACTGCGCGACATCGACGCCGGCGCCACCACCATTCGGTGGTGGTGGGCGGACGGGGAGGACGCGTTGACGGCGCTGGCCGGCATCGTGGAAGCGGAGGGCCCGCCGGCTATCGCCTACGTGTCCGGCAGCGGCGCCTTCGTGTTCCGCGACAGGCACCACCGGCTGACCCGGCCGGCCTCCACCACGGTGCAGGCCACGTTCCGCCCCGTCGGCCTGGAGCCGACATTCGCTTCCCCCATGACCTACGACATCGGCTGGCGGGACCTGGTCAACCAGGTCACCGTCGACGTGGAAGAGCGCGACCCCCAGCCGACCCAGGTGGTGTGGGAGACCGACGAGATCTTCACGCTGGGCACCGGCGAGTCCCGCACGATCGTCGTCCGCACCGATGACCCGTTCATCGACGCCGAGGCCCCCGAGGCGGGCACCGACTTCACCCTGGTGTCCGGCAGCGTCACCACGACCGTGACTCGGGCCAGCGGCCAGACGACGTGGATCGAGATCACGGCTTCGGCGAACTCGGTGATCGAGGGGCTTCGCCTGCGGGCCAAGCCGGTCACCGTCTCCCGCACCCTGCGCGTGGAGGCCAAGGACTCGGCTTCGCAGGACGTGCACGGGGTGCGAACCCTGCAAGACGCCGAGCTGCGTTTCGCCTCGCGTAACGACGCGGACGCCATCGCGAACGTCATCATCGGGCAGCGCGCGAAGCGGCTTCCCGTGGTCACCATCACGGTGAACTCCGGCAACGACACGCGAATCACCCAGATACTCGACCGGGCGCTGTCAGACCGCATTCACGTCGTGGAGCCAGAGCAGACGTTCGTGGACCATGACTTCTTCATCGACCAGATCGAACACGACATCGCGCAGGTCGGCTTGGACCACCGGGTGGCGTTCTCCTGCGAGCGGGCCCCGGAGTCAGCCGGCGCCACGCCGAACTACTTCACTTTCGACTCCCCCACGGCGGACTTCGACAACGGCGTGTTCGCCGAAGCCGGAGTGTCGTTCTCATCGGAGATCTTCGTTCTGGACGACCCGACGATGGGGCAGCTCGACAATCGCGGATTGGGGTTCTGATGACCGCACTCATCACGGCCAAGGCCAGGGCCTACGTCAACCACGGCCGGTGGGTCGCAGACTGCCCGGTCGACTGCGGTTCAGCCCTGGCGCTCCAGCCGCGGCAGTCCGCCTACCACTGTCCGGAGTGCAAGCAGCTCGCCAAGGTGGAGTGGCCGGCGAACGCCGACGACATCATGGCGGCCCTGGAACGGCGCATGGTGCCGCGTACCCGGAACTGGTTTCCCGCCGGACACACGCTCGCTCTGCGCTCGGGCGCCCCGCACGGGCAGTCCGTGAAGGATCTGGACGACGAGACGGCCGAGCACACCGGGGGGTAGCCGTGGCGTGGACAGCCCCGATGACTGCGGTGGCGAACGCTGTGTGGACGGCCGCGCAGTTCAACGCCCACGTGCGGGACAACCTCAACGAGACGATGCCGGGCAAGGCCACGACGGCTGGCCGCTGGTTCGTCTCGCAGGGGGCGAACAGCATCGCTGAGCGCGAGATCGCGTCAGCGACCGTGAACACATCGCAGACCACGACATCCCTGGCCTACACCGACCTGGCGACGGTGGGCCCGTCGGTGACGTTGACGACCGGCACGCGGGCTCTGGTGTTCCTGAACTCCGGCACGTCCAACACGTCCGCCAACGTGCAGAACAGCTTCTCGTACGCCGTGAGCGGGGCGACGACGATCGCGGCCAGCGACACCTGGCGCGGCCTGGTCGACGGTGTGGCGGCCGGCGCCGCCCCAAAGTTCGGCACCGTCCACTTCGTGACCAACCTGACCCCCGGGGCCAACACGTTCACGATGAAGTACAAGACCGGGTTCGGCACGGCAACGTTCTATGGCCGGAACATCATCGTCATGGCCATGTGAGGGGGCTCGGATGGCGTGGACAGCCCCGATGACGGCGGTGGCCGGCGCCACGTTCTCGGCGCAGGAATACAACCTGTACATACGCGACAACCTGATGACGACGGCCCCGGCGAAGGCGACCGCGGCCGGCCAGCACTTCGTCACCTCCGGCGCCCGGGAGATTACGGCCCGGACCACCACGGGGTCCAGTGCGGCCGGCACCGTGACCGCGACGACGGACATCTACACGGCGAAGACCGGCGGCCCGCAGGTGACGGTCACCACCGGGTCTGAGGCCCTGGTGTGGTTCGCCGCCGAGCTGAGCAACGACACGGCGCAGGGCCAGTCGAGTTGCAGCGTGGCCGCGACGGGGGCGAGCAACGTGCCGGCCCACAACAACTGGCGGCTGATCAACGACGGAACGCCGGCCGGCCAGCCGCTGCGCGCGATGAGCTTCCACCGGTTCACCGAACTCAACCCCGGCTCCAACACCTTCACCATGCTCTACCGGGCCGGCACCACGTCGGAGATCGCCAGCTTCGCCGAACGCCACCTGGTGGTCATGCCGCTGTGAAAGGGGGTCCCGGATGGCGTGGACAGCCCCCATGACGGCCGTGCCCGGCTCGCCGCTGACCGCGGCCCAGTTCAACACCTACGTGCGTGACAACCTGCTGGAGACCGAGGCCGCCAAGGCAAACTTCACCGGCAACATGCTCATCACCACCGGGGCCAACGCCATCACGGCCCGGAACTGCTTCCGGTCCCGAACCCTGACGGCGAGCACCACCAGCTCGACCACGTACACAGGGCTCGACAGCGGTGGAGGGCCGACCGTGACCGTGACGACTGGCACCACGGCCCTGGTGTGGGTGGCGACCTGGATGGAGAACACGGCCCCATCCAACGCGACCATGGCCAGCGTTTCGGTGTCCGGGGCGACCGTGGTCGCGGCGTCGGACACCAACATGGTCGCCATGCAGGGGTTGTCGGCCAGCCCGCCGACGCCGAACAGTGTCCGCTACGGGGTGACCTACCGGTTCACCGGCCTCACCCCGGGCGTCAACACGTTCACGATGGAGTACCGGGTGTCCGGCGGCACCGGGACCTTCTCGAATCGGGAACTTCTCGTCATGGCCCTGTGAGATCGAAAGGGGGCCCTGATGGCTTGGACGGCTCCCAAGACGTGGACTGCCGGCGCTGTGCTCACCGCGGCCGAGCTAAACGAGCAGCTTCGCGACAACCTGCTGGAAACGATGCCGGCGAAGGCGATGACGCCCGGCGCGTTCTTCGCCGTCGAGGACGAGAACTACATCGTGGAGCGGCGCACGCAGAGCGCCCGGGTGAACGCGGTCGAGACCACGGCGTCAACCACGTACAGCGACCTGGCCACGGTGGGCCCGTCGGTGACTGTTACGACGGGCACCAGGGCGTTCGTGTTCATCTCGGCCCAGTTGAGCAACGACACCGCTTCGGCCCAGTCGGTCATGTCGTGGACGGTCTCCGGCGCCACGAACCGTGACCCGGTAGCCGACGCCACCCTGCTCGACCTAACAGCGATCGTGGCGGACGGCGTACCGGCCTCGTCGCCATGGGGCATGGGGCAAGTCGACCTGCTCACCGTACTCACACCGGGCGAGAACACGTTCACGGCCAAGTACCGGGCCGGCGGGTCCGGCACCGCCAGGTTCCAGAACCGCTTCATCGCCGTCTTCCCCTTCTAGGCGGCACAGTGAAAAGCACCGCCACCCCCAGCCCTCGAAGGGACCGAGGAGTTAGGGATGGCGGTGCTTCTATGCGGCGAATTACAAGGGTCTCGTTCGGTAGCTCTGGTGGTCGTGGTAGTAGCAGTCAAAGGTGCGTACACCGGATTGGTAACTGTCGTCTAGGCATTTGCCAGTCATGTGGTTCTTAAAGACGGCCCAGCCGGCTGCCGTGTATGACAGGGTCCAGTTCTGGTAGACCTCGTCGTTGCATTTAAAGGTACGCAATCCAAATTGCTGACTGTCGTCCAGGCAGCCTCCAGTCCACGCGTTCTGCAAGACCACGTGCCCGTCCGGGTAAATCTGAATCCACCACTTCTGCTCTAGCGTTCCGTCGCAGGCCCGACCACGTACCCCCTGGCCTGGGTAATCTTCGGTGCAGCGCTGGGTCTTGATGTTCCTAAGCTCGAAGTTCCCTGACCGTGTGCCAGGTTTCACGGTAGCGCTATTCGACTCAGGCTGAGGCTCAGCCGAGGCGGCTCCGCTGGTAAGCATGAGAGCCGTCATAGCCGTGCTGGCGGCCAGCGCCCACGGCGCCTTCTTGAAAGCCACGTCATTCTCCCCTTTTCGCTCGTTCGCAAGATCCGGCCCTTATGGAACCACGGAGGGTTTCCCTCCGGGAGTCGTGTTTCTGCCAGACGACAAACGAGTCTCGATTACGCCGAAGGAGAGCAGGCACATGGTGTGGACACACCCGATGACGTTCACCACGAACACCGTGCTCACCGCCGCCCAGTTGAACACCCACCTGCGCGACAACCTGCTGGAGACCGAGGCCGCCCGCGCACAGGCGGCCGGTGACTTCTTCGCCGTCGAAGGCATCAACCGGATAGGCCGCCGCCGCGTGGCGTACGCCCGGATTCAAGGCAACAGCAGCGAGACGACGACTTCGACGGAGTACGCCGACCTGCCGACCGTGGGCCCGTCCGTCACCGTGACGACCGGGACCAGGGCGTTCGTGTGGATCGGCGCGCACATGACGGCCAGCCTCGCGAACTCACGGGTCCGCATGAGCTGGGCGATCTCCGGTGCGACCGAGCGCGACGCGTTGGATTCAACCGCGCTGGCGCATGACGGGCTCACGGCGGGCTCAGCCACCCGGCGCAGTAACTACGACTTGATTCAGACGACGCTCACGCCGGGCGTGAACACGTTCACCGCGAAATACCGGGTCGGGGCGAGTTCGGTGACGGGAACTTTCCAGAACCGCATTCTGATCGTGTTCCCGCTGTAAAGGGGGGCGTTGTGGCTTGGACTGCGCCGATGACGTTCGTCGGTAACGCGATTTTGACCGCCGCCCAGTTGAACACCCACCTGCGCGACAACCTGCTGGAAACAGCGCCGGCGAAGGCGACGACGGAGGGCGGCTATTTCGTCGCCAGCGGGCCGAACGCGATCGTGGAACGGGTGGCCCAGGTGAAGCGGGCCAACGGCCTGGTGAGCACCAGCAGCACGTCGTTCGTGCCGCTCAGCGGCGGGCCCGCGGTGACCGCGACGACCAGTACGACGGCCCTGGTGTTCCACGGCTGCCGGCTGGAGAACACCGGCACGGGCGCCAGCTTGCAGTCGTGGGCCGTGTCCGGGGCGACAACGCGAGCCGCGCTGTTGGCGACGACGATCCTGCTTGAAGGAATCAGCGCCAACAACTTCTGCATCATGTCGGACGTCGATTTGATGACCGGTCTTACGCCCGGAGTCAACACGTTCACCTGCCAGTACAGGGCCGGGTCTGGCACTGCGAGTTTCCAATCACGGTTCATCGCGGTCATGCCGCTGTGAGAAGAACACGAAAGGCGGCGCGAGCGAATGCAAGACGAAAGCCGCGAAGTCATAGACCGGTTGGCGCGCATCGAAACGAAGCTGGATGCGGCGATATTCCGAAGCGATGATCACGAGGCGCGGATACGTCGCGTCGAGCGCTGGTTCTACGCCCTGCCCGTGTCGGCGGTCGCCTCGGTGGCGGCTGCCGCGACCGCGCTGTGGGGGCGATGATGAGCAGCCTGCCGTTCCCCGGCGCCGACAAGTTCGGGCCCGGCCGCAGCAACGACCACATCACCCAGCTCGGCACGTGGCTGATCGCCCGCGGCGGCCGGCGCTTCTACTCGGTCGGCGCCGGCCCCGACTGGGGCCCGGCGGACAGCGCGGCCTGCGCCGCCTTCCAGTACGCGCAGGGCTGGTCCGGCTCGGATGCCGACGGCATTCCCGGGCCGGAGACGTGGCGCCGGCTGGCGACGGCCACTGGCGAGGACATTCCGCCGCAGTCGGCGGGGCCGGTGCCGATCTCGCCGCGCAGCGTCCTGTTCACCCGTACCTCGTCCAGCTCGGGGCGTGCTTTCGCCGAGGCGACGATCCGTAAGGCCCTGGCTCTGATGGGTCTGCCGGTGACGGTCGCGTGGGTGAGCGGCTATCTGACGATGGCGTTGCGGGAGTCGTCGTACCGGCCGAACGCGATCAACACCAGCGACTCGAACGCGAAGAACCCGCCCGGGTACAGCGACGCGTCTGACGGGCATCCGTTCCAGTGCAGTCGGGGCATGTGGCAGTGCATCCCGCAGACGTTCGCGGCCTACCACCAGCCGGGCACCTCGCTGTCGATCTACGACCCGGTGGCGTCGTGCTGCGCTTCGATCAACTACGTCATGGGCCGGTACGGGGTGCGCGGGGACGGGTCGAACCTGGCTGTGAGGGTGCAGCAGGCCGACCCGAACCGGGGCCCGCGCGGCTACTGACAAGCCAGCGGGCCGGCAAGCCCTGCACGTGCAGGGAACACCCCGTCGAACTGCGCGATGGCGGTGTGCTCGACGGGCTACCCCTGCGCGTGCAGGGCCCACGAATTCGCGGCCGTGGCCGCGTACATGGTGATCGGGCTACCCCTGCGCATGCAGGGCCCCCCGCAGTCGCGGCTGCCGCCCGTCTTGCCGGGCCGGGCTATCCCTGCGCGTGCAGGGCCCACGAACACGGCCCGATACGACCCCGTCACGTCCACGGGTTACCCCTGCGCGTGCAGGGCCCACGGCCGCCGTGAACACGCTCGTGCCGTCCCGCACGGGCTATCCCTGCGCGTGCAGGGCCCACCGTCCGCGGGGTCGATGTAGAAGCGGCTCCCGCGGGCTATCCCTGCGCGTGCAGGGCCCACTACTGCTGATCTCCTCCGGGGAGCACGCCGCTCGGGCTATCCCTGCGCGTGCAGGGCCCACCCTTCCCCACCTGCGATGTTAGAGCGACTTTGCCAATACTTGACCACAGCCCATCTCACCGCTAGCTGCTCGTAAATCAGTCAACACACCTTACTCGGCCCGGCCGTTGTGCCGGGCCTTTCTCATGCCCGGAAGGAAGAGCCCCTATGGCGGAAGACCCGCGCCCCTACTCGGACGACATGACGCAGGGCGACCAGGCCGCCCAGCTTCGCCGCACCCGTCCCGGCCCCGAACGGCCCGACGAAGCCGAGCTGCTGGCCGCCATGTTCGGTCCACCGGACGGCAACGGCATATACGGCGCCCTGCCGGCCGGCGGTGGTGCGTGATGGCCGGCGTCGAAGCGATGATCGAACGCGCCGAACGGGATCTCGGGCTCGGCGAGCCGAACTACATCCAGACCTGGTATCGGCAGCGCAACGGCGCCGCCTACTCGGGGAACTTCGCCTGGTGCGACGCGGCCGTGACCCGCTGGGCGTACGACTCGGGCAACCACGCCGCCGTGTGCTTCGGCACGGACTTCGCCTACACCGTGGCCCACGCCGAACGAGGCCGCGTACGAGGCCGCTGGCACGTGGACGTGGCGGGCATCCGCCGCGGCGACATCGTCTTCTTCGACTGGGCCGGGTCGAACAGCATCGCCAACATCGACCACGTCGGCATCGTCACCTCGGTGTCCGGCGGCACCGTGTACACGATCGAAGGCAACATCAGCGACCGGTGCATGCGGAAGGTCCGCACCGCGGCGACGATCGCCGGTTACATCCGCCCGGACTACCCCGACGCGCCGAAGCCGGACGCGGACGGCCGGCCGCGCGTCTCCCTCGCCCAGGTCGTGTGGGCCGCCACGCACCGGGCGGCGCTGGAGCGCGCGCAGAAGCCCGGCCCCAGCAACTCGACGGACGACGTGACGCGCGTGCAGAACGCGCTGGCGAAGACGGTGGGGATCAGCTTCGGCGGCCGGGGCGTCTTCGGCACCCTCACCCGCGACGCGTACGCGAAGTGGCAACGCCAGCTCGGCTACACCGGCCGCGACGCCGACGGCGTGCCCGGCCGCGACTCCCTTACCCGGCTCGGTGACCGCACCGGCCTGTTCCGCGTGATCGACTGAAAGGCGCTGATCATGTTCTCTGTTGCGTTCCTCAAGCGGTTGGCCGAGCAGGCCCTTGTCGCCGGGCTGCTGGCGTTCGGCGCTGTGGCGCTCGGCGGCGACGGGCCGCTGACCATGGCCGTACTGCCCGCCGCCGCGGCGGCGGCCGGCCGGGCCGCGTACGGGGTCCTCGTACGCAACGTCGGCGAGCCCGAAGCCCCCTCAGTGAAGTGACGCAATGCGCCCCCCGGACGCCCCGAAACAGGGGCCGTCCGGGGGGCGCGTTTTGCTGTGCGGGATCAGTTGGATTCCGCTCCAGTCACTGACCGAGCCGGACAACCAGCCCTCCGCCCCCAAGGTGGGGGCTGGGCTTCTTACTGTCCGCTGACCCCACGCTCACATGCGTCGTACCCTCGGATTCGGTAGTCCGCAATCTCCCGATGCCAGGGTGGTGCACATGTCGAAACAACTCGCTGACAACCTCCGCCGATACCGACAAGCGATGGGCCTGAGTCAGGAGCAGCTTGCCCACCGCGCGGGCCTCTCTATCGGACCGGTCCGGAAGATCGAGCAGGGCCGCGACGGGGTCCGGATGGAAACGCTCCACGCCCTCGCCAGAGTCCTCGGAGTGAAGACCTCGGACCTGATGGCGGCCGGCCCTCCAGAGCCGGTCAAGCACGAGGACCCGAACAGCCAGAACCTTCGCGACCTCCGCATCGCCCTCACCCCCTCCTTCAGCCTCGCGCCGGTCCCCCCGCCCCCTGGCGACGAACCGAACCTGCGCCGCCTGGAGCGCATGACGTATGACAACTCCGTCCTCTACTTCGCCGACACGTACCAGAGCATCGCCGCGGACCTGCCGACGCTCGTTCGGGCGGTGAATGACGCCGTGGCCTACTACGACTCGGGCGAGGAGCGGAAGCGGGCACTAGTGACGCGTTCACGAGCCTTGAGCATGACCAGCCGGTACCTGACGCAGATCAGGCAGTTCGACCTTGCGTATGTGGCTGCCAGGGACGCCATCGAGGACGCCAAGCGGGCCGGGGACAACCTCGTAGCGGCTTCCGGGGTCGGCGGCATGTGCTGGCTCCTCATGAGGACCGAAAGGTTCGACGAGGCGGAGGACGTGGCCATTGCGACGATGGACATGATCGAGCCGAAGATTGCGGGCGCCACGTCGGACGAGTACGCAACCTGGGGCGGCCTGGCGATGGAAGCCGCGGCGGCAGCGGTACGGAACAACCGCCCAGATGAAGCGAAAGCCCTTCGTCGCGCCGCCGGCACCGCTGCGAAGGCGGTCGGGAAGACGCACCGGAACCTACTGCGTCACTGGTCGGTCTTTGGGCCCGTAACGGCGGCCATGAAGGAACTGGAGGACCACATGATCGCGGGTGACGCGAGGGCGGTCGTCCGTAAGTCCAAGGAGGAGCCGTACCTCTTGGAGAGTAACTGGAAGCAGCTCGGGGGGCCGAGCACCAACGACGGCAACCGTTACCGGCTCGACCTCGCCCGCGCCTACGTCCGCACGGGCGACCCCACGGCCGCGATGGAGGAGCTGGCCCACCTCGACGAGATCGCACCTGAGTGGTTCCGTCACCAGGCGTCCGCCGCAGTCACCTTCAAGGAGATCACTAAGAAGCGCCGAACTCTCACCGCAGAGATGCGTCAGGTTGGCGCCCACCTGCAAGTCTTCGCGTAACTACACCGTAGCGATGCACTTCTGACGGCACGTCTATCAAAGTGCATCGCACGCAGCCTGGTCGCCCGCGACTGCGCGCCGTAACTTCGCTGTCATGGACGGTCACGACGAGAAACGCAAGCCGGAGGTCGGCAAGCTGGCCAAGGACGCGGCCAAAGGCAAGATCGGCGTCGTTCGAGACACGTACGGCGGCCGTGTCCAGTTGCAGCCCCTGAACGGCGGCCAGGAGTGGGACGCCGCCCCGGAGAAGGTCACGCCGCTCACTCCCGCCGAGGAGCTGAGCGAACGCAACGCGGCCCGGGGCCAGCTCACCGAGTTCGGCGCCCAGATGAGGGCAGTCTGATGAGCGGCCCCCACACGGTCATCACCCACAAGCAGTGGCACCTCACGCCCGACCGGGAGCCGGACGCCCCGGCGGTGACGCATCAGATGCGTTGTTCCGTCTGCGGGGAGATGTCCGCCGCAGACGGGGGCTGGGAGCCGCCGCAGACCTGGACCCTGAACCACTCGGGCCGGAACCCCAGCCACCTGAGCTACGAAGAGGTCATCACCCGCCCTTGGCGCACCTGGATGGCCGACTGATGTGGCAACTACTCGGGCGGCACGCGGGCGCCCTGCTCATCTCCCTCATCGCGGGCTCGGTCGTCTTCACACTTGCCGCTGCGTACGCCTTGACCAACCCCTGAACTGCCCCCGCGAGTTCCGTCAGTCGCTCACGGAGGGCTTCGCCGGCCTCTCCACCATCCCTTGCGTGGAAAGCCCGGCATCCAAGGCCCCGCCCGATCTTCGTTCCCCCACGGCTCGGGCGGGGCCAGCACGTCAACACGCACCGTTCCATCTCACTACGAGGAGCACACGTGACGACTTCCATCCAGCAGCTCACCCCGGCCCGCCCCTGGGGCGTCAGCCGACTCACGCCGTACCCCAGCACCATCCGCTTGCCGCACTCGTCGGTCACCATCGACCCTGACACGCAGCTCGGGGTGTTCCGCGACCAGGCCGGCCAGGTGATCGAGATGGGCAAGCACGGTACCGGGACGGGCACCGAGACGAAGACGTCCACGAGCTCGGACGGTCAGACGGGCAACGACGAGGGCCACGACCAGGGCAACGACACGGACTGATGGTCATGACCGAGAAGAGGCCCGTGCTCGTGGCCACCGAGGCGGACGACGTCACCGCCGACATGGTGATCACGGAGCTCAACCAGCTCGATGTGCCGGTCGTCCGCTTCAACCCGGCCGACATCGGGACGGACCTGACGGTCTCGGCTCGGTTCGGCACGTGCCCGACCCCTGTGGTCGGGCACGTGCGTACCCCGTCGAGAACGGCCAGCCTCGCCGACGTGCGCGCGGTCTACTGGCGCCGCCCCGTCTGGCCCACCTTCCCCGTCCTCGGGGAGCACGATGCCGCCTTCGCGGCGGCGCAGGTGCGCTACGGCCTGGGTGGCTCCCTGTACGCGTTGGAGGGTCCCACCTGGGTGAACCACCCCCTTCGCGTCGCCGAGGCCGACTACAAGCCCGCCCAACTGGCCACGGCGCAGCGTCTCGGACTCACGGTGCCGGCCACCCTGGTGAGCAACGACCCCGACGACGCGCGCACGTTCATCTCGTCCCACGATCGGGTGATCTACAAGACGCTGCGCTGGACCCCCTACCAGCGAGACGGCGTTTCGCTGACAGGTTGGACCGAGACGGTCGCCCCCGAAGAGATCGACGACAGCGTCCGCGTCGCGCCCCACCTCTTCCAGGCCGTCGTGGACAAGGTCGCCGACATCCGCATCCTGGTCGTCGGATGGCAGATTTTCGCCGTGCGAATAAGGTCCGGCCTCCTGGACTGGCGCAAGGACTACTCGGCCCTGTCGTACGAAGTGGTGGACCTGCCCGGCGAGTTCGAGAAAGCCCTCATGGCCTTCTTGAACCACTACGGCCTGGCTTCGGGGTCCTTCGACTTCGCCGAGGACCGCAAGGGTGACCTGTGGTGGCTGGAGTTGAACCCCAACGGACAGTGGGGATGGCTGGAGCCGCACACCGGTTTGAAGATGGCCGCCGCGTTCGCGGCGCTACTGGCTGGAGAGAACTGAATGACCGACACCGCGCACGAGCGGCGAAGCCTTGCGGACAAGCTCGCACAGGCGGGTGCCCTCACTACGCCGGCCTGGCGAGAGGCCGTAGAGGCGATTCCCCGCGAGTTGTTCCTGAACCCCGGCGTGTTCCTCCCCGAGGGGGGCCGGTGGCGGCCCATGTCGGCCCTCGCCACCGACTTAAAGGAGTGGATTCACACCGCCTACTCTCTGGAGACGCTGACCACCCAGCTCGATGGGCACCTCACCGCGGACCAGGTGAGTGGACTCGTGGCAGGGCTGCCCACCTCGTCCTCGACGATGCCGGCCCTCGTGGTCAGCATGATCGAGAGCCTGGATGTAGAGGACGGGAACACCGTGCTGGAGATCGGCACGGGCACGGGGTACTCCGGCGCACTGATGTGTCACCGCCTCGGCGAGGACAACTTCACCACCATCGAGGTCGATCCGGAGGTCGCCGCGCGCGCGGACGCCGCCCTGGAGACGGCCGGCTACTCCACGTGGACCGTGACCGGCGACGGACTCCTTGGGCACCCCCGGCGAGCACCGTACGACAGGGTCATCGCCACCTGCTTGGTCCGGCGCATCCCCTACACGTGGGTACAGCAGACCAGGCCCGGAGGGATCATCCTGGCCACGGTCGGATCGTGGGCCAACGGCTCGGGCCTGGCGAAGGTGACCGTGAACGAGGATGGCACGGCTGAAGGCCGGATCATCGGACGCGCCAGCTTCATGCAGGCCCGCTCTCAGGCGGTCAAGCCGGTGGACGGTGACCTTTCGGCGCGGACAGCCTACGCCCGCAGCGTACGGCAGACGAAGGTGACGCCGCTCGCGCTGGACGAGTGGACGCCTGCTTTCCTGGCCCAGCTCGTCGCCCCCGGCACCCAGCTCGTCCGCGCGGCCACGAGCAAGGGCGAACAACTCCTCTACCTCTTCGACCCCGAGCGCGAGTCGTTCGCCGAGTTCACGGAGAACGGGCCCGACTGGCAGGTTCGCCAGGGCGGGCCGGTCTTTCTGTGGGACCGGATCGAGAAGGCGCTGATCGCCTGGCAGATCGCGAACTGCCCCGACATCACCGAAGTGCAGCTCCGCATCACCCAGGAGTCGCACCGCTACTCGATCAAGGGCGACCCTGCGCTGTCCTGGGAACACCGCCTCGACTGAACGCTGGCAACCGCGGTGAAATCAACGAACCCCCGTCGATGCTTGGCATGGGCGGGGGTCGAACGCGCGTGGGTCGCCTAGGTGATCCAGCGTTCGGCGACTGGCCGTACCCACAGGGACCACACGATCACGAAGGCGACGAGGCCGATGACGCCGTACATCTGACGGCGGGCGATGGCTTGGAAGCCGGCGACCAGGGTCGCGACGATGCGGGTCAGTTCGGCGGAGTACGCCTGCACAGGTGATCGAGCGGTAACGGCCTGCGCTATCTCGTCGGTGAGGCGTTCAGCCTCGTCGTGGGAGAGCTTCGGGTATCGGCTGACCGTCGCTCTGATTCGGCGACGTAGCGGTGTGTCCATGACGCGGGGACCCCCCAGCTTGGCGAGGCAAAACCCTTTCCCGGACGGGAAGGGTCCGCTTTCATCATGAACCTGATTGAAACCGGATTCAAGCGAATAGATTGATAAATCCACTTAATGGCGACTGTGTGCACTTTAGCCGGTATAGCCGCTTCGGGGTCTATGGTGGAGGTACAGGCGAGTTACACCTTCGACAACCCCGAGGATGGGTTCCTTATGAGTTCGCCGCGACCAGCCCCAGCCAGTTGGCCGGACCTGCGATCAGAGATCGACAACGGCGACGGAGTTTGCAACACCAGCATGCGCGTCCTGCGCACCCTGGTGGGCAGCAAACGGCTGGACCCCCAGGACATCGAGAAGATTCAGGCGGAGCTGGACAGCCGCAACATCGGCTACCTGCCGCGCACACTCGGCCGGGCGGACACGCAGGTGCTGCTGTATGAGGAGGGGTCTCGGCTCGATGAGGTGCTGCGGGCCATCGAGGCCGCCCAGGGGGGCGAGCTGTCCGAGGCGGCGATGGTGCTGTTGCGCGAGGTGAACGAGAGCCCGCCGGAGCCGCCCACGCTCGAAGAGCTGGAGGCCATGGAGACGGCCACGGACGTCATGCGGAAGTTCCAGGCCGACTTCCGTACGGGGCTCCGGGGCCGGCGCCCCCCACGCCGAGGACGGTGAACTATCCGCAGGCGCCGACCAGTTGACCTGGTCGGCGCTTTGCTATGCAGCGAGCACTAAGGTAAAAGACTGGTCAAATGGTGCAGCATGGGTTGAATAGTCCGATTTGGTCTGTAATGTAGTGATCGAGGGCACACCAGAGCCCGAGGGACCGGCAACCCTTGTCAACCGGAGACGGCCCCACCGGGGGCCCCACAAACTACCCGGCACGCCCCCGGACGGTTCAGCCGTACGCGCGTCGCAGCGCACCGGGGCGCACCAGGGCGGGACCCCCTTGTCCGGGGGTCCCGCCCCAGGGCCGGCCACCCCCGGACACGTCACCCGCCGCTGCACATGAGCGGCACGACTGACTTCCGGGGACTGGCCACCTCTCTACCGACTTCGAGACAACGGGATGACGTTGCCGGACTCCTCGACGGCCAAGAAGTCGTGAGACCTCAAGAATTCGTCCCGAGCCGCATAGGCCGTCCCCAGCCCTATGTAGCGCTCAGTGGTTTCGATCGACTGGTGATTCAGAAACGCTTGCGTCATTCGCAACGCCAGGTCATAGCCGTGACGCGCAGCCGCCTCGAAGAACAGTCGGCCGGCCGAGCGACGCACCGCGTGCCACCTCTCACGAGGAAGGAACGGCAACCCTGCATTCGTTCGCGCCTCCACGAACCTGTCCCCCAACGTGTTGTATCCGATAGGGGCAGACAGGTCGACAGCTTCGGCATCGTAGGCGAGGCCGTACGCCCCACGAGGGAAGGCAGGAATCAGGTAGTCGTCGGCGGTAACCACCCCGTCGGCACAGCTGTAAAGCCAGGACAGGTAGATCCGCAATTCCTGCTCAAGCCCGCCGCTGATGACTTTGAAGTCGTAGACGCCGGTCTTTTGGATGAAGGTGGAGAGCCACTGATCGGCGAGGTTCACTGCTGGCGCCCGGAGAATGCGGACGTCTTCGATGCGCATCGCGGTGTATGAGGCGATGGCTATGGCGACTCGGCTGCGCGGGCATGGCGCGCCGTTGCGAAGCTGACGCAACTGTTCCGCGCTGTACCGTGTCCACTCGCGGTGCCGGTCCTGTCGTGGGGCGTACGCGCTGGGCGGGGCCTCTACAAGCCTCTTCGTGTTGCCGTATCGGTAGGCGTGGCTCATCACTCGGTTCGCGATCGTCCGGCGTGCGATGCGGATGTCGCGCGAGGCTCCGGCGTCGATGAATGCCGCGAGCTGCGGGCCGTCGATCGTTGTGATGGCTCGGGCTCCGTAGCCGTCAAACTCCAGTAGGGCCATGGCGTTTGACTTGTAGCGGTCCCATGTGGACCTGGGGGCGCCGACGGATTTCATGGTCCACAGGAAGGACCACGTCACGTCCGCTACTGTCGGTGTTTTCCTACTCACCTTCATCACTCTCCGTGAAGGCAAATCGGGACAGATGCCCACAGAGTACCCCGCTGTACTAGCTAAGGTAAATACTGCGCTGGTACGACGAGCTCCAGGTCGCCCAGGTGTCGCTGGCCCGGCTGGTGGGCGTCCGTGAGATCGAGACCACGCCGGGCCATGCCGGGGAGAAACCGGAGGGCAGGGACGTACGGGCCGACGAGGTGCGGTTCGGCTACCGGGCGGGTGCCGACGTCCTGCACGAGGTGACGTTGACGGTACGCCCGGGAAGCCGGGTGGCCCTGGTCGGCCCCTCGGGAGCCGGGAAGTCGACGCTGGGGCGGCTGCTCGCCGGGATCTACGCACCGCGCACCGGTGAGGTCACCCTCGGCGGCGCCCAACTGGCGCGCATGCCAGCGGAACGGGTACGCGAACACGTGGCTCTGGTCAACCAGGAACACCACGTCTTCGTCGGCACGCTGCGGGACAACCTGCTGCTGGCCCGTACCACCGCACAGGACGCGGAGCTGTGGGCGGCGCTGGCCGCGGTGGACGCGGACGGTTGGGCCCGGGCCCTGGACGGCGGACTGGACGCGGAGGTCGGCTCGGGCGCGGCGCACGCCCTGACGCCGGCGCAGGCCCAGCAGATCGCCCTGGCCCGGCTGGTGCTCGCGGACCCGCACACCTTGGTGCTCGACGAGGCGACGTCGCTGCTCGACCCGCGTGCGGCCCGTCACCTGGAGCGGTCGCTGGCCAAGGTGCTGGAGGGCCGGACCGTGGTGGCGATCGCCCACCGCCTGCACACCGCGCACGACGCGGACGTGATCGCGGTGGTCGAGGAAGGCCGCATCAGCGAGTTGGGCGGCCACGACGACCTGGTGGCGGCCGATGGCGCGTACGCCGCGCTGTGGCGCTCCTGGCACCAGTGACGCGCACCGGTTACGGGCGCCGGCGCAAGGTGCCCGGCCCGGCCGCCGCTCGCCCGAGGCGGGGCAAACGGCTGGGCCGGTCAGAAGACCCCGAGGGCGCCGAGTCCGCTCACGCCGCCCAGCACCATGAAGACGGGCATGAGCACCTTCAGCTCCACCCAACTGCCGGCGCGGAAGCGGATCGCCTTCGGCGGGCCGAGCGGATACCACCGCTTGCGGCCGATCGGTATGGGCCACAGGATCGGGCAGCCCGAGACGGTCAGCGAGTCGCCGATGTCGTGGACGAGCGCGCCGAGCACGATCGGGAGGCCCAGCCACAGGTACTCCTGGCCGTCGCCGGTGAACAGCCAGTCCGATCCGTTGCCCGGCCGGTTGAGGATCTCGGCGAGAATCCAGGCGCTCGTCGCGCCGAGGAGCCAGACGAGCACGTCGCTGGAGACCCGGGCCATCCGCCACAGCAGGCCCTCCACGGCGAGCACCATGTGGACGAAGAGCACGGCCAGGACCGCCCAGCGGCCTCCGGTCACGGCGAGCGCGGAGGCGCCGGCGCCGATCAGCACGGCCCACACCCACGTATGGGTGAGCGTGCGGTGGCCGCCGGTGCGCCGGGGGTCGCCGGGCTTCCGGGTGGCCTGGTAGACGGCGTGCGAGAGGCGGTCTATCACCTCGCACAGGGCTCGCGAGAGGGGCCCGAAGGCGCGCGATATCGTGGCCGACTTGTGGTCCAGGTCGGGCGCGAGCGCGGCTCCGGCGCAGATCAGCGCGCCCACCACGAGCACCGGCCAGGGCATCGCGTGTCCGGCGGCCCCGGCTGCCGCCCCCACCCCCAGCCAGGCAGCCGCTCCGGACAGCGAATGCGCCGGTCCCATCATCGTCGTTCCCCGCCCCTGCTCGCGCCCGCTCCCCGGCGGGTGGTGTTCTCATCGGCCCGGCACAGCCTAACCGTGGACGATCTTCATCGGCGCAGCCGGTTCCCGCCCGGAGCCCAAGAGCAGGCAGTATGGGGTCGTGACTCTTATCGATCAGATGCCGAGCGACGCCGATCCCGATGCCCTCTTCGAGGCGTTCTCGACCTGGGTGGAGGGGCGTGGCATTTCGCTCTACCCCGCCCAGGAAGAGGCGCTGATCGAGGTGGTGTCCGGGGCGAACGTCATCCTGTCCACGCCCACCGGGTCGGGCAAGAGCCTGGTCGCGGCGGGGGCGCACTTCGCGGCCCTGGCACGTGATGAGGTCACCTTCTACACCGCGCCGATCAAGGCACTGGTATCGGAGAAGTTCTTCGAACTGTGCAAGCTGTTCGGCACCGAGAACGTCGGCATGCTCACCGGCGACGCCTCCGTGAACGCCGACGCGCCCATCATCTGCTGTACGGCCGAGGTCCTGGCGGCCATCGCCCTGCGGGACGGCAAGGACGCCGACATCGGTCAGGTGGTGATGGACGAGTTCCACTTCTACGCCGAGCCCGACCGTGGCTGGGCCTGGCAGATCCCGATCCTGGAACTGCCACAGGCGCAGTTCATCCTCATGTCGGCGACGCTGGGCGACGTCACCCGGTTCGAAGAGGACCTGACGCGGCGCACCGGCCGGCCCACCGCCGTCGTGCGCTCGGCCACCCGCCCGGTGCCGTTGAGCTACGAGTACCGGACGACGACGCTGACCGAGACGCTGACGGAGTTGTTGGAGACCCGCCAGGCCCCGGTCTACATCGTGCACTTCACGCAGGCCGCGGCCGTGGAGCGGGCGCAGGCGCTGATGAGCATCAACATGTGCTCGCGCGCGGAGAAGGACGAGATCGCGGCGCTGATCGGGAACTTCAGGTTCACCACCAAGTTCGGCCGCAACCTCTCCCGTTACGTCAGGCACGGGATCGGTGTCCACCACGCGGGGATGCTGCCCAAGTACCGGCGTCTGGTGGAGCGGTTGGCCCAGGCGGGTCTGTTGAAGGTCATCTGCGGTACGGACACCCTCGGTGTGGGGGTGAACGTGCCCATCAGGACGGTGCTGTTCACCGCGCTGACCAAGTACGACGGGCAGCGGGTGCGCACGCTGCGGGCCCGCGAGTTCCACCAGATCGCCGGCCGGGCCGGCCGGGCCGGGTTCGACACCGCCGGGTTCGTGGTGGCGCAGGCGCCCGAGCACGTGGTGGAGAACGAGAAGGCACTGGCGAAGGCCGGCGACGACCCGAAGAAGCGCCGCAAGGTGGTGCGCAAGAAGGCGCCCGAGGGCTTCGTGAACTGGGGCCAGAACACGTTCGAGAAGCTGATCGGCTCCGAGCCCGAGCCGCTCACCTCGCGGTTCCGGGTGACCCACACCATGTTGTTGGCGATCATCGCGCGGCCCGGCAACGCCTTCGAGGCGATGCGTCGGCTGTTGGAGGACAACCACGAGCCGCGCAAGAACCAGTTGCGGCACATCCGCCGCGCCCTGGCCATCTACCGCTCGCTGCTCGACGGTGGCGTGGTCGAGCAGTTGGCCGAGCCGGACGCCGAGGGCCGGATCGTCCGGCTGACCGTGGACCTCCAGGCGGACTTCGCGCTCAACCAACCGCTGTCGACGTTCGCGCTCGCCGCCTTCGAACTGCTCGACCCGGAGTCCCCCTCGTACGCGCTGGACATGGTGTCCGTCGTCGAGTCGACGCTCGATGACCCCCGCCAGATCCTGGCCGCCCAGCAGAACAAGGCCAGGGGGGAGGCCGTCTCCCAGATGAAGGCGGACGGCGTCGAGTACGAGGAGCGGATGGAGCTGTTGCAGGACGTCACCTACCCGCGCCCGTTGGACGAGCTGCTGTCGCACGCGTACGGCCTGTACCGCAAGAGCCACCCCTGGGTGGGTGACCATCCGCTGTCGCCCAAGTCGGTGATCCGCGACATGTACGAGCGGGCCATGACGTTCACCGAGTTCACCTCCTTCTACGACCTGGCGCGCACCGAGGGCATCGTGCTGCGTTACCTGGCCAGTGCCTACAAGGCCCTGGACCACACCGTCCCGGACGACCTGAAGTCGGATGACTTCGAGGATCTGATCGCCTGGCTGGGCGAGATGGTGCGGCAGGTCGACTCCAGCCTGTTGGACGAGTGGGAGCAGCTCGCCAATCCCGAGGTGGATTCGGCGGAGGCGGCTCAGGAGCGGGCGGACCAGGTCAAGCCCGTGACGGCGAACGCCCGCGCGTTCCGGGTGCTGGTGCGCAACGCGATGTTCCGCCGGGTGGAGCTGGCGGCCTTGGACCGGGCCGATGAGCTGGGCGAACTCGATGCGGAAGCGGGCTGGGACGCCGAAGCCTGGGGCCGGGCGCTGGATGCGTACTGGGACGAGTACGAGGAGATCGGGACGGGCCCGGATGCGCGCGGCCCCAAGCTGTTGAGCATCGCGGAGCACCCGGATCGCGGCGTGTGGGAGGTGCGGCAGACCTTCGCCGACCCGAGCGGCGACCACGACTGGGGCATCTCCGCCGAGGTGGATCTGGCGGCGTCCGACGAGGAGGGGCGTGCGGTGGTCCGCGTGACGGACGTGGGGTCGTTGTAGCCTCCCTGACGCCGCCCGGGTCGGAGCACGGCCCGGCGGCGTCGCGCGGCATCCGAGCAAAGGAGCACCACCGATGCCCAACCCCGCAGAGCGACTGGTCGACCTACTCGATCTGGAACGCATCGAGACCAACATCTTCCGCGGCCTGAGCCCCGATGAGTCACTGCAACGGGTCTTCGGCGGGCAGGTCGCCGGCCAGGCCCTGGTGGCCGCCGGCCGCACGACGGACGGCCAGCGGCCCGTGCACTCACTGCACGCGTACTTCCTGCGGCCCGGCGCGCCCGGGGTGCCCATCGTGTACCAGGTGGAGCGGGTGCGCGACGGTCGGTCGTTCACCACGCGTCGGGTGGTGGCGGTCCAGCAGGGTCGGACGATCTTCAACTTGACGGCCTCCTTCCATCAGCCCGAGCCGGGTTTCGAGCACCAGGTGCCGATGCCCCAGGTGCCGGATCCGGAGTCGTTGCCCCGGCTCGGCGACGCGATCCGTGAGCATCTGGGGGAGCTTCCCGAGGCGCTGCGCCGCATGGAGCGGCGGCAGGCGTTCGACATCCGCTACGTCGAGCCGCTGCGGTGGACCCCCGAGGACATCGCCGAGGCCGAGCCGCGCAGCGGGGTGTGGATGCGGGCAGTGGGGCCACTGGGTGATGACCCCCTCGTACACACCTGTGCCCTCACCTACGCCAGTGACATGACGCTGTTGGACGCCGTACGGATTCCTGTGGAGCCGCTGTGGGGACAGCGGGGGTTCGACATGGCGTCGTTGGACCACGCGATGTGGTTCCACCGGCCGTTCCGGGCCGACGAGTGGTTTCTCTACCAGCAGGAATCCCCCATCGCCACCGGCGGACGAGGGCTGGCACGCGGTCAGATCTTCAACCGGAGCGGTGAGCTGTTGGTTTCGGTGATGCAGGAGGGCCTGTTCCGCCCGCATCGACAGCCGGCCACGGGGTCATGAGGGGCGGCGTCCCGGGGGCCTGCTGACGCCCGACGGTCGGCGCTCCCCGTGTCCCGGGCGCGCTCGGGTGCGCGGGCCGCGGGGAACAGGGGGCGCCTCGCGAGCCCGTCGGGCCACGGCGGTGCGCGTGAGCCACTCCCACACCGAGCCGGGCAGTGCTTGGGGCGTCGCCTGTCGGGGTGGCCCCTGGGGTGTGGCCGCGGCCGGGTGAGGGTGGACCGGGCTGGTCCGTGGGCTCTCCCGGCGGGTGTCCCTCGCGGTGGCGGCGACTTCAGGCGGGTTGGCGACGCCAGACAACCTGGCCACTCCGGTGGCAGCCGCGCGGTCAGCCAGCTCCGCGCGCGGCGCAAGGGTGGCAGCGGTCGGGTGTGGCCCCTGCCGCCCCGGGATCTGATGTGCCGGCGGGTGTGTCGCGGGTGGTGGTGCGGCGGGCACCTTGCGCGTCATGCGGACGTCCTCCAGGGCCGTGGTGAGTCCGATCTGATGCCAGATCACCTCGTCGCGGCCGTCCGCCGTCGTCACCCTGTCCACCACCTCACGCAGGCCAGCGGCCTTGGGTTGCACCGGGCTCAGCGGAGGGTCGAGCTCCCTGAGGTACGCCCGCTCGGCGGGGTCGGGAACCGCCTCGCTAAGGGCTTCGTCACCGAGCACGGCGGCCGAGACGGCGGCTCGCGACCACGGGTCGGCGCTCTGGGCGAGGAGTTGCCCCACCCGGCGGACCCGCCAGTTCCGCCCGCGCCAGTCGGCCTCCGTACGCAGCAGGACCCGAAGTCGCTCCGGCAGCCGGGGAGCGCTGACTTCGGGTTCGGCCGCCGCGTACGCCACCAGCTCCACGGCCAGGTACCACCAGACCACGGCGTGGTAACGGTTGATGGAGAATCGCACCGGGCAGACGCATCCGGCGCGGGCCAGGCGGGTGAAGCGGCCCGGGCTGATGCTCAATACGTCGGCGGCCTCGGCCGTGCCCACCAGGCGCAGTCTTCCTCGCAGCGCCTCGGCGGCGCACGGGTCGGCCACGAGCAGATCAACCTCCGCCCGAGAAACCCTGCGCCGCCACGACGCACCCGGCAGGGCCGGCCCGCTCCGGTGGTCGTCCCGGGCCGGCCGGCGCCACGGCACCGTCTCCCCCGCGCCCACCGAGCGCACCTCACCGAGTTGCACGGCGAGGTCCAGTTCCTTGCGCTGCCAACCCAGCTCCCGGGCCGCGCTGCCGATCGAGACCGTTGCCCCGAAGGCTGTCGCGTCCCCTCCCCACGCCCGTACGGTCATGGTGTCTCCCCCTCCATCAGTCGATCACGGACAGTGACGACTGTAGTCCTGGAGGGACCGTTCGCGGCGAGCCTGTGGATAACTTCGACGGGCGGGAAAACCGCGTCACTCAGACGGTGTCAGGCACCTCGTCCTGGCGACGCACCTCAACGCCGAGGTGTTCGCCGACGCGGTTCACGAGCAACGCCATCTCGTAGGCGATCTGCCCGACGTCAGCCTCCTCGTGGCTGAGCACGCACAGGCAACTGCCGTCGCCCGCCGCCGTCACGAACAGCACGCCTTCCTCGAATTCGATCATGACCTGGCGCACCTGACCTGTCTGAAAATGGTGGCCCGACCCCTTGGCGAGGCTGTGGAGTCCCGAGGCCACGGCAGCCAGGTGTTCCGCGTCTTCACGTACGAGCGACGCACTCGCCGCGGTCACCAAGCCGTCGTTGGACAGCACCAAGGCGTGCCGTATGTGCTCGATCCGCGTGGTCAGGTCGTCCAGCAGCCAGTCGAGCCCCTTGGTCAGTGCCATGCCTCTCGCCTCCCCGTACTGCGTACCCCGTAACTGCCGTGCCAGCCTTGCTCACTGCCGGCGTCTCGGCAAGCCGGCCTTGGCTTTGGAGCGCCCTTGTGCTCACCCTGACACACGATCATGACCGTGCCGGGCCTCCTGCGACCAAGCCGTGGCAGGCCGCTCACAACGCGGACGATCGGCTGGGCAGACATGTCGACTTCCGCATGACCGACGACGGATTCGGGGCCCGAAACTGAGTCTGCGTCAGCGCGGCGGACGCGCGGCGCGCCGGCCCGCCGGGCGTCACCCGGGTGTGCCGTTGGGTGTTTCGGGAGCCGTTCCGCGCGCCCGACCGGCACTGCCGGGCGTCGCGTCGACGGCTTGCAACACTCCACCATCATCACCGTCGGTGACGACTCGACTCGCGGTCCACTCTCGACGCCGCTCCGCGCGCGGGCGCGCGTGCCCACCCCATACGGCCATACGGGCGCGAGGCCACGAGCCACCCAACGCACCTCTCGGATTCGCCACACCCTCGCCGCACGCACGGCGCAACCCCGGCCTGACGGAGCGCCAGTCATGCGTGGTGCCGAGATTGCCACCAGCGCGAGTCACCCAAGACATGCGAAGCAAGCAGAGGGCCGCCATCACGCGACGAACCATAACCCTAGAGTTGACATTTAGAGTCACCTCTCTAGAACCTCCCAGCCGGGCCCCACCCGCCGGAGGGCCAACTCCCCCGCGAGGCGGCGAGCCCTCCGCACCTCGCCCGGCCGCACACCCACGCCCACCCACTTCAGCGGCAGCAGGCGCCGCGCCCCGCGCGCACATACGCGCGTAGCCCCTCGGCAGTGCTCAGCCCTTGTCGTCCGCGCCCGCGCCGGCGCCCGATGAGGGTTGCTGCGCCAACCGGCCCACCGGGCAGCCGGCCGCGAGCCCGCGTTGACCGTCGGCGCGGGCGCCCCGTCCCGCCGGGAAGGTGCCGAGTTCGGCCAGTACGTAGCCGTGCGGATAGCCCTTGATCTGCGGGTTCTGTCGGGCGTAGTGCGGCTTGCGACGCGGCGGCAGCAGTCGCACTGCCTTGCCGCGCAGGCGCAGCGCGCCACGTACCGCTCCGGTGGTCAGCGGCCCGGCGGCCGGGTAGCGGAAGGCGCGGCGCAGGGGCTCGTCGAGCAGGGCCAGGCTCGCCGCATTCACCAACGGTGCGAGCGGTCGCGGATACCAAGAGGCCATCAGCGCGCGGGTGGCGTCGGCCACCTGTCGGCCGCCCTCGTCCCAGCCGAAGTGGTCCGCCTCGTATTGGTCGAGGTATTGCTCGAATTCCTCGTAGGACGCCGGGATGTCCCTGATTCCCATATGCCGACCGAGCGTACGGAAATAGTGGGCCGAAGCCTGCTTCTCCTTTTCGCACATCCGGCGCCAACCGTACGCGTCCACCCAGCGTTTGGGGACGACGACGAACGTGCTCAGGACATAGCGCATATCGTCGTTGCTGATGTCGTAGGAACCGTGCATCTGGTTCATGCGGCGGATCGCCGTACGCCCCTCGGTCGCACTGAATCCATGCTCAAGCACCGCGTCGAGCAGCAACGCGGTGTCGTCGTAGCGCTTCTGGGTACGTGCGGTGAATTCGCTGGTCCTGGCCAGCAGCCCACCGACGCTCGGCACCGCATAAGTACGGAAGAGGGCTAGTTCGAGCGCGCGCGTGAGGTCCCAGGGGAACTCGTGAGTGACCGTGATGCGATAGATCCGGAGGAAGTCGCGCTCCGGGTCGAGCCGCTGAATCTCTCGCAGCCAATCGTACCGCCGCATGGCACCGGTTTCCCTTCGTTGAACTCCAGGGGCACCGTGCCCAAAGGTCAACTCTAGGGGTGGCGAGCCGTAGCCGGCAGAAACAGTGCGACGCAGGTCAAAGGGTGACCGGAATTGCCCTATTGACTACGGCAAACCTTCGTATCGCGCTACGGAATGGGGCAGGCACGCCGACGTTCGACCGCTCGGCCGTACCCGTCAGCCCCGGCCGCCGGCAGCCGGGCCCGGCGCTAAGCCGTGCCGGAAGCATGCCGTCCGCCGCACAGGTGTGCACGGTGAGGGGGCCACTGGCGCACCCCGTGCAGGTCGTGTCGAAGGTATCGACGCTGTGGTTACCCGCTGGTTAAGGTGCGCCGGCAAACGGAACGTACGGGGAGGCTGTGGTGGCCATGGCGGACGATTCGCACGACGAGGCGCTGTACGTACTCACTGCGGTGTTGCTCACGCCGGCGCGGTTCCCGAGCGTCCTGGGCGACGACTATCCGCAGGTGTGCGAGGTGCTGGGGCTGGCGGCGCGCCCCGACGGCTACGGTCTGGTGCTCGGTCAGGACGGCTCGGGTGCCAGGTGGACCGTGGTGACCGACGACGTGTCGCTGGTCGCCTGCGCCCTCGCCGCCTGGGACTGCGGCATGGAGTTCGACCTGACGCCCGGCGCCCGCAGCGTGGTGGGCGCCCTGCCGGGTTGGCCGCTCGCCCTCGCGGTCGCCGCGCCCGGGGTGCCCGCGCCCCACGATCCGGAGCCGGAGCCGGGCCCCGACGGGCTGGTCCGGCCGCCGCTCAGCCCGCCGGACTGCGCGGGGTGGGGGCCTGCGCAACGGCGGCTCGGCGCGGATGAGATCGCGTCGCAGTGGTCGGTGTGGCGTGCGCAGGTGGGTGGTGACGAGGCGTTCCACTCGCCGGGCGGCGGCGTCGGCGGGTCGATCGCGCCCGACTCCGCGACCGGTCGAGCCGCAGGGGACGCCCGTCGCGGTGCCACGCCGGTCGATCCGGACGCTGACGGCGACTCGACCACGACCACCGCGGAATCGACACCTCCGGGCGGGCCGAGCCATGCCGGCGTACGCCGGGTGCTCCAGGAGGCGCGCAGCTACCTCCGCACTCCCCCGCCGCCGGGCCGGGTGCGTTCCGCGTACGCGTCGGGCGAGGCCCGCACGCTGCGGGCCGACGGGCCGGGGTGGAGCCTGGTGGCGCGGACCGACGACATCGCGTTCGTGCTGCTGGACGAGGAGCCGGGCGAGGTACTACCGGTGGGCCGCGGCCCCGAGTTGCCCGCGCTGCTGTCCGCCCTGGACTCGCTGGCCACGCGCCCGGCGACGCCGTCGGGTGGGTGATGTAGCGCGGCCTGTCCTGGGCAGCCTGAGGGGCTGGGACAACGATCCGCGTACAGAGGTAGAGGTGTCCTCTCCCGCGCGGAGGAGGCCGGAGTCCGTCCGACAGTCGGTGCCGTACGGACCCCGGCCACACACGGCACGCGGGTTCAGCGCTTGAGCGTGAACGTGAAGTCGCCGCAGAGCTTGCCGCCCAGTCGGACGGCTGAGACGAGCTTGCCTGCCACGATCAGTCGTTCGACCTCGGCCCGTGAGAGGCCGCAGCCGTCAGCGATCAGGCGTACCGGTCGGATCGGGATGCGGGCCGCGAAGCGAACCGAGACGTCGATCACCTCTTGGTCCAAGTGGTGCGAACCACCGGTGTCGAGGTGCCAGGCACCGTCCCAGTCCAATGCCATGCGATTGCGGCGCTGCACAGCCGGGTCCTGGAGCAACTCGGCTGCCAGCACAGGGTCGTTGGCATGCATCCGGTCCAGCAAGGCGGGGCGGATGGAGCGGACGTTCACCCGTTCCAGGACCGTGAGCTTGACCGTTTCACCGCAGCCCGTGCAGAGCAGCAGGAGCCAGGCGTCGATGAGCTTGTGGTTGGCGTTGACGCGGAACTTTCCGTTCGCCCGGAAGCGTTCGGACGCACATGTGTGGCAGCGGCGTCGAACAAGAGGAAGGCAGGCCGGCATGACCACCCAGATATTGAGCACAGAAGTACACCAGTTCCAGTGAGAAACCGCAGCGAATCAGCGCGGCGCGTGAGCGCGACGCGCGACAGATCAGCGCTTAGGGGGTCTCACAGGGTGTACAACGGCATGTCCTCGCGTAGGCGATCTCGTTCCCCGGCAGGTTAGGGACGGATGGCGGCGTGCTGCCACCGAATTTCCGGAGCCTGCCGGACGGGTCGGCGAAGCTGCCCTCATTCCCTTTAGGTCAAAGGGAGTTCGCCTACGACCTCGTCGCCGCTGGTCTCGCCGGTGCGCTGGAATCCGAGCGCACGGTAGAAGCCCTCGGGGCCGTCCGGGCCGGGGTGCCAGGTGGCGGTGAGTCGGGTGCCGCCGCGGCGGCGTATCTCCGCTGCCAGTTCCGCGATCGCGAAGCGGCCGTAGCCGCGGCCCTGTTCACCCGCGGCCACGGCAAGGCGCCAGAGGCCGGAGCGGACGTCGGTGCGACTGCCGTCGGCCTTCCAGTCGATGTCGAAGAAGCCCATCAGGAAGCCGACGGCCCGTTCCCCGTCAACGATGAGGCGGGGCCAGGCGACGTCCGGGTGCACGTACGCCTCAGCCAGGGACTTGACCACCGGCGCGACCAGGTGCTCTTGCTCCGGGCTGACCCGTAGGTTGATCGCGGCCTCGAAGTTGGCCGGGGTGATCTCTTGGAGGCGGGGCGTGCTCGACATGGTGTCACCCTAGGCCAGCAGGTGTGGGGTGGGCTGCGCGCTCCCACTGCACGGCGCGGGCCGCCCCCAACACCCCTGCCGGACGGGCACGGGCCGCCAGCCACACTCCAACCTCACAGGCAGGGGCCAGTCACACACCGCTCCCACCTCATAGGCGCGAGCCGGTCACACACGCTCCAGCGGCCTATGCGGGCCAACCGGAAGCACGATGCGTATCTCATCGCCCGGACGGACCGCCCCACCGGTGTGCACGATGCCCATGACGCCGGCCTTGCGGACGATCTCGCCTTGCGCGTCGCGGCCCACCACCTGCTTGAGCAGGCCGTCGGAGAACCCGTCGATCTGGCGGCAGGGGTTGCGCAGCCCCGTGATCTCCACGACCGCCTCGGCTCCAAGGTGGAGCAGGGTGCCGACCGGCAGGCCCAGCAGGTCGACACCGCTGGTCGTGACGTTCTCGCCGAGGTCACCCGGGTGGACCCGGAAGCCGGCCGCGTCGAGTTCGGTGAAGAGCTCGGAGTGGATGAGGTGGACCTGACGCAGGTTGGGCTGGGTCGGGTCCTGGGCCACCCGGGAACGGTGCTGGACGGTGACGCCCAGATGCGCATCACCCTCCACACCCAACCCGGCGAGCAGGGTGATCCGCTCCCGGACCGGCTTGCTGAACGCGTGCTCACCGTCGCTGCACACCGCTATGACCGCCGCGCCCATGGCCGGGCTCCTCTCTCGGGAACGTCACTCGTCCCCGGCATTGTGGCACCGGCCCCTCCCCGGGCCACCGCCAAGGTGCCGACCATTTCAGCTCCGGTGCTGGTCAGCGGCCCAGTTGCTTCCGTGTCACGCGGCGCAGCCGGGAACGCTGCGAGGAGTCGAGCAACAGATAGGCGCCTGCTGGCACACCGATCATGACCAGGAACGCCAGCCAGGTCGGCAGCAGCCACAACAGCACCACTCCCACCGCTACCCCGCCGACGGCGACCTTCGCACGGTTCGACATTGCTTTCCGCCTCCTCCTGCGCGCGTGCCGGGTCTCACACCCTTTTCAACGGTTGCCGGGCGCCGCCGGTTCCACGCCCGCCCGCAGCGGCGCCCCGACGTCATGCATGTGGCGCAGCGCCCAGGCGTAGGAGGCGATGAGGCCGGTCTCGGTGTACGGCAGGCCGAGGCCGGCGCAGTGCGCGCGTACCAGCGGCTGGGCGAGGCGCAGGTGGGGGCGGGGCATGCTGGGGAACAGGTGGTGCTCGATCTGGTAGTTCAGGCCGCCGAGCCACCAGTCGGTGAGCCGGCCGCCGCGGATGTTGCGCGAGGTGACCACCTGGCGCCTGAGGTGGCCCCAGCGGTCGCGCTGTGGGTCGGGCATCTCCATCCCCTTGTGGCCGGGGGCGAAGGCCAGACCCAGGTAGAGGCCGAAGAGCGCGTGGTGGACCAGGGCGAACACGAGCGCCTTGCCCGGGGAGAGCGCCGCCAGCAGCAACCCGGTGTAGGCCAGGTAGTGCACGACGAGCAGGGACGCCTCCACCGCGCGTTCTCGCGGCTGCTGCCGGCGGAGGTCACGCAGCCCGGACACCTTCAGGTTGAGCCCTTCGAGCAGCAGCATCGGGAAGAACAGGCGGGCCTGGTGGCGGGTGAGCCAGCGGGTGAAGCCCTGTCGGAGTGCGGCCTGGTGGCGGGTCCACACCAGTGCGCCGACGGCGACGTCGGGGTCCTTGTCTATGTGGTTGGGGTTGGCGTGGTGCCGGTTGTGCTTGTCGTTCCACCAGGAGCGGCTGAGACCGGTGAGCAGGTTCCCGTGTGTGAGTCCGAGCACCGCGCTGACCTGGCGGTTCGCGGTGATCTGGGCATGGCCGGCGTCGTGTCCGACGAAGGTGGTGCGCCCCCAGACAACGGCCGCCGGCGCGGCGAGCGCAATGACCCACCAGGTGTCACCCACCGCCGCGACGGCCGCGGCGACGGCGACCAGGGCGAGCAGGTTGAGGGTGATCTGTACGGCGTACCAACGGGTGCGGCGGCGGAGCAGGCCGGCCGCCCGCACCTCGCGCAGCAGGGGGGCGAAGTCGCTGCCCGCCGGTGGGGAGGCGGCGCCGCCCGGTGGCGCGAGGGTGGCTGCGGCGGGTGCCTGGTGCATGGCGTCTCCGGTTCCGTGGTCCGTGTCCGTGTCCGTGGGTCAGACCCCGTGCCGCTTGTCGCCGCACAGGGTCTGACCTTGGGAAACGTAGGCGTGGAGGGGGGTCCGCAACCATGGGGGACGCACCCGGGCCGCTCGGGTGCCACGCCCCGTGCGGGACAGGGGTGCTAGCGACACCATCGGTGGTTCCGTCCACACCGCCAGTAGTGGTGCGCCCCCGGGCACCGCGCCCCCGCCGGGTGTGTCCTCCCTGGTCAGGGCCTCGGGGCAGGAGTGAGGGCAGCAGGAGCACAGGTGCGACAACACGCTCAGTGCGTGGCATTCCTCACGGCGTGCGGACGCCCGTTCGCCCGTGGTGTCCGCTACTCTCGGTCGCTCCGACCCCCGCTAGTCAAATTTGAGGAATGTAGCAGCCTGTGATCCCACCTGCCTCATCCCGCTCTATGCCACCCGCCCAGCTCGCTCATCTCGGTCGCTGCGCCGCCGTCTTCCTGCCCGGCGATCCGGCGCGTACCGGTCGCATCGCCTTCTGGCAGCCGGATGACCCCGATACGGCGCCGCCGGTCCCCGACCGCGCGCAGGAGGTGACCGTCGTGGTCGCGGAGGGCGCGGCGGTCGCGGCGTACGCGGTGCAGGCGGTGGTGCTGCCGGTGGGTGAGGCGCTGCCCGCGCTGACCCGGGCCCGGTCCGCCGGCATCGACGGCGCCGCGGCCTTCTGGGGCACCGCTGCCGTACTCGCCCTCCAACTCGCCGCCCGCGGGCGGCTGTTGCCCGGGCTGAGCAAGGCCGACCACGACGCCTGGCGGGTCGGGCCGCTCGACGAGACGGACCTGCTGCGGGTACGCGAACTCGCCGCGGCCATGCCGCCGGCGGCACACGCCGCGCCGTTGCTCGGCCCCGACGAGGACCCCGGCAGCCACCCCGACCCGGGCGAGTTGCCCCTGTTCGAGCCCGAGCACCTGCTCCGCTCCTTCCTGGACGCGGTCGCCGACGGGTTGCCGCGCTCCCCCGCAGCCGCGCTGGCCGCCGGCGCCCCGGCCTTCGCCGCGCCCGCCCCCGTCCACCTGCCCCAGCGCCGGGAATGGGCCGCCGCCATCGCCGCCGGGCACGACGCGGGCGTACGGCTCTCACTGCGGGTGGAGGTGCTCGGGCTCACGGCAGACGAGAGCATGGAGCAGCGCGAAGTGGCCGCGGGCGCCCGCTTCCGCGCCGTACTCCAGTTGCACAGCATCACCGACCCCACGCTGGTCGCCGATGCCGCCGCGGTGTGGGGCGGTACGACGCGGCTCGCCGCGGTGCTCGGCCCGCGGGCGCAGATGGACGCGTTGCGCACGCTGCGCCGGGCGGCCCGCGCCTGGGCTCCGCTGACGCCGCTCCTGTCGGCGGCGGTGCCGGACGGCATCGACCTGGCCGACGAGGAGGTCGGCGAGTTGCTGGGCAGCGCCGCGGTGGCGCTGGAGGCCGAGGGCGTACGGGTGCACTGGCCGCGGGAGTTGGCGCGCCAGCTCACCGCGCGGGCCGTGGTCGGACCGCCCGACGGCGAACAGCCGCAGGAGGGGTCGGGGCTGCCGTCGTTCCTGTCGGCCGAGGCACTGCTGGCCTTCAGTTGGCGGTTCGCCATCGGTGACATGGAGCTGACCCGGGCCGAGCTCGACCAGTTGGCCGAGGCGAACCGGCCGGTGGTGCGGCTGCGCGACCAGTGGGTGCTGGTGGACCCGGCGACGGCCCGCCGCGCCCGCGAGCGCCAGGAACGCAAGGTCACCCCGGTCACCGCGCTCGGCGCGGCGCTCACCGGACGCGCCGAGGTCGCGGGGGCCGAGGTGGAGGTGGAGGCCACCGGCTGGCTCGCGGCGCTGCGCGACCGGCTCGTCGGGCCCGCGACACCGGCTGCGGGGGGCAGCGCTGCGGGCGGTACGGGGAGCGGCGCCGACGGCGCCGGCCTGGCCGAGCCGGTGCCCCAGCCCGCCGCGCTCGCCGCGACGTTGCGCGACTACCAGCTCCGCGGGCTGGCGTGGCTGCACCAGATGACCTCGCTCGGGCTCGGTGGCTGTCTCGCCGACGACATGGGCCTGGGCAAGACCATCACGCTGATCGCCCTGCACCTGCACCGGCAGACCGCGCCCGCCGCGGCCGGCCCCACCCTCGTGGTCTGCCCCACTTCGCTGCTGGGCAACTGGGAGCGGGAGATCACGAAGTTCGCGCCGGGCATCCCGGTGCGCCGCTTCCACGGCGCGACGCGCGATCTGGACGCCGTGGCCGACGACGGTTTCGTCCTCACCACGTACGGCACCATGCGCCGCGACGCCGCACGGCTGGCCGAGGTGGGCTGGGGCATGGTGGTGGCCGACGAGGCGCAGCACGTGAAGAACCCGTACTCGGCCACCGCCGGCCAGTTGCGCACCATCGGTGCGAAGGCCCGGGTGGCGCTGTCGGGCACGCCGGTGGAGAACAACCTCTCCGAACTGTGGGCGATCCTCGACTGGACCACGCCCGGGTTGCTCGGGCCGCTGGCCCGGTTCCGTACCCGCTACGGGCTCGCGGTGGAGGGCGGCGACCCGGCGGCGGCCGAACGGCTCGGTCGGCTCGTCCGCCCGTTCCTGCTGCGCCGCCGCAAGTCCGACCCGGGCATCGCACCGGAGCTGCCGCCGAAGACCGAGACGGACCGGGCGGTGGCGCTGACCAAGGAGCAGACCGGGCTTTACGAGGCCGTGGTGCGCGAGACGATGGCCGAGATCGCCGAGGCGGACGCCTTCGCCCGCCGTGGGTTGGTGCTCAAGCTGTTGACCTCGCTCAAGCAGGTCTGCAACCACCCGGCGCAGTTCCTCAAGGAGGAGTCCCCGGTCATCGACGGCCGCTCGGGCAAGCTCGAACTGCTCGACGAACTGCTCGACACGGTGTTGGCCGAGGGGGCGAGCGTGTTGGTCTTCACCCAGTACGTGGCGATGGCCCACCTGTTGGAGCGGCATCTGGCCGACCGCGGGGTGCCCTCCCAACTGCTGCACGGCGGCACCCCGGTGGCCCGGCGCGAGGAGATGGTGCAGCGCTTCCAGGAGGGCCGGGTACCGGTCTTCCTGCTGTCCCTCAAGGCGGCCGGTACGGGGTTGAACCTGACGCGGGCCGAGCACGTCGTGCACTACGACCGGTGGTGGAACCCGGCGGTCGAGGCGCAGGCCACCGACCGCGCGTACCGCATCGGCCAGACCCAGCCGGTGCAGGTGCACCGGCTGATCGCCGAGGGCACGGTGGAGGACCGGATCGCGGCCATGTTGGAGCGCAAGCGGGAGTTGGCCGACGCCGTGCTCGGCTCGGGCGAGGCGGCGCTGACCGAGCTGTCGGACGCGGAGCTGACGGAGCTGGTGGCGCTGCGGCCGGCCGGCCAGAGGGAGGCCAAGTGAGAGCGCACGACGAACGCGGGCAGCACTCTGATCCGTACGGAGCCGACGAGGAGTACGAGCTGGACGGGCTGGATGAACCAGACGGGTTGGACGAACGAGACGACCACGACGCATCAGAGGCGTACGACGGGTCGGACGAGGCGGAGTGGGGCGGTCCTGGCGGGGGTGGCGGCGCGGCCGGTTCGGGCGCGGGGCAGCGGGCGCAGGGCCGGGCGGAGCGTGTCTTCGCCGCGCTGCCGCCGGCCCAGGGCCGCAGCTTCGCGCAGACCTGGTGGGGGCGGGCGTGGCTCCAGGCCCTGGAGGACACGGCCCTGGACAACCAGCAGCTCAAGAAGGGGCGCAAGCAGGCCAGGGCGGGTGCGGTGGGCGCGGTCAGCGTGCGCCCCGGGCGGATCACGGCCGTGGTGCGCGGCAACGACGGCACGCCCTACCGGTCCGACGTGCTGTTGCGCGAGTTGACCGACGCCGAGTGGGACCGGTTCCTGGACGTGGTCGCCGACCAGGTGGGACACATCGCCGCGCTGCTCGACCGGGACATGCCACCACACCTGGTGGAGGACGCCGCGGCGGCCGGGGTCGAGTTGCTGCCCGGCATCGGCGACCTGGAGCCCGAGTGCGCCTGCGAGGCATGGGACCACTGTCCGCATACGGCGGCGCTGTGCTATCAGCTCGCCCGGCTGCTCGATCAAGATCCGTTCGTGCTGCTGTTGATGCGCGGCAGGGGCGAGCGCGAGGTGCTCGACGACCTTCAGGAGCGCACGGCCGAACGCGCCGCACCGCGCGCCGCGGAGCGTACGGACATCCCGCTCACGCCGGCGACCTTGCCGGCGCGTGAGGTGTTCGCCAGCGCGGTGGCGGTCGCACCGCTGCCGGCGCCCGTACCGCCGGTGGCCGAACCCGGCCGCCCGCCCCGGCTGCGCGACGGGGCGGCCGAGGCCGCCGACGGCGCGGTGCCGCAGGGCACGGCGGACGAGGGTGAGCCGGTGCCGGACCCCGAGGCCCTGGAGTTCCTGGCGGCCGACGCCGCGGTCCGCGCCCAGCAACTGCTGGCCCAGGCCAGCGCGCCGGGGCACGCCGAGGCACCGGTACCGGCCGAGCTCTCGGTGTGGCAGGACGCGGTACGGCTGGCCGCCGCCGGGCCGAGCGAGCAGATCACGGCCCGTCTGCTGGCCGGCTCGGGCCGCGACCGGGCCACGCTCGACCGGGCCGTACGCGCCTGGCGCTACGGCGGCCGGGAGGCGCTGTCCGTACTGGACGAGCCGTGGTCCCCGGACCCCGACACCCTGGCGCGCGCCGGCGCCCAACTCGCCCGCGCCTGGGACGAGGAGCCGGAGCCGCCACGGCTACGAGCCGAAGGCAACCGCTGGACGTCGGAGGACGGCCGGGCCCAACTCCGCTACGGCCGCGACGGCCGCTGGTGGCCGTTCCGCGCCGAGGCCGACCAGTGGTCCCCGGCCGGCCCCGCGTCGACCGATCCGGCGACGGCGCTGGCGGGGGTGCTGGACGAATGACCCGCACGGGAGGGCGCGGCTGCCCGCCGTGGCACCGCGTCCCGCCCGCGCCCGCTGTTTCCGCCACCGCCACTGAGAAACCGCCCCCGGCCCACGAGAATGGGCCGGGGGCGGATTCATATTCAGGGCCGGGCGGCACGTGTGCGGAGGCATACGCCAGACGCCGCCGGATCCGCGGAATCCGGTGACACAAAGACTACTGAATCAGCTTACCCACGATATCCGCGTTGGTTTCCACCTTCTCGACGTTCGTCAGGCCCCTGGTGTCCCATCCAACGTTGATCGTGTAGCCGATCGTCACTGGGGCCGCATTCTGCGTCATGTCCACGAGTACGCTCTTGGCGATGGCGGTCTCCTTGACCAAGGAATTGGACAGGTCGGTGTTCGAGAAGGTGAGGAGCACCTTGTTCAGAGGCTGCATGATCACGGTGGTTTGCCCGTGCAGGGGGAACGCCGCGATGGGCAGCATTTCGCCGTTGATATTCTTCTGCGAGACGCCGGTGGTGTACAGCTTGGACGCCTCGCTCTTCACTGAAATGCGCCCAGATTGACCGCCGGTGGTGCTGAGCGTCACCCCACCCTTAGGTGACACCGTCATGATCTCGCCGAGCTTGACCTCACGCTTGGTCGACGCCTTGATGGTGCCGCTGGGCACCTCCTGGCCAGTGGCGATGAACGTACCGTAGCGTTCTTCCCAGTCCACGCTCACGGTTTCGAGCAAGTCGCTGTAGGCGAACCACACCACAGGGCGACCGTTCTTCGCGCCGTCGGCGTTTACGGCCTTGAAGCCGTACAGAGACCAGTTCCCCTCGCTGAACTGCTTCTGAGTGTCTGGCGTGAGTTCGATGTTGATTTCGGGCATGGGGAATCCTTTTCGATAGCTGGTTTTTACAGGGGATTTCCGGTGTGGGAGAGCTTATGGGTGTGGGCATCTCATCACGCAGTGGAGAATCGTTCACCTGGCCTGGCTGCTTTCAGGGTTCACCCTCACGGCTTAACGGGTGGTACGCCTTAACGAAAGGTTGGGCGAAATGGGGCGCCAAGTCGGATATGCGGGGTGGGACCCCGCTCACGAGCGTGCCCTCGAACACTCCGAGGAACGTCGCGTGCCCAAAGCGCCGGCTCCGCGTTGCGGCGGCACGACCGGACTGCACGTGGACACGAGAGGGGGCAGCACCCGAAGCGGCAGCAGAAACGAACAGTTCGTGGCGTCGGGCAGCGCGGGCCTCTGCCGAGTTGGCAGGGGCCCGCGGCGTGAACGACCGAGGAGTGCCGGGATCTGCCCTCGATGCGCATCATCCCGGCGCATATGACTTACCGTCAGATGGCGGCCTGACGGCCCGGCCTCACCTCAGGTGCCGGGTGAAGAACTGGGCCGCGGCGTCCCCCGCGGACTGTGGGACGCCGGTGTGCCCGCCCATGTTGGCGTGCAGGGACTTCTCCTCGGAGCCGAAAGCGTCGAAGAGGTCCAGGGACGCTTGCCGGTCGTTGCCTTCGTCGTCCCATTGCAGCAGGACGTGCAGCGGAATGGTGACCTGGCGGGCTTCCTCGAACATGGCGCGCGGCACGAAACTCCCGGCGAAGAAACCGGCGGCCACGATGCGCGGCTCGACCACCGCTAGGCGAACACCGATGGAGATCACTCCCCCCGAGTACCCGACCGGACCGCCGATCTCGGGCAGCGGCAAGAGGGCGTCAAGGGCAGCCTGCCATTCCGGGACCGCCTTGTCGACGAGGGGGAGGATGAGGGCGTCGATGATCTCGTCGCTGACCGGCTCACCTGCTTCCCTGGCCCGGCGCAGGTCGGCGCGGGCCTGCTCGGCGGCGGCCCATCGGGGCCGCTCACCGCTCCCGGGAAGCTCGATGGTCGCCGCGGCGAAACCATCCGCCACGGCGCTCCGGGCCCGCGCCACCAGCCGGGGGTACATCTTGTGCAGCCCGAGCGGGGGGTGGCCGAGCAGGATCAGTGGCGCCGGTGCGGATGCGGATGCGGGCGTCCACAGGATGCCGGGGATCTCGCCGAGGGTGAATTCGCGTTCGAGGACGCCGTCGTCGAGGCGCTGTTCGGAAGTGAAGTGAAGAGCCATGGTCGTGCCTTTCGGGAGTGCGCTGGAACGGCGCTCCCGGACGACCTATCGCCCGACCGTGACCCCGGAGGAGAGCACCCACGTCGCTGCGTTCACGGGTACCACCTCCTCGTTCTCTCGCACGGCCTCCGCAAAAGTAGCAGCGGCCACCGTGATCCGCCCATCGGTTTTCGTGCAGGCACCGTGGCGGGATGCCAGAGAACCGGAACACTGCCCAGAGCTACTTCGGGCCTCATCGCGGCTCCCGAGGCAAGGCCCTCTTCTCATCCCCGCACCTGATAGCACAAATGAAGCACCCGGTCGCCCTGAATCACCACGTCGGGGCCGGCCAGGAGGTGCTGGGTGTGGACCTGGCCGAAGTAGCGCTTGCCTGAGCCGAGTACGACGGGTGCGACGTCCATGCGTACTTCGTCTACCAGGCCCGCGGCGAGTACCTGGCCGCCCACGTTGCCTGCGGAGACCTCCACGATGCGGTCGCCCGCGAGTTCCTGGGCCTTGGCTACGGCTGCCTCGATGTCGGCGACGAAGTGGAAGGGTGCCTTGGGGTCCCAGCCTTCGGGTTGGGGGCGGTGCGTCACGACGACCATGTGGTCGATTCCGCCTGGGGGCTGCCCGTCCCAGCCGTCCGTCAGGTCGAAGACGTGGCGGCCGACGATCGTCGCGCCGATCTGGTCCCAGTACGGCCGGGTGTGGTCGTAGGAGGTCTGGGACACCTTCAGCACGCCGCTTTCGTCCAACGGAACGTCACCGCTGGTCAGCCAGTCGAACAGCGGTCCGGGCTGGTCCTTCTCGTCCGCGATGAAGCCGTCGACCGACACCGAGCCGTTCATGACCACCTTGCCCACGGGGCTCTCCTCTGCTTGGGGGTGCCCTCAAATTAGCCCTTCCTGGGTTGGCGCTCTTGTAAGAAATCAATCGGCCGGCAGCGGCCAGCCCTCCAGTACGTGACCGGGATGTTCGCGGAGGAACCGCTGCCGGACTTCGACGTAGCGGGTCGGCGTGAGGCCGGTGAAGGAGCGGAACTCGTGGCCGAAGTGGGCCTGGTCGAAGTAGCCCGCGTCGTTGGCGAGGTCACCCCAGTCGATCGGTTCTGCGGGGTTGATCGCGAACACGGTGGCCGTGAAGCGGTGGGTGCGGGCCAGCCGCTTCGGCGTGACGCCGATGAGTTCCTTGAACCGCCTGGTCAGATGCGTGCTGCTGACCCCGGCCGCCCTGCTCAGGTCGCCGATCGCCACCGTCCCGCCGGTCGCGGCGATGACCCGGCCCGCATGGCGGACCAACCCCAGGCCGGCGGTCTCGGCCAGCCGCCGCAGCAGCTCCGCCTCAAGCAGCGCCAGCATCTCCTGCGGCCCGTTCGCCGAGGCCAGCCGGTCGCACAGGTCGGTGACGGCTGGCCGGCCCCACACCTGTTCCAGCGTCACCGGCCGGTCGCACAGCTCGGCCGCGGGCATCGGTAGGAACGGCGCCAGGCCCCACGGCTTGAAGTGCACGCCGACGGACCGGGACGGGAGCGGGTAGCCGAACTCCCACGCGCGGGTGGGCGGGGTGACCACGCAGCCGTCGGCGTACCCGGCCGTCTCGGTGTCGGCGCCGCCGCGGATGCGGAAGGGCGCACCGAGGTTGACGATGAGCAACCCCGCGGGCATCGGCGGTAGCATCAGCCTGGCGTACGGCGGCGCGCCCTCCAGGTAGTAGAGGTCGTCGATCAGCCCGTCCAGCGGCGGTCGCGGCACTCGGAACACGTACTCCACGCGCACAGCATCGCCCACACGGCGCGGGCCGGCGCACGCCGGGTCACGTCCAGCCGCGCTGCCGGTGCCGCCCGTACCGCCGGGCGCGTCACGACCACCGTCGACCAGCAAGGACGGCACGCTCCTCGCTGCGCGTCACGGCCCGGGCGCGGCGAAGTCGCGGCAGGACGGGCATTCCTGGATCACGGGGTGGGAGCACTCCAGGACGTGGTCGAGGAAGGCCGCGGTGCGTTCGAGTCGGGCACGTTGCTCGTTGATCGCGTCGCGCTGTTCGGCGATGAGGTGCTTGCGGTCGTCTCGCTGGCCGTTGAGCAGTTGGGCGATGGTGCGCAGCGGCATTCCGGCCTGCTGACACTTGACCGCGATCGACAGCGCGTCCAGCGCCTCGGCGTCGTAGCGCCGGGCGCCGGTCGCGGTGCGCGGCGGCGTGATGACGCCTTCGACCTCCCAGTGTCTAAGGAGGTGGGCGGAGACCCCGAGGTGCTGGGCCGCCTCGCCGATTCGTAGGAGCCGTGTGTGCATGGACCCATGATGGTTGACTTCGTGTCGACACGAACTTCTACCGTCCACCGCGTGCGAATCCACGAACTGAACTGCGGAACCCTGAACGTCCCCGGCGGCGCGGCCGTCTTCGGGGCGTCCCACTTCGTCTGCCGGTGCCTGCTGATCGAACTGCCCGACCGGCTCGTCGCCGTCGACACCGGGATCGGGCGCGGCGACATCGAGTCGCCCGAGCTCCGGCTCGGCAAGGACTGGATCGAGCAGGTCGGCCCGGCCCTCGACCCCGCCGAGACGCTGTTCGCCCGCGTCAGCGCGTTGGGGCTCGACCCGCGGGACGTGTCGGACATCGTCCTGACCCACCACCACCGCGACCACGCGGGCGGTCTCTCCGACTTCCCCGCAGCCCGCGTGCACGCCACGGGCGCGTGCCGGTCGGCCGTCGTACGGGGCGAGGGGCACACCATGCCCGCGCAGTGGGCGCACGGCGTGCGGTGGGCCCCGCCGCCCACCGCGGCGCCCGCCTGGCGGGGACGGGATTCCTGGACGCTCGACGGCCTCCCGGCATCGATCCGGCTGGTTGCGCTGTCCGGCCACTCGCCGGGGCACGCCGGTGTCCTCATCGAGGACACCGGGGGCGGGGACGACGCCGGGAGCTGGGAGAGCGTCGGGGGCCGGGAACTGCTGCACGTGGGCGACGCGATCTACCACCACGCGCAGCTCGCGTGCGCGGCGCCGCCCGCGGTCGAGGCGTTCGCCGCCGCCGTGCAACACGACGCAACCGCCCGGCTCAAAACGGAACGGCTGCTGGCGGACCTGGCGGACGAGGGGGCGGTGCGCCTGCTCACCTCACACGACCCGGCCCCCGTCCAGCGGCCCGAGCGGACGCGTACGACCCCGCGCGCGGAAGCGAGTCACGACAGTTAGCGGACCACAGCGGGTTGCGGGAAACGGAGCGGGGCGGCAGCGGAGTCGTGGCGGCAGCAGCGTTACGGCAGCGGGTCAGCGCCCGCGCGCGGCGTCGGGCGGCGCGGGCCCACTCCCCGCGCCGCCCGGCGAGGGCGCGTCGGCCGGCGAGGGCGCGTCGGCCGCGTACCCGTCCAGCGCGAGGTCCCCGGCTTCCTCGGGGCCGGTGCCGAGGACCCGGTGCGCGATGCCGGGCAGGGCCGCGGCCAGGGCGGCCGGTCGGGGTGACCGGGTGACCAGCGAGATCGTCACCTGGCCCGGCACCGGTGACGGCAGGATGCGGTCCTGCGGGCTGCCCCACCAGCGGGCCACGAGCAGTGGTACGAGGGCCGGTATCCGGCGGTGGCGGGCGATGTGCAAGGTGGCCTCGACCGTGGGGCCCGGGCGCGGGACCGCCCCGAGGGCGGAGAGCTTGGCCCGGACCGTCTCGGTGGCCATGTCGAACGTGGAGCACAGCACCGTCTGACCGGCCAGCGGCCTCCTCCCCCGCCGCGGTGGCCGCGCGCCCTGAGGCAGGAACAGGATCAGGGGCGAGTTCCCGATGAGGGTGCCCCGGAGGCCGCGGGGCAGGTTGGTCTGCTCGGCGATGGTGATGATCGCGGCGTCCAGGAGGCCGTCGTGGAGTTGCTGGACCAGCGCGGGACCGTGGTCGATCTCGGGGTGGACCGTGACGCCGGGCAACTCCGCGTCCAGGACGGTGAACACGATCGGGGAGAGGGCCTGGATCGTGCCGACGACCAGCGCGGGCGCGTCGGTGGCCGCCAGCACCTGTTCCGGCAGCGCGGCGAGTTCGGCCAGCAAGCGGGCGGCCTGCCGGGCCAGCACCCGGCCGGCCGGGGTCGGCCGCGCGCCCGTCGTGTCCCGCTCGAACAGGCGGGTTCCCAGCCTGCGTTCCAGGGCCGCCAACCTGCGGGAAGCGGACGGCTGGGTGGTGAGCAGTTCCTTGGCCGCCGCGCCGACCGAGCCGTGGCGGGCGACGGCCTCGGTCAGCCGCAGGTCATCGACGCTCAGCCGGGGGGTCATGCCCGCAGTGTATGAGTAGGGCTCGTCAACCACTCCCTACCTGCGGTGATGCGGCCCGAGCAGGATCGAGCGCATGAGGAGACCGCTATTGCTGTTGACGGCGATCACGTTCGTGACCTGGGTCGGGACCCGGATGACCGCGGTCGCCCTGCCGCTGGTCGCCCTGGCCGAGACGGGTGGGGCCTGGGCGACCGGGTTGGTGGGCGGGGCGGCCGGGCTGCCCCTGGTGACGGTGGGCTGGTGGGGCCGGGGGCTGCGGGACCGGCTGACCTCGGGCCGGGCCCTGGCGGCGGTGCTGGCCGTGCACGCCGTGGGACTCGCCGTCGTACCGGTGGCGGCCCTGGCCGGCCGGATCGACGCGGTTGCGCTGTGCGTCTCGGGGCTGGTGACCGGGTCGGCGGGCGCGCTCGTCGGCCCGGCGCAGCGGGCGCTGGTCGCCGACCTCGCCGACGGGTACGTGGCCGAGGGCGGCCGGGCGGGGCCGGGCCGCTGGTTGGCCTGGCAGGACCTGGCCCACCGGGTATCGATGATCTTCGCGCCACCCGCCGGGGCCTGGCTCGTGGTGGCGTGGGGCGCGCGGCCCCTGCTGTGGTGCGAGAGCCTCGTGGTCGCGCTGGCGGCCGGGGCGATGCTCGCGGTGCCCGCGGCGCGGCGGCCCGAACGGGCGGCGGCGGACGAACCGGCCGCGGGGGTCTCCGTCCGCGACGTGGCGCGCTCGCGCCCGCAGATCGCCGCGGGGGTCCTGATGGCCGGGGTCGGCGGGCTGTGCTGGTTCGGGTTCACGCTGGGCCTGGCCGTCCTAGGCGTCGAGCACGGCCGGCCCGGGGCGCTGATCGCCGCCGGGATGAGCGGGTACGGGGCGGCCTCCGTGCTGGTGTCGCTGCTGGTCCCGCTGGTCATCGACCGCTTGCCGCGGATACCGCTGATGGTGTTCTCCTGGATCGTGCTCGGGGCGGCGTTCGCGCTGCTTCCCGCGGTCGCGCCGGGCGTGGCGGGCATCTGCGCGCTGGCGGCGGTGGCCGGTGCGGCTGCCCCCTGGGGCATCGCGGCCCTGAACACCCTGATCAGCGAGGAGACCAGCGGAGCCGAACGGCGGGCGGCGTTCACGTTGGAGACGGTGTTGCACTCGGGCGGGTCCTCGCTCGGCCTGCTCGTCGGCGGCGCGCTCATCGGGTGGGTCGGGGTCGGTCCCGTCCTGGTGGCCACCGGTCTCGCCCAGGTGCTGGCCGCCGTCGGCGGCGCGCTGTGGACCTGGCGGGCCGGCACCAGGACCGCGACCGGGGGCGGCCATCGGCCACCGACCGGCCGAGAGTGGGGCGCGCGGCCCACCACTCCTGAGGCCGAGCGGGACGCCGGATGCGCACGCTGAGCGCGTACGGCGAGCACGTACGGCTGAGTGAGACGGCCCCGGAGCGTCGGACGCGGAGCGGGCCGAGCACGCCGCGGACCACCACGCCCGCCCTCCGCGGCCGTACGCGCCGCCGCACCCCCACACGGACCACCCCACACGTACAGCCACCGGGCAAGTGGAATTCGCAAGTCCGCTACCCTCGAACCTCTTCGGTTTCGACCACTGCGCAGATGTGATCACCACTTGCACGGTATTACTCGCGTTGATGACACAATGGGGTGTTATCGCCTTCAACTACGTACGTCTTCAGAAAGGCCAGGGAATGGCATTCGCCCTGCTCCGCCGCCGTCATCGCGCCACGGGGAGGGAGGCCACCCCCCTGCCGCCCGGCTCCGGGGCGCTGGAATGTCTGGTGCTCGACCCCGTACGGCTGCCGATGCACCGCGCCGAGGTCTCCGTACGCGACGCCGACGGCCGCGAGGTGGTCCGGGGGCAGACCGATCCGAACGGCCGCTTCGCCACCACCGTCCGCCCCGGTTCGTACGGCCTGGCGATCACCTCCGAGGGCTACCAGCCGGTGCGGCGGGACTGCGAGGCCACCGACGGCGCGCACACCACCGTGGAGCCGGTCGCCATGGACCTCGCACCGCAGCCCGCGCTTCCCGAGCCCGGCGTGTGGCGGATCGACCCCGACCACAGTGCGGTGCGCTTCGTCGCCCGGCACATCGGGCTGGCGGCGGTGCACGGCCGGTTCAACCAGTTCGAGGGGACCATGGTGATCGGCAAGACCATGGAGGAGTCCCGGGTGGAGGTGGCGATCAACACCGCGAGCATCGACACCAACGTCCGCCAGCGCGACGACCACCTGCGCTCCGCGGAGTTCCTTGACGTCGCCGCCTACCCCTACATGCACTTCGTCAGCGACCGGTTCGTCCACCGCGGCGGCTCGCGCTGGTCGATCCAGGGCGCCCTGAACCTGCACGGCGTCAGCCGCAGCATCGCCCTGGACACCCGCTACCTGGGGCTCGGTACCGGCATCGGTGGCGAGACCCGGGCCGCCTGTAGCGCGGTGGCCGAACTGCACCGCGAGGACTTCACCCTCGACTGGCGCACCATGCTCTCCCGGGGCATCGCCGTGGTCGGCGCGACCATCCGGGTCGAGCTCGACATCCAGGCCGTCCCGCAGGACTGAGCAACCCCGCGAGCAGCCCTCCGCCGCGGTCAACGGCCTTCGCAGCAGCGCCCGTTGACCGCGGTGGCCGGTGCCGGTCACCCCGGTGGATACCATGCTGACGATCATCCACAGGAGTCGCCGCGGCACCAGTCGGAGGAGGGCGCATGACCGTGACCGCCGTACCCGAAGGACCCGTGGTCATCGGGGTGGACAGTTCGACGCAGTCCACCAAGGTGCTCGCGGTCGACGCGGCGACCGGCACGGTGCTCGCCCGTGGCCGGGCGCCCCACGCCGTCAGTACGGGCCCGGCCAAGGAGAGCGATCCGCGCCGGTGGTGGACGGCGCTGTGCGTGGCGCTCGAACAACTCGGTGACCACGCCCGCCAGGCCGCGGCGATCTCCGTCTGCGCCCAGCAGCACGGTCTGGTGACGCTGGACGCGGAGGGCGAGCCGGTACGCCCGGCGCTGCTGTGGAACGACGTCCGCTCGGCTCCCCAACGCAACCTGCTCATCGAGGAGTTGGGCGGCCCCACGACGTGGGCGACGCGGCTGGGCAGCGTGCCGGCGCCGTCCTTCACGGTCACCAAGTGGGCCTGGTTGCGGGAGCACGAGCCGGCCGCGGTCCGCGCGACCCGGGCGGTGCGGCTGCCGCACGACTACCTCACCGAGCGGCTGACCGGCCGGGCCGTGACCGACCGTGGGGACGCGTCGGGCACCGGCTGGTGGGCCTCGGCGAGCCAGGGTTACGACGACGCGGTCCTGACCCATGTGGGGTTGGACGCCGCGCTGCTGCCGACGGTCCTCAGGCCCGGCGAGGCGGCCGGCACCGTACGCGCACTGCCCGAACTGCCGCTCTCCCCCGGGGTACTGGTCGCGACCGGCACCGGCGACAACATGGCGGCGGCGCTCGGCCTGGGGCTCGAAAGGGCCCAACCCGTCGTCAGCCTCGGCACATCGGGCACCGTCTACGCCGTCTCCGCACGCCGCCCCACCGATCCGACCGGGACCGTAGCGGGCTTCGCCGACGCGCGCGCCGACTGGCTGCCGCTGGCCTGCACGCTCAACTGCACGTTGGCCGTCGACCGGTTCGCGACGCTGCTCGGCCGGGACCGCGAGGCGGTGGAGCCGGGCGGCACCGTCAGCGTGCTGCCCTTCCTGGACGGCGAGCGCACCCCGAACCTGCCCGAGGCCACCGGCCTGGTGCACGGCCTGCGCCACGACACGACCGCGGGTCAGGTGCTCCAGGGCGCCTACGACGGGGCGGTGTACGCCCTGCTCACGGCGTTGCAGACGGTGCTCGGCGGGGACGACGACCCGCAGACGCCGCTGCTGTTGATCGGCGGCGGCGCCCAGGGCACCGCCTGGCGCACCACCATCCAGCGGCTCAGCGGGCGGCCGGTGCGCGTGCCCCGCGCACGGGACCTGGTGGCGCTCGGCGCCGCCGCGCAGGCGACCGGCCTGCTGCTCGGCGAGGACCCGGGCGCGGTGGCCCGCCGCTGGGCAACGGCGGACGGGCCCGCGTACCCGGCCGTGCCGCGCGATGAGGCAGCGGTGGAGCGGATCGCGAGCACGCTCAGCGGGGCGGGCGCACTGCTCGGGCCGGGCTGAGTCGACCGGGCCGGGCATGGGTTGAGCCACCGGTGTTCGGGGCGGCTGTGCCGCCGGGGTTCCGGGCGGCTTAAGCCCATCGAAGGGTGCACCTGGCCGGTGCGCGCCGCCCGGGCCCGACGCGTACGGGTCGTACGGAGCCGGGTGCCCGGGCTGCCGTCACCAGGCGTACGGGCCCGCCGGGGTCGGCCACAGTCGCCACCGCGGCGGGCATCGTGGCAGGTCAGAGGCGGCGGTGCATGATGTGCAGGCCGACGTAACCTTCGGTGGGGTGCTGGAAGCCTTCCGGCAGGGTGCCGATGATCTCGAAGCCGAGCGAGCGCCACAGGCCGACCGCCCGGGTGTTGGTCTCCACCACCGCGTTGAACTGCATCGCGCGGAAGCCGGCCGAGCGCGCCCAATCCAGGGCGTACTCGCCGAGCGCACGGCCCACGCCGCGCCCCGCGTACTGCGGATCGACCATGAAGCTGGCGCTGGCGATGTGTGCGGCGGGGCCCATGTGGTTGGGGTTCATCTTCGCGGTGCCCAGCACGGTGCCGTCGTCGTCCACGGCGACCACGGTGCGACGAGGCGGCGCCAGCATCCAGATCTCGCGTGCGAGGTCCTCGTCCAGGTCTCGGGGGAAGGTGTACGTCTCGCCTGCGGCGACGATCTCACGGAGGAACGGCCAGATGGCGGGCCAGTCGTCCGGGGTGGCAACGTTGATGTGCATGGCGGTCAGCCTTGCCGATGCCACCGGGTCGCGCCAGCCAATTTCCCTCGGCGCCCACTTCGGGGCGGGGCACCTATGCTCCAGCCGCCGCCCCTGCTGACCGCGCCCGCAGAGCGCCGGACGCCAGACCGGTCGACGGTCACCCATCGGCCGAGGGGCCGGCCGCCGCTCGGGCGTGGGACCGGTGGCCGCCGGCCCGGCCGGGTGACGCGCCGCGATGGCGGTCACCAACGGCCCGGCCGGCCGCATCCGCATCACCGCTTGTTGCGCAAGAACGCCTCAAGCCCGGCCAGGTCGTCCGTGTTGAGGTGGTCGACGCCCGCGGCGCGCTGCTCGCGCCACACGGCGTCGCGGGCCGGGCCCGGCAGGTCGGGGGTGGCCCAGAAGCGCACCCGCTGCCGCTGCGCGTGGGCGGTGTCCACGATCTGCCGCAGCCGGGCCCGCTCCGCGGCCGGCATCTCCCCCACGCCCTGCCAGGTGAAGCTCTGCGACCAGTTGCTGCTGATCAGCGGGATGAAGGAGGCGGGCACCCCACTGTTCAGATCTTCGAGTCGGCCGTCGTAGAAGGCGTGCCTGACCCGCTCGGCCTCCATCGCCGGCCGCGCCGCCCGGTCGCCGGAGATGACCGGGGTGACCGCGCCTTCGAAGACCCGGCCGCCGGCGGCGAAGCTGAGCATCGAGCGGTAGCGGTGCAGGTGCCGGGAGAGCACCCGGTAGGTGGCGTCGCCCTGGTTCTTGATGTCGATGAGCAGTTGCAGCGAGAGCCGGTGGCCCCGGTAGACCCGCCCGCCGTTGGCCCGCACCCGGCGCAGCAGCGGGTCCAGGTACAGCCGCTCCAGGGTGCGCGTCGGGTCGAGGTCCGCCTCGTCGTGCGCGACCAGGAGCTGACCGTCCACCAGCCAGATGTCGGCCTCGACGCTGGAGAAGCCGTGCGCGAGCGCGTCGTACAGCGGGCGGGTGTGCTCGTAGTCGTTGTGGGCGTGGGCCTGGCGCAGCGGGGGCTTGCCCCAGTCGCCGGGGTGGCCGCCGCGCGCGTTGGCGTACGCGGGGGCGGCGACGCCGCCGGCCAGGGCTGCGCCGACGGTGACGACGAAGGCTCTGCGGGTGCTGTGGACCATGGGGGCCTCCCGGTTCTCGTCCCGGCGTGGGGCCGGGCGTGCACGACGGACGCCAGTGAGTATCGGGCCAGGCGCGGCCCCGGGGCAGGGACGCGCGGAGAGTTCCGCAGGTGGTCGTCAGCCATTTCCCTGACGTTCCGGGTGGTCACGGCGCGTCCCGGGGAAGCCTGGGGCAGCAATTCGGCGGCCGAGGCGAGAGGTGGAGGAGCCGTGGGCATGAGGGTGAGCGGTGCACGGGCGGCACTGGGTGTGGCGGTGGCTTGGCTGGCCCTGGTGGGCGGCGGCCTGGTGACGGCGCCGGCGGCGGACGCGGTCGACCGGGCGCCGCGGTTCACCGAGCGCACGGGCCTGGCGCCCGGGGTGGAGTACCGGGAGTTCTCGGTGCCCTCCGCGCACGGCACCGCCTACGGGCACCTGGTCACGATCGACCTGCGCACCCCGGGGCTCGGTCTTGACCTGGTCCATCCGGGGGCCGTCGGGGCGCGCGCGCCGCTGTCCCAACTGGCCGGCCGGCGGGGTGCGGTGGCCGCGGTCAACGGCGACTTCTTCAACATCACCGAGACCCAGCACCCGGGCGTGGAGGCGACCGGCGCCCCGGTCGGGCCGGCCATCGCGGCGGGGCACCGGCTCAAGGGCGCGGTCCCGCGGGCCCAGCGGTTCGGCCCGAAGCTGCCGACCGGCACCGAGACCGAGGACGTCATCGCGGTGGGTGCCGACCACACCGCACGCCTTGACCGGCTGCACCTGAGCGGCACGGTGCGCACTCCGCGCGGCACGCTGGCGCTGCGCGGGCTCAACCAGTACGCCCTGGCGGAGAACGGCATCGGCGCCTTCGACGCGGCGTGGGGCCCGACCTCGCGGGTCCGTGCGACCTGTGGTTCCGACACCGACCGGGCGGCGCCGTGCAGTACGCAGACGTACGAGGTGACGGTGCGCAGAGGCCGGGTGAGTGCGGTGACGACGACGCCGGGGCGCGGGCAGGTGGCCGCCGACTCGGTGGTGTTGGTGGGGCGCGAGGCGGGCGCGACGGCGCTGCGGGCGCTCCGGGTGGGTGACCGGGTGACGGTCCGCCACCAGCTCGCGGCCTCCCGGCCAGGCCGGCTCACCTTCGCGGTCGGCGGCTTCCCCATCGCCCGTGACCGGCAGCCGCTGGCGGGGCTCGACACGGGCACCGCGGCGGTCCGCTCGGCGGCCGGCATCGGCGCCCGCGGGCACCGTGTCTACCTGCTCTCGCTCGACGGCCGCCCGGAATACCGCAGCGGGTTGTCCATCGCGGAGTTGGCGGACCTCATGCTGCGGCTCGGTGCGGACGATGCGGTGAACCTCGACGGCGGCGGCTCGTCGACGATGGTGACGCAGGAGCCTGGCACGCCCGGGCCAACGGTGCGTAACAACCCGTCAGGTGGCGCGGAACGCCCCGTGCCCAACGGGATCGGAGTATTTACCGCGATTTAACTCATAGCTTTATGCCACTCGTTCGAGTGAATGCTGATCACAAAATCCACTGATACCTTCAGATCGTCGCGGGGGTGATCTTCCCGCATGTCCGTTTCGGGGTTAGGTGAACAATCGCATGACGACGTCAGTGGAATCGAGTTCGGCCGATTCGGCGGGTCAGCAAGCGCAGTTGAGCCTCAGCACGAGCGCCGCTCGACAACTCGCCACGACGACCAAGACCGTTCCGCAGATGCAGGGAATCACCTCGCGGTGGTTGCTGCGCGTACTGCCCTGGATTCCGGTGTCGAGCGGCGCCTATCGGGTGAACCGCCGACTGAGCTACACCGTTGGTGACGGCCGGGTCACCTTCTCCAGCACGGGTTCCGAAGTCCGGGTCATTCCACCGGAGTTGCGGGAACTCCCGCTGCTGCGTGACGTCACCGCCGAGGCCGTTCTCACCGCCCTCGCCGACCGCTTCACCCAGCGGGACTTCACTCCGGGCGAGGTCCTGGTGGAGGCCGGGCAGCCGGCCGACCAGGTGGTGCTGGTCGCGCACGGCAAGCTCGCCAAGACCGGCACCGGCAAGTACGGGGACGAGACCGCGCTCGGCACGGTCGCCGACGGGGAGCACCTCGGCTCCGACGCGCTGGTGGGCGACGAGCAGACCTGGTCGTTCACGCTCAAGGCGCTGACCAGCGGCACCATCCTCACCCTGAGCCGCGCGGAGTTCCAGCAGGTTGCCGATGGTGACGCGGAGCTCAGCGCGCACATCGAGCGGTTCCTGAGCGAGGGTCAGCGTCCGCGCAACGCGCAGGGCGAGGCCGAGGTCGCGGTGTCCGCGGGGCACGTGGGTGAGCCGGTGCTCGACGGCACCTTCGTCGACTACGATCTCGCCCCCCGCGAGTACGAGTTGAGCGTTGCGCAGACGGTGCTCCGGGTCCACACCCGCGTCGCCGACCTCTACAACGAGCCCATGAACCAGGTCGAGGAGCAGCTCCGACTCACCGTCGAAGCACTCCGCGAACGCCAAGAGCACGAGCTCGTCAACAACCGCGAATTCGGCCTGCTCCACAACGCGGACCTCAGCCAGCGCATCCACACCCGCAGCGGCCCGCCCACCCCCGACGACCTGGACGACCTCCTGGCCACGGTGTGGAAGGACCCCGGCGTCATCCTCGCCCACCCGCGGGCCATCGCCGCCATGGCACGGCAGTTCAATGCGCACGGCATCTACCCGCAGAGCATCGACTACAACGGTCACGCGGTGCCGGCCTGGCGCGGCGTGCCGGTACTGCCCTGCAACAAGATTCCGGTCAGCGACGCGGGCACCACTTCGATTCTCGTGATGCGTACGGGTCAAGAAAACCAGGGTGTGGTCGGCCTCCGGCCCACCGCGCTGCCCGACGAATTCCAGCCAGGACTTTCTGTCCGCTTCATGGGAATCAGCGAGCAAGCCATCATTTCGTACCTCGTCAGCGCCTATCACTCAGCCGCGGTACTCGTGCCCGACGCGCTCGGCGTTCTCGAAGACGTAGAAATCGGCCGCTGAGCCCGACGACCGCAATATTTCCAGCGGTCACCCAGCACATCGCAAGACCTTAAAGAAAGGTTGCAAGAACGATGACGACTTCCGCGGACCCCGGCGCGGTCGCAGGCGCACAGCAGCAGCTCAGCCTGGGCACGGCGGCTGCACGCAATCTGGCCACCACCACGAAGACCACCCCGCAGATGCAGGGCATCTCGACGCGGTGGCTGCTGCGGGTGCTGCCCTTCGTGCAGGTGCAGGCGGGCACCTACCGGGTCAACCGGCGACTGACGTACACGGTCGGCGACGGCCGGGTCGAGTTCATCTCGACCGGCGCCGAGGTCCGGGTGATCCCGCCGGAGCTCGGCGAGCTGCCCCTGCTGCGGGGCTTCTCGGACACCCCGGCGCTTGAGGCGCTGGCCGGTGCCTTCGAGCAGCAGGAGTACGACGCGGGCAGCGTGCTGGTCGAGGCGGGCCAGAGCGCGGACCGGATCGTGCTGATCGCCCACGGCAAGCTCAACAAGATCGGCACCGGCAAGTACGGCGACGAGACCGTGCTCGGCGTGCTCGCCGACGGCGACTACTTCGGTGAGCGCACGCCGCTGGAGCAGGACGGCGTGTGGGAGTACACGGTCAAGGCCGTCACCCGGTGCACCGTGCTGACGCTGCCCCGGCAGGCGTTCCAGACGGTGGCCGACCGCCACCCGTCGCTGACCGCGCACACCGAAGGCTTCGCGAACCAGCCCGACCTGCCCACCAACCGGCGGGGCGAGGCCGACATCGCGGTGTCCTCGGGGCACGTGGGTGAGCCGGTGCTCGACGGCACCTTCGTCGACTACGAACTCTCGCCCCGCGAGTACGAGTTGAGCGTCGCGCAGACGGTGCTCCGGGTCCACACCCGCGTCGCCGACCTCTACAACGAGCCCATGAACCAGGTCGAGGAGCAGCTCCGACTCACCGTCGAAGCACTCCGCGAACGCCAAGAGCACGAAATGATCAACAACCGCGAGTTCGGCCTGCTCCACAACGCGGACCTCAGCCAGCGCATCCACACCCGCAGCGGCCCGCCCACCCCCGACGACCTGGACGAGCTCCTGGCCCGGCGCCGCAAGACGCAGTACCTGCTGGCGCACCCGCGCACGATCGCCGCGTTCGGTCGGGAGTGCAACAGCCGCGGGCTGTACCCGCAGGGCACCGAGGTGCTGGGTTCCACCGTGCGTGCCTGGCGCGGCGTGCCGCTGCTGCCCTGCAACAAGATTCCGATCAGCAGCACCGGCACCAGCTCGATCCTCGCCATGCGCACCGGCGAGGCGGACCAGGGCGTCGTCGGCCTGCACCAGACCGGCATCCCCGACGAGTACCAGCCCAGCCTCAATGTCCGCTTCATGGGCATCAACGAGCAGGCCGTCTCGTCGTACCTGGTCAGCGCCTACTACTCGGCGGCCGTGCTGGTTCCGGACGCGCTCGGTGTCCTGGAGGACGTGGAGATCGACCGCTGAGTCGGTCACACCGCCCGTAGCCTCCGGCCACAGTGGCCGGCGCTCACGGTGAGGTGTGGTGGGGCCCGGGGCAACGCGCTCCGGGCCCCGCTGCCGTTCCCGTACGCGGCACGGGCAACCCCCGCAACCCCGCAACCCCGCAACCCCAGGCTGTCAGCCCGTCAGCTCGGACCAGCTCACCGTGCGGTCGCACCAGCGGGTGAGCAGCGTACGGTCGTGCCCGACGGCGAGCAGCCCCGCGCCGCTCTCGCGCCGGTACTCCTGCACCACGTGCACCAGCGCAGCCGTCGTGGAGGCGTCCAGCATGGCGGTCATCTCGTCGCAGACCAGCCAGCGGGGGCGCAGGGCGAGTGCGCGGGCGAGGCAGGCGCGCTGCAACTGGCCGTCGCTGACCTCGTGCGGGCGGCGGGCGAGGAGGTCGGGGCCGAGCCCGACCCGGTGGGCCAGTGCCTCGGTGCGCTCGGCCGCCTCGCCGCCACGGCCGGTGGCACGCAGCGGCTCGGCGATCAGGTCGGCGAGCCGCAGCCGGGGGTCGGCCGAGAGCCGCGGCTGTTGGAAGATCACCCCGTACGCGGTGCGTTGGGCGCGCGGGGCGCGGTGCCGCCAGCCGCGGGCGACCTCGCCGTCCAGGACCACCTGGCCCGCGTCCGGCCGGTGCAACAGGGCCGCGACCCGCGCCAGGGTCGACTTGCCGCAGCCGCTGGGTCCGAGCAGCCCGACGGCCTCGCCGTCCGCCAGGGTCAGCGAGACGCCGCGGACGACCGGGGCGCGCCGTTCGTAGCCGGCCGTGATGGTGCGCAGCTCAAGCATGGTGGGCCTCGTCGGGGTCCGGTTCGGTGGGCTGCGCGGGGCCCCCGGCGGCGGGGGCGGCAGGCGGGGCGTGATGGCAGGCGACTGCGTCCCGTAGCACCGGGAGGGTGGCGCACAGGTCGCTGGCGAGGTCGCAGCGGGGGGCGAAGGCGCAGCCGGCCGGCAGGTCGCCGAGTTCGGGCGGCATGCCGGGGATCGGGGTGAACGACCGCTCGGGCAGCGCGTCGAGCAGCCTGCGGGCGTAGGGGTGCCGCGGGCCCGGCACGCCGAAGAAGTCGCGGGCGGCGGAGATCTCGACGATGCGGCCGGCGTACATCACCGCCACCCGGTCCGCGATGCGCTCGGCGGCGACCAGGTCGTGCGTGATCATGAGCAGCGCACGGGCCGCGGGCGCGGAGTGGCCCCCCGCAGCCTCCTCCGCGGCGGACGTCAATCCGGCGGTCTCCCGCACGGTGGGCCCGGGTGGGGCGGTCGCGGTGGGCGGGGCGTCGGGGGCGGGGCCGTCCGCTGCATCGCGCCCGGTGGCGGGGGGCGGCGCCGTGGTCCCGTTCGTGCCGGGTGGGCCGGCGGCGATGTGGCGACGGAGTTCGTCCACCGTGCGCTCCACCAGGTCGCGGTCGAGGCCGGTGGTCGGTTCGTCCGCGAGGAGCAGCGCGGCGTCCCCGACCAGGGCCAGGGCGGTCGCCGCGCGTTGGGCCAGGCCGCCGGAGAGCTGGTGCGGGTAGCGGTCCAGGTGGTCGGTGGGGAAGGCGGCCCGGTCGGCCGCGGCCTCCGCCGCCGGGCGCAGTTTGGGCCTGCGGGTCCCGGTGAGCGCCCGTACCGTCTCCTCCAACTGGGCCCGTACGGTGCGGACCGCGGTGAGGTGGGCGGACGGGCTCTGGGGGACGAGGCCCACCCGTCGGCCGCGGATGGTGCGGGACAGTTCGCGCTCATCGGCCGCGATGAGGTCGACGGGCGGGGCGTCGGCCGTGCCGGCGAGGTGGGCGGTGCCGGCCGTCTCCGCGTTGCCGGGCAGCAGCCCGAGCAGCGCGGAGGCCAGGACGGACTTGCCGCAGCCGCTCTCGCCGACCAGGGCCAGGCACTCGCCGGGGTGCAGCGCGAAGGTGGCGTCGGACACGGCGGCCACGTACCCGCCGCCGCGCATCCGGAAGCGGACCGAGAGGCCGTCGACGGCGAGGACCGGGGAAGGCCGGTCGGGCCCTGTCACAGCGTCAGCTCCGATCGGCGGCGCGGGTTGATGCGGTCCCGCCAGACGCTGGCGAGGCCGGCGATGGCGAGGGTGGGGATGATGATCAGCAGGCCGGGGAAGAGGGTGGGCCACCAGTCGCCGGCCAGCAGCGAACTCCGTGCACCCTGCACCATGGCGCCCAGGCTGGCCTTGTGGCTGGGCAGGCCGAGGCCGAGGAAGGAGAGCGCGGACTCGTGCCAGATGGCGTGCGGCACCATCAGCACGGCGGCCAGCCCGGCCTGCGGCAGCACCGCGGGCAGCAGGTGGCGCGCCGTGACCCGGAGCCGGGAGGCCCCGCCGGAGATGGCGGCCTCCACGTACGGGCGGGTGCGCAGCGACAGGAGTTCAGCGCGGACGATGCGGGCGGTGGACAGCCAGTGGGTGAGGGCGACCGAGATCACCACGGGCCAGACGCCGGGCCGGAACATGGCCACGATGAAGATGCCGAGCAGCAGGTGCGGCACCGAGGAGAAGACGTCCACGAGCCGCATCACCACGCGGTCCGCCCAGCCGCCGACGGCACCGGCGAGCGCGCCGACGGCGGTGCCGATGACGGTGGCCGCGAGCGCGGCGACAACGCCGACCAGGAGCGAGACGCGCAACCCGTAGATGCAGCGCAGCAGCAGGTCACGGCCGACGTCGTCAGTGCCGAAGGGATGGTCGAGCGAGGGGGCGAGCAACTTGTCCGGCAGGTTGACGGCCTGCTCGTCCAGCGGGAAGAAGAGCGGTACGAGCAGCACGGTGGCCACGATGAGCGCGACCAGGGCGGCGCTCAGGCGCAGCCGTAGGGCGTGGCTGCCACGCCGTGCGCCGTGGGCGGAGGCGCGCCAACGGGGGGCGCTCGCGGCCGGCGGCGGCTCGGTGGCGGGGCGGCTGGTCGTGGTCGGTTCGGCGTGGGTGTGCGGTGCGGTTGTCGTGGGCGCGGCCTTGGTGTGCGGTGCGGCCTTGGTGTGCGGTGCGGCGGACGTCGCGCCGGCGGCGGGCTTCGTCTTGGCCTTGGTCCGGGGCTCGGTCCCGGACGTGGTGCTGGGTTCAGTGCCGGGCTCGGTCCCGGACGTGGTGCCGGGCTCGTTGGCAGGCCCGGTCTGCGGCTCGGTGTCGGGCCCGGTCTGCGGCTCTGTGGCAGGCCCGGTCTGCGGCGCGTGGTCAGCCATCGAATCCCACCCGGGGGTCGGCGAGGCCGTACAGCAGGTCGGAGAGGAGGTTTCCGGCCAGTACGGCCAGGGTGGCCAGCACGGTGAGGGCGGCGAGCAGCGGGAAGTCGACGCTGGTGGCCGCCTCGACGGTGGCCGAGGCGATGCCGGGCCAACTGAAGACGGTCTCGATCAGCAGCGCCCCGGTGATCAGTTCGGGGACGCGGGAGCCGATGAGGGTGAGGACGGGCAGCACTCCCGAGCGCAGCGCGTGGCCGAAGAGGACGGTGCGTTCGCCGAGGCCGCGGGCGCGGGCGCCGCGCACCGGGTCCTCTTCCAGCGCGTCGCCGACGCCCTGGCGCACGTACAGCACGAACCAGGGCAACTGTGAGACGGCGAGCACGGCCGCCGGCAGGATCAGGTGGTGGCCGACCTGGCCGGCGGTGGTGACCTCGCTGGCGGTGTCGGTGAGGCCGCCGGCGGGCAGCGCGTCGAGCTTGAGGGCGAAGAACCAGACGGCCAGCAGGCCGAGCCAGAACGGCGGGGCCGCTTCCAGCGTGTAGCACAGGAACGTGATCGCCCGGTCGTAGAGGCCACCGCGGCGCCGGGCCGCGAGCACCCCGAGCACCGTGCCGCCGAGCACCGCGACGGCGAAGGCGACCGCGCACAGCAGGCTGGACCAGCCGATGCGTTCGGCGATGACCTGAGCGACGGGCTGGCGCAGTGAGGTCGAGTCGCCGAGGTCGCCGGTGAGGGCCGAGGTCAGCCAGTCCCACCAGCGGACGGCGAACGGGTCGTCGGCGCCGAGGTTGGCGCGCAGTTGGTCCAGGTTCTCCTGGGACGCGGTGAGCCCCGCGGTGCCGGCGTACGCCTTGACCGGGTCGAAGGGTGAGGCCGCCGCGATGGCGAAGACGCCGAAGGTCACGCAGAGCAGGACGGGTACGGCGAACAGCACCCGGCGCCCGACCAGCCGTGCCATCGGTAGCCAGGGCAGGCCCGGGCGCCGGGTCCGCGTCACTTCTTCGGCCGCCAGTCCTCGACGTTCCACCACGGGCCGGAGGCCAGACCGTGGTCGTGCGGCTCGACCTGGGTGGTCAGCGGGGCCCACCGGTCGGCGACGACGTACAGGTGGTCGATGTGGGTGAGGAACGTGTAGCCCGGGTCGTTGACCAGGGCCCGCTGGATGGTGTCGTACGCGGCCTTGCGCTGGGCCTTGTCGCCGCTGCGGCGGGCCTCGTCCAGCGCCTTGTCGACGGCCCGGTTGGTGTAGGAGGCCATGTTGTTGAAGCCGTCGCCGGCGAGTGCGGAATTGAGCAGCGTGTACTGGTCGAAGTCCGGGTCGGCCGGGCTGCCGCCGCCGGCCAGCACCGCGTCCTGCTTCATCCGCGGCTCGATGACCTCCCAGGTGCCGGACTGGACCTTGATCTCGATGCCGGCCTTCTTGGCGTCGGAGGCGTAGGCGAGGGCGTGGTCCTGGCGCAGCTTGTCGCCGGTGAGGTACCAGAGGGTGAAGGAGGCGCGCTTGCCGTCCTTGGTACGGATGCCGCCGTTGCCGCGCTTCCAGCCCGCCTCGTCCAGGATGCGTTCGGCACCGGCCAGGTCGTGGCGGCGCTCGGTGCCCTTGGTGAACCACTCGCTGTCGGTGGGCACCGGGCCGTAGGCGGCGCGGCCCGCGCCGTCCAGGATGCCGTCGACCATGGCCTTGCGGTCCACTGCGATGTCCAGGGCGCGGCGCACCGCACGGTCGCCGGTGACCGGGTTGCCGGTGGGCAGCGTCACGTTGCGGTAGTCGTAGGTGGTGGCGGTGAGGGTGCGCAGGCCCTTGTCGCTCTTGAAGGTGGCGGCCAGGTTGGGCGGCAGGATGGCGCCGTCGAGGTCGCCGGAGCGCAGCCGGGTGGCGCGCACGTCGTCGTCCTTGATGATGGCCATCGTGAACTTCTTGATCTTCGGCTCGCCGCCCCAGTAGGTGGGGTTGGCCTTGAAGACGAGCTTCTCGCCCTTGCTCCAGCGGCTGAGCAGGTACGGGCCGGTGCCGATCGGCTTGGTGGTGAAGGCGCCGGTGTTCACGTCCTGCTTACCGGCGATGTGCTGGGGTGCGATGGGCAGCACGGTCCGCTCGGCGAACGGCGCGTAGGGGTACTTGAGGCGGAAGACGACCGTCTTCTCGTCCTTCTTCTCGATGCTCTTGATCGCGTCGAGTTCGGTCTTGGACGCGTTGTTGGTCTTCTTGTCGAGGATGGTGCGGTAGGTGAAGACCACGTCGTCGGCGGTGAACGGCTCGCCGTCGCTGAAGCGCACGCCGTCGCGCAGCGTGTACGTGTAGTTCAGGCCATCGCCCGAGACCTCTGGCAACTTGGCCGCGAGGGCCGGCTTGAGCTGCATCTTCGCGTCGTGCGTGAGCAGCCCGTCGAAGATCTTGGAGTTGCCGTCCTTGCCGTAGCCGAGGAGCGGGCTCAGCGTGTCGGGCTCGTAGGCGATGCCGACGACGGCCGCGTCCTTGGGTCCGTCGCTCTTGCCGCCGTCCGGGTTGGAGCACGCTGCCGCGCCCACCGTCAGGACGCCCGCCGTCACGGCGGCGGTCAGGGTCCGTGTTGTCCGCGCCGTCATGCCCCACCTCTGTTGAAGATCAACCGTTACTGCGAAACGGTCGCAATTAAACAACATGCGGAACGGGACGCCCAGAGGGGGTTCCCAGCCAAAGCCGTGTCGATCACGGAAGGCGGCAGAACGGTCAGCCGACCCGCCGCCGGATGGGCCGGCCACACCGGCCACGCACCGCGACCCAGCAGGAAACGGCTGGTCACGGGCGCCCGTACGGTACCGCCCAGGGGCGGCACTGGTGTGTCGGCGGGCGTACGAAGGGCCCCGCGCGCCCGGTCGAGGCGCGCGGGGCCCAGCGGTGCCTTTCGGTCAGGTCGTCGGCGGGGCCGGCAGGTCGACGAGGGCGGCCAGGGCCTCCTGGTGGCGCCCCGGGGTACCGAGGGCGATCTCATCGCTCTTGGCCCGCTTGAGGTACAGGTGGGCGGGGTGTTCCCAGGTCATGCCGATGCCGCCGTGGAGCTGGACGCAGGTGTGGGCGGCGTGCACGGCCACCCGCGCGCCGTGCGCCTGGGCGACGGCCACCGCGATCGGGGCGTCCGCGGCGCCGGTGGCCAGCGCGTCCGCGGCGGCGCGGGCCGCCGCCCTGGCCGATACGAGGTCGAGCCAGAGCCCGGCCATCCGGTGCTTGAGCGCCTGGAAGGAGCCGACCGGGCGGCCGAACTGGTGCCGCTCCCTCGTGTGGCGGACCGTCTCGGCCAGGCACCATTCGGCCAGTCCGAGCTGTTCCGAGGCGAGCAGGCCGGCCCCCGTCCGCAGGCCCGCCTCGATCGCCGCGTCGGCGGTGCCCGGTCCCGCGATGCGGTGGGCGGGTGCGCCGTCGAAGCGGATGCGGGCCAGGGGGCGGGTGAGGTCGAGTGGGGTGATGGGGTCGCGGCGCAGCCGGTCGGCCGCGTGACCTCCGGTCTCCACCACGTACAGCTCGCTGCCGCCCGGGCCGTGCGCGGGCACCAACAGCACGTCGGCGGCGAGCGCGTCGGCGACGCTGCTGACCTCGCCGGTCAGGGTGGCGTCGGCGGCGGCCCGTACCGAGGGCACCTGTCCTGCGCCCGGCGCCCGGGACAGCGGCACGGTCAGGACCGCGATGCGCTCGCCGGCGGCGAGGTCGGCGAGCAGGGCGGTGGGATCAGCCGGGGTGACGGCCCCGTCGGGAGCGGTGGGTTCGGCTGCTGGCCCGGTGGGGTCACCCGATGCGGCGGCCCCGGCTGGCGCGGCGACGGGGCCATGGGCGGGGGGCGCAGCGGTGGGGGCCGCCCGGTCGCCCGGCTCGGGTGCGGTGCCGCGGTCGTCGGCGACGCCGCCCCGGTCCGCCGTGGTCACGGCTTCGACGCAGGTCAGCAGGGTTTGGGTGGCGATGACCGCACTGGTGAGGTAGGGCACGGGGGCGACCGCGCGCCCCAGCTCCTCCAAGACCACGGCGGCCTCGCGCGGGCCGGCGCCCTGTCCGCCGTACGCCTCGGGGACCAGCAGCCCCGCGACGCCGATGTCGACGGCGAGCGTGCGCCACAGGTCGGCGTCGTGGGTGCGGTCCGTGGCGATGTGGTCGAGCACGGCCGAGGCGGGGCAGCGGTCGGCGAGCAGTGCGCGCACGGCGGCCCGCAGGTCTTCCTCCTGCTCGCGGTAGAGCAGGTCGGGCACGGCCGCGGTGCCGGGGCCCGGGGCGGCTGACGCGGTGGGGGTGGCCGGCCCGGCGGGGGTGGCGGGCACGGCTGGTCCGGCGGGCGCGGTGGGCGTCGTAGGCGCGGCTGACTCGGCAGGCATGGGTGATCCGGCGGGAGCGGCCGGCCCGGGTGGGCGGGGCGCGCCCGCCGCCGGCACGTTCGGGGCTCGGCTGGTCATCGCGGCAGGTCCTTCCAGGCGGCGTCCTTGTCGGTACGCGGTTCGGGCGGCAGGCCGAGGACGCGCTCGGCGACGATGTTGAGGAGCACCTCGGACGTGCCGCCCTCGATGGAGTTGCCCTTGGCTCGCAGGTAGCGGTAGCCGGCCTCGCGGCCGGTGAAGTCGACGAGTTCGGGGCGGCGCATGCACCAGTCGTCGTAGGCCAGCCCGGCTTCGCCGAGCAGTTCCACTTCCAGGCCGCTGATCTCCTGGTTCAGCCGGGCGAAGGCGAGCTTCATCGCCGACCCCTCGGGGCCGGGTTGGCCGACGGCCAGTTGCTGCCCGAGCCGTTCGCCGGCGTACCGCGCGGCCTCGGCTTCCACCCACAGCCGCAGCAGCCGCTGGTGCAACTCGTGGGTGCGCAGCTCCGGGTGGTCGCGCCAGGTGCGGGCGAGTACGCCGATCATGCCGTGCTCGCGGGGCAGGCTGCCGCCGCCGATCGCCACCCGCTCGTTCATCAGCGTGGTCTGCGCGACCCGCCACCCCTCCCCCACGGGCCCGATGCGATGGCTGTCGGGGATGCGCACGCCGGTCAGGAACACCTCGTTGAACTCGGCCTCCCCAGTCATCTGGCGCAGCGGTCGCACCTCGACGCCCGGGTCGGTCATGTCGCAGATGAAGTAGCTGATGCCGCGGTGCTTGGGCACGTCGGGGTCGGTACGGGCGAGGAGGATGGCCCAGCGTGCGAGGTGGGCGCTTGAGGTCCACACCTTCTGCCCGTCCACCAGCCAGACGCCGCCCCGGTCAGAGCCGTCGACACGGCTCCCACCCTCGGCACCGTCATCCTCAACCGCACCATCACCGGCACTGGCACCGGCACCGGGCTCGAAGACCGCCCGAGTGGCGAGGGCGGCGAGGTCGGAGCCGGCGCCGGGTTCGCTGAAGAGTTGGCACCACACCTCCTCGCCGGTCCACAACGGGCGCAGCAGGCGCCGCTTCTGTTCCTCGGTGCCGTAGCGGAGGATGGTGGGCGCGGCCATTCCGAGGCCGATGCCGATGCGCCGGGGGTCGTTGTCGGGCGCGCCGGCCGCGGTGAGCCGGTCGTTCACCAGCGTCTGGAGCGCGCGCGGCGCGCCGAGCCCACCGAGCCCGACCGGGTAGTGCACCCAGGCGAGGCCGGCATCGAACTGGGCCCGCAGGAAGTCGAGCCGCGCGGTGGTCGCCGGATCGTGCGCGGCGAGCAACTCATCCACTCTGTTGACAAGTTGACCGGCTGTCACTGATTCGTCGGCGGCGCCGCCCGCATCGGGTGGTGCGTCCGCGGCGGGCGCGCCGGGCGCGGTGCGATCCACGCTCATCGATCCTCCTCCAGGCCGGGGACGCCCACGATACGGCCGCCCGCGCCTGCCCCCGCACGCACCGGCGCCCCGCCGGTCGGCCCTGGTTGACGGCCACAGGCCGGCCCGCGGTTCGGGGTGTGATGGGTCGCCTACGGATCGACGGACGACGCCAACCGGCGGACGGATTACGCGCGGGGCGAGGTGGCGAGGGAGCGGTGATACCGGGTGTAGGTCGCGAAGACCTCGGCGACCTCGAAGCCGATGCGGGTCAACACGGCGCTGCTCGCGTCGTTTCCGTGGGTGACGCCGGCTAACACATCGGTGGCACCGAGCGTGGCCGCTCCATGGGCGATCAACGCACGACCGGCCGTCGTGGCGTAGCCGTGCCCGGTCGCGTCGCGATCGAGCCAGTACCCGAAGCCGTACTTGGGCGGATCGACCGCCACGAGATCGATCCGGCCGATGAGTGCGCCGTCGAGGAAGATGCCGCAGCGCAGCGACGGGCGGGGGTCGCTGCGGAGTTCGGCGTGCGCCGCCGCCCGGTCCGATGCGGCCAGTTCCCGGTAGTCGCCGTGCCGGGTGAGGTGCTCGCGATTGCGGTCGACGAGTGCGTAGTAGGCGTCGACGTGCTCGGCCGTGAGCCCCCGCAGCGTCAATCCGGCCATGTCGGTGGCGAGTTCGGGGTTGGCGTGCGCGTCGTGCTGGCTACCGGCCATGCCGGCTGACCCTACGGCTGGGGCCGGCCGGCCGCCAGCATGTTTCGGTGGCGTGGAGCGGTACGCCGGTGCGTGGTCGGTCCGGTCGTCGGTGCGCGCCGTGCACGGCTGCGGTCCGCGGCCCCGGCGAGCCGGATGGCAGGACCGCGGCACGGCAGAGAGTGGCATGGGGCCCGTACGGGTGGTCCGGTGGTGCGC
>NZ_JBLIWA010000012.1:0-19989 GCF_047525675.1 Streptomyces sp. 796.1 | reverse complement strand
CCCCCCCCCCCCCCCCACCCCGTGTTGGTTGGGCCGGCCCGCTCCCTCGTCCGGCGCGCGGCCCGCCCCTCCGCTCCCAGCGCCGGCTGCCCGGGGCGGCGCGCGCTGTCGGGCCGTGCGCCCAGCGTGGCGGCGCGCGGCGCCCCATGAGGTGTCCGCCGCGGCGCGCGGCGCACCGGATCGGCCGGGCCATGCCCCCTTGTAGCGGCTCCGCGCCGGCCCTACGCTGTGGCGCGCCGAACACCCGTACGTGGGTGCAGCGAGAGGAACGCGCTATGTCCTTACGTGGTCGCCACCGCCGCTACCAGCCGAGCCGGGTCTCCCGTGCCTCGCTCACCGTCACCGCGAGCGGTGCCGGCATGGCCCTCCCCCTCGTCGCAGCGACGGGTGCGGACGCCGCCTCCCAGGACGCCTGGGACAAGGTCGCCCGATGTGAGAGCACCAACAACTGGGACATCAACACGGGCAACGGCTTCTACGGCGGGCTCCAGTTCACACAGAGCACCTGGAAGGAGTTCGGCGGCACGGTCTACGCGGCCCGTGCCGACCTGGCCACCCGGGAGCAGCAGATAGCCGTCGCCGAGAAGGTGCTCGCCGTGCAGGGGCCGCAGGCGTGGCCCAACTGCTCGGGCGCGGGCCAGTTGTCGCGCGCCAGCGCGGCGCCGCAGACCAAGACCGCGCCCGCGCCGCAGCAGCAGTCCGCCCGGCCATCGGCGCAGGGCACCGGCACGACGGCCGCCAAGTCGGGCCACCGCTCCGATGCGACGCCCACCACGCTGCCCGGCCGCGGCACCAAGGCCGGCCCGTACCTGGTGGTCGGTGGCGACACCCTCTCGGCCATCGCCGACGAGCACGAGGTGCGCGGCGGCTGGCAGGGCCTCTACCAGACCAACCGGCAGACCATCGGGGACGACCCCGACCTGATCGTCCCGGGCCAGCGGCTGTCGCTCCGCGGCGGCACGCCGTCCGCCGCGCCGCCGCACACCGAGCGTCCGCGCGCCGCGACACCGCACAAGAAGCGGCCGAGGGTCCAACCGAAGGCGCCCGAGCGCCCGGCGCAGCCGCGGCCCAAGGCACCGCAGAACGAGGACCGACAGCAGGTCAGCAAGCCCCGGCAGAAGCAGGCGCCGAAGCCCGTCCAGAAGCCGGCCCACAAGCCGGCGCAGCACCAGTCTCGGAAGCCTCAGGCCCCGGCGAGCAGCGGGTACACCACGCCGGTGAGCGGCGTCGGTGTCACCACCAGCTACGGCAAGCCGGGGTCGAGTTGGGCCAGCGGGTACCACACCGGCATCGACTTCCCGGTGTCGATCGGCACCTCGGTCAGGTCGGTCGGGCCCGGCACCGTCGTCTCCGCCGGCTGGGGCGACGCGTACGGGTACCAGGTCGTCATCCGGCACGTGGACGGCAGATACAGCCAGTACGCGCACCTGTCGCAGATCGTGGTGCGCGACGGGCAGTCGGTCAGTGGCGGGCAGCGCATCGGCCGGTCGGGCTCCACCGGCAACAGCACCGGTCCGCACCTGCACTTCGAGATCCGTACCGGCCCCGGCTACGGCTCCGACATCAACCCGTTGGCCTACCTCCGCGCCCACGGCGTCAGCATCTGAGTCCGCTGCGCCGACAGCACCCGACACGGCCAGGTACGGAACGGGCCCGGGACCGCGCGACACGCGGCTCCGGGCTCGTCGTCCGTTGCAGGTCGTCCCTTGCAGGTCGTCCGTTGCGGGCGGGTCAGCCCGTGACGGCCGCGGCGATCCGGGCCGCGGTCTGCGCGGGGGTGAGGTGGGTGGTGTCGACGACCTCGGCCGCCTCGTGCAGCCAGCCGCTCGCCGCCTCCGCGTAGGGCTCCAGGTATTGGAGGCGGAACTCGGACGGTCCGAGTTCGGTGTCCTCCATGATGCGCCGGCGCAGGGTGTCCTGGTCGGCGTGGAGCACGAAGTGCCGGACCGGGATGCCGTGGCCGGCCAGACCACCGCTGATCTCCCGCCAGTACTCCTCGACCAGTACGGTCATCGGCATCACCAGCGTGCCTCCCGCGTAGTCGAGCACGTGCCGGGCGGTCTCGACCACCAGGGACCGCCACGGCGGCCAGACCTGGAAGTTGCCCGTCCAGGGCAGACTCGGGGTGATGTCCATCAGCGTCTCGCCGACCTTCTCGGCGTCGAGCACCCGGGAGCCCGGGATCGCCTGTTGGACGAGCGCGCTGGCCGTCGTCTTGCCCGCGCCGTGGGTGCCGTTGAGCCATACGATCATGGGACCCGAGGGTAGTGCCGGGGTCCTCGGCAGGGTGGGGGCCGGGGTCGGACCCCGCGTCGTCCGCCCTGCCGGGCTCGATCTGGTCCGGTCTCGCCCCCACTTGCCCCCTACCATCCGGTCTGCTGTGATCCGTCATGGTCTGGCCCGGCCGGACGGTCACTGTCAGTGGTCGCGGTTACGGTGGCCGGGTGACCAGATACGTGGCGCTGTTGCGCGGCATCAATGTGGGTCGGCACAACCGGATTCCGATGGCCACCCTGCGGGAGTTGCTTGACGGCCTCGGGTGCACGGCCGTGCAGACCCACCTCCAGAGCGGCAATGCGGTGTTCGCGCCGCCGCAGCGCGGCCCGGGCACGCCCGCTGCGGTGGCCGAGGGGTTGGAGCGGGCCATCGCCGAACGGCTGTCGCTCCAGGTGCCCGTGCTCGTGCGGGAGGGGGCCGACCTGCGCCGGGTGGCCGCCCACGGCCCGCTCGCCGACCCTGACTTCGACCCGTCGCGGCTGCTGGTCACCTTCCTGTCCGGCCCGGTGGACGGCGAGCGGCTCGCCGGGCTCGACCCGACCGCGTACGCCCCCGACCGGTTCTGGCCCGGCCAGGAGGAGATCTACGTGTACTGCCCGGACGGGGTGCGCGGCTCCAAGCTGCGGCAGGAGTTCTGGGAGAAGCGGCTCGGGCTCGTCGGCACGGCCCGCAACTGGAACACGGTGCGCAAGCTGGCCGCGCTGGTGGCCGCGGCGGACACGCCGTGAGCTGCGACGGGCAGGCGGGGCCGGCCCGCTCGCTCGCCCACGACGATCCGCTGCTGCACTATCGCGGCGCGGTGTCCCTGGAGCGCGGCGAGCGGTGGACCGCACCCTGGCGGCTGCCGCACCGGGAGGCGGCGCTGTACCTCCCCGAAGGTGGCACGGGGCGGGCGGCGATGCCCGCGGGCGTCCGGGTCAGCCTGCGGACCGACAGCCGATGGCTTGGCTGCCGCTATCAGGCCGACCCCGCGCCACGGCTGAACGGTCCGCCGGAGCAGGCCCGCCTGGATGTGCTGTGCGAGGACCAGCGGGTGGCCTCGGTCGCCCTGGAGACGCACGGTGGCGATGCGGAGTTCCGGGTCCCGCTGCCCGCGGCGCCGGCCCTGGACCCTCAGCGGCCGGGGGCGGTCCGGCCACCGCTGGTCGAGCTGTGGCTGCCGTACTACCACCGGTTCCGGCTGCGGGAGCTCCGGCTTTCGGCGGGCGCGGCGGTGGTTGCCGACCCACCCGGGGACCGGCCGCGCTGGGTGCACTGCGGCAGCTCCATATCCCAGGGCCGGGGCGCCCATTCGCCCTCGCGGACCTGGTCGGCCCTGGTCGCCCGGCGCGCCGGCTGGGACCTGACCTCGCTGGCGATCGGTGCGGGCTGCTACCTCCAGCCGATGACCGCCCGCCTGATGCGGGACCTGCCCGCCGATCTGCTCACCCTGTGCATCGGCATCAACGTGCACACCCTCGGGACGCACAGCGGTGAGTCGCTGACCGCCGCGCTCGTCGGCTTCGTACGGACAGTGCGCGACGGCCATCCCACGACCCCGTTCGCCGTGATGTCCACCATCGTCGCGCCCGAGCGGGAGGAGGTGGCCGGGCCTTCGGGGCTGACGGTGCGGGAGAGCCGCGAGCGGGTGCGGCACGCGGTCAATCTGCTGCGCGACCACGGCGACCGGCACCTGCACTACGTGCACGGGCCCGAAGTGTTCGGGCCCAGTTGTCTGCCGCTGTTCCTCGAACCCGAGGGCCTGGACCGCCTCCACCCCTCGCCGGCGGGCCACCCGGTCTTCGCGGGACGCTTCCTCGGTCTGCTCCGCCGCAAGGCGTGCGTGCCGGCGGTGCGATGAGCCTCCCGCGCGCCAGACCGAGGGGGCCGGGGCGCGGGTGGGTGCGGACCGGGGAGGTGCTGGGTGGGGGATGTTCGGGAAAACGGGTGTGGGACCCGCGCCCACCGGGGACGGTGGGCCAGGACGCGCCCTGGAGCCGCCGGCAGAGCCTGCGGGCACCAGACCACGCGCGCTCCACCGACCCCCAGCGAAGGGACTCCGCCCGTGCCGGCCCTCACCTCCCGCCTGTCCCTCGCCGCAGTGGCCACGGCCGCCGCCCTCGCCGTGGGCACCCCGGTCGCCTACGCCACCTGGGACCACGGCCCCGCCGCGTCCACGGCCCCGTCCTCTCCTACGCACCGCGGCGCGGCGTACGTGGAGACCAGGCTGTTCTTCGGCACCGCGCGGGCCGACGGCCGCCCGCCGGTCACCGATCGGCAGTTCAACGGCTTCGTCGACCGCGCCGTCACCCCGCGCTTCCCCCAGGGCCTCACCGTCCAACAGGGGCGCGGCCAATGGCGCGACCAGCACGGCACCATCGAGCGGGAGCGCTCGTACGAACTGATCGTGCTCTACCCCCGGTCGGAGGCGCGGGTGCGGGACGGTGACATCGAACGCATCCGCGCCACGTACGAGCGGGAGTTCGCCCAGGAGTCGGTGGCCCGGGCGGACGACGACGCCTGGGTGGACTTCTAGCCGCACCGCGGGGCCACCCCACGCAGTCACCGTGCCAGGTCACCCCGCGGATTCGACGGTGCTGCTGAGGTCGATGGGTGGGGGCGGGCCGGGGAGCAGGTCGCCGAGTTGCAGGTTTATCGAGCGCAGTCGTTCCTGTTCGCCCCGATCGCGAGCGGCTTCGCCCTCCCGGATCAGCCGCTCCGCCTGGGCCGGGTGTCGCATGGCCGCCCGTTCCTGCACCAACTGGTGGAAGACCATGGGTTGGAGCGCCCCCGCCCGGTCCAGTACCCGCGTCAGGTGTTCGCGCAGCCGGTCGCAGCGCATCCGGAGCGGGCCCGCTTCCCGGGCCTCGATCGCATCGTTGATCTCCTGCTCGAACACCGGCAGCTCGCTCCGGTCGCTGGCGCTGCCGTGCGCGGCGATGAGGTCGCGGGCGGCGATGACCAGCGACTCGGCCTCGCCGACCAGCTCCGGCCAGGACAGTTCCTCTTCGATCGCGTCGGCGGCGAGCCGCAGGTCGCGCAGTCGGCTGTCGGCGTCCGCCGCGGCGCCCTCGTCCGCCCGCGCGGCGGCCAGCAGCCGCGCCAGGTCCTCTTCGATGGCCTCGTCGACGATGCGCTGGAGTTGCAGCTCGACCACCGGGCTGCGTACGCCGCGCTGCCGGTCCCGCAGTTGGGCCAGCCGATCGCGCTCGGCGGCTACCTCGTCCGCCAGCCGTACGGTGTCCAGGACTGGCTCACTGAGCAGGCTGACCGTGGTCTCGAACGTCTCGTCGAGCAGCGGCACGAACGCGCTCACCCGCACCAGCCGGGAGGCGTCGATCTCGATGGTCAGATGCACCTCGCTACCGGCCGGCACGGTGCGGGCCACCTCGGCCGCGCCCACCTCGATGCGGCCGATGGTGCGGTTGCGGTCGGCGCGCGGCTGCTCGCCCTCCAGGACCGGGATGCGGATCAGCCCGCCGGCCTCGCCGCGCTGCACGGTGAGCGTGGTGCGCAGCGTCGTGGTGCGGCGCACCGGGAGCCTGGCGCCGCGTTCGACCAGCGGACGCACCTGGTTGTCGGCGAGCCCGACGCCCACCGCGTGGGTGAGCATCGGCTCGGCCTCCACCGCGCCGACGGTGTACGTGAGCAGGTCGGGTGAGGTGGGCCGGCGGGTGCCTGAGGGGTCGGTGAGCCGGAGGTGGAAGGTGTTCTGCCGGCCGCGTTCGGCCCGTAGCGTGGCCGTGAAGGCGCCCTGGTCGGTGAGGGTGAGCCGGCCGCTGCGCCAGGGCGGGTCGGACTCCTCGTTGACCAGTTCCACGCTCCAGCCGGCGGCCGGTGTGTCGTCGGGCGTGGTCACCCGGGCCACCACGACCGGGTCCAGGTCGGGGCCGACCCGCGGGTACTCGCACCGCACCGTGCAGGTGCCGGGCTCGGGGACGGCCGCGCCCCAGCCCGCCGGCAGTGGCTGGGCACCGGCGAAGACCGCGGCCCCGCGGGCCACCACGGTCATCGGGTCCTGGGTGAAGTCGAGCGCCGCGCCGAGCCCGCGCTGACGGTCGGCGACCCGGTCGCGGAGGTAGGGCATGGCCGTCTGGCCGCCCACCATGATCACCTTGTCGATGTCGGCCGCGCCGAGGCGGAGTTCCTCCAGCGCCGCGCGGCACAGGTTGACCGAGCGGGTGATGAACGGTTCGGCCAGCCGTTCCAGGTCGGCCCGGGTCAGGTCGTACTCGAACTCGTGGCTGCGGCGGGCGTCGTCGGGCAGGTCGGCGAGGGCGGTGACCGTCGCCGCCCGCGAGAGGCGGATCTTCGCCGCCTCCGCGGCCCACTTGAGCGCGGCGATCGCGCCGAACCAGCGCGGGTTGCCCCGCTCAAGTCCGGCCAGGCCGGGCGACTGGCGGATCGCCGCCGGGATGAAGAGTTCCTCCACGATCCGCCAGTCGAGGAGTTTGCCGCCCAGCGTGTTGTCCCCGCGGTGGCCGACGACGGAGAACTCGCCGTCCCGCAGCCGGATCACGGCGGCGTCGAACGTCCCGCCGCCGAAGTCGTAGACCAGCCAGGTGGCGTTCTCGTCGGTGGCCTGGAAGCCGTAGGCGTGGGCGGCGGCTGCCGGCTCCTGGAGCAGGACGGTGTGTTCGAGCCCGGCGAGGGCCGCGGCCCGCTCGGTGGCCGCGCAGGCGCTGAGGTCGAACGCGGCCGGCACGGTGATCACCGCGGCCCTGACGTCCTCGTTCAGCCGCCCGGTGGCGTCCGCCCGCAGGGACTTGAGCACCTCGGCCGACAGGGCCTCGGGCGACATGGTGCGGCCGGCCGCGGCGAACCGCTTGTCCTGGCCCACCGTTCCCATCCGCAGTTTGAACTCCAGGCAGGTGTTCTCCGGGTCGTGCTCGCTGCGCTCGCGCGCCGACTGGCCCACCCACAGGCGCTGACGGCGGTCGACGGCCACCGCCGAGGGTGTGGTCTCCTGCCCGTCGTTGTTCTTGATCACCTCGGTCTGCACGCCCCGCAGCACGGCGACCGCGCTGTTGGTCGTGCCCAGGTCGATCCCCAGGTCAACGGTGGTCCTGCGCACGGGTCGGCTCCTCTCCGGTGTGGGGTGCTTCGGTGTTGGGTGTGTCGGTACTGGGTGTGTCGGTATGGGGTGATGTGGTGTCGGACGTCTCGGTGCTGGGTGTTTCGGCGCTGGGTGTCCCGCCGCCGGGTGTTTCGGTGTCAGGTGCTTCGGTGCCGGAGCTGGGGCTGGGGCTGGGGCTGGCGTCGGCATCGGCATCGGCATCGGCATCGGCATCGGCATCGGCATCGGCATCGGCATCGGCCGCACCATCGGCCGCCCCCGCGTGCCGCACGCCGCCGGCAGTCGTGGACGGCGTGTTCGGTACGGACTCGGCGGGAGTCTTCGGCGGGGACTTCGGTGGCGGTGGCGGCTGTTCGGGCGGGGTGCCCACGATCACCTCGCTGAGGGAGATGGCCTCCCCGTGCAGGAAGACGGCGGGCCGCACGGTCTCGGTGATCACCTCGCGCTCAAGGCCGGGCGTCGGCTGGTAGGCCAGCACCTTCAGGCGCAGGCCCGGGTCGTAGGCGACGCCCTCGTAGGAACTGGTCTGCACGCCCGCCTCGGCGAGCGCGTCCATCACCGCCTGGGCGTGCCGACGTACGCTCGGTGTCACCTGGTCGGCGGCGGCCACCTTCTTCCCCAACCGCCATACGGATACGGCGAGTTCGGTGATCCTGCCGGGGTCGAGGGACAGCGCGTTCGGTGCGGCTGGGCGCTGCTGACCGGCGGGGGCGGCCGGCTGGTACGGGGTGCGGGTGGGTTTGGGCGGTATCACCGGCCCGGTGGTCGTCATCGAAGGCCCTTCTTTCACGTCGGGTGCGGGGGGTACGGGAGAGTGGTGGCGCCGGTCCCGGCCCGGCAGCGGCGCTCGGGACGGCAGGGCCGGTCGGACCGGTGGGGCCGGTCGGGCCAGGGCCCGAACCAGGGGCGCCGGGCGTCACCACGCGCGGCGCCGCAGGGCGAAGCCGCAGGCCAGCACGGCGACGCCGATGCCGATCCACATGTTCCGCGTGTCGGGCACCAGGTATGCGACGACGTAGCACACCAGGCCGAGGAAGATCAGCAACCCACCGCAGGACCCGGCGCACCCGAACGTGACCTCCCGGGTGCGGCCCGGCCGAGCGCTGGTCTGGGCGGGGTACAGGACCCGGCAGACCGGGCAGCAGGGGAAGGCGCCCCCGTACTGGCCGCTCCGGTACACGATCTCCACCTGGTCATCCGGTACGAGCTGATCGCACACGGAACACCTGATGCCCTCGACCGTCCCCGGAATGTGCACCGGGGCATCGCCGTACGGGCGGGGCGGGGCGTGCCGGGCCCGGTCGAGCGCGGCGAGTTGCAGTTCGATGGCCTCCCGGGTGCGGTGGGTCCGCGCGTACGGCAGGGCGGCGCGCAGCCCCTCACGGGTCGCCTCGCGCTCGCCCGTGGCGCGCTGGAAGCCCATCAGCAGGATGCAGGCGACGGCGGCGACGCTGTCGGCGAGTTCGCTGCGGTCGAGCCCTTCGACCGGGGCGCCGGGCAGTTCGTCCAGCAGGCGCAGCCGCGGGCCCGCGGCCCGGATCAGGGCGCGGGCGTAGCTGGCGCCCCGGCTCGGGTGCCGCTCGCCGCGGTCGGCCGCCTCCTCGCAGGCCAGGCCGATGACGTTGGAGATCAGTACGGCGAGGTCGCGGTCGATGGGGGTACGGACGTGCCCGCTGGCCGCCAACTTCCGTGCGCGCCGCAGGTGTTCGATGGAGTGGTCCAGGTGCGGCCCACGCACGGCCGGCTCGGCGTCGGCCGACTGGTTGGCGCACCGTACGGCGTGCTGGTGCACGGCCGAGGCGACCGCGTCCGCCGAGTCCTGGCTGAGCGGATGGCCCTGGCCGAGGACGGCGCGCAGCACGCGCAGGTCGTCGTCGGTCTCGGTCAGCAGCGCCGCCGCGGCCAGGTCGTGGGCGGCCGGCTCGTCGGCCGTCCGCTCGCGCTCGCGCTCGTAGCGGCGCCGAACCCGGGTGGCGAGCGGGTCGACGGCCCGGCGCAGCGCCGGATCGGCGCCGTCCACCGGGTCGAACTCGCGCATCAGGGCGATGTGCCGGTGCGGATCGGCGCCTTCGGCGGCCCAGGCCACGACCGCCCTGGCATGTGTGGCCAGCAGCAGGGCTGGCAGGGCCCGGCGCAGCCGCTGCCCGCTCCACCCGCGCAGCCGGGGGTCATCGAGTACGCGTATCCGCTGGTCGAGCCAGTCCCAACAGCCGTCGTCGGCCAGCGTCTGGCCCCAGTACTCGTAACTCGTGGCCCAGCGGTCGGTGAGCAGTGGGGCGTACTCGGCGGGGGTGTGCTCCACGGCCTTGGCGTGGCTGAACACCGCCAGGTTGTGCACGGCTGCCGAGCGGCCCGGTGCACCCGGCGGGCCGGCGGCCAGGGTGCGCCAGCGGCCCGGCGCCGAGTCCGGGTCCGCCTCGGTCTCCGTCGCCTCCGGGTGCTCGTCGTCGCCCGGCAGCGGCCAGAGCCACAGGAACTCGTCGCTCAGCCGTATCAGCGGGTCCTCCAGACGGCGTAGCGCCTCTCGCACCTCGACGTGGCCGGGTGGCGGGGAGGGCGGCAGCACGCCGGGGGCCAGCGGCTCTTCGGTGCCCAGCGCTTCGGCGGCGCGCAGGCGTTCGGCGCGCCGGCGGACCTGGCGTGGCGTCGCGGTGACCGGCAGCGCGGCGACGCGGAACGCATTGTCGCGGTAGAGGGTGCCGCCCGCGCCCACCGCACCGTCGGGCCAGTCGGGCGCCCCCTGCTGCACCATGCTTCCCCCCTCGCTCCCCCGCGCCGGGTCGACCGGGGTAGCGGCACCCTGCCAGCGCGTCCCCGGGACCCCTCCCGGGGACGCGGGTGGGCTGGGGGGCGGGGTCGCCGCGCGGCGGGGCATCCCGGGACGGTCGGGGCGGGGCGCCGCGCCGCCAGCGCACCGCGGTGCCCCGCCGGCCACGGACCGGCCAGGCCACCACCAGCCAGCCGGTAGCCCACCCCCGGCCACCATCAGCCGACCGACGGCACGCCCCGCTCCGCGGCGCGGGTGGGTTCAGCCCGTGCCGCCCCACACCGCCGCGCGGAACTCCGCCTCGAACGCCCCGTAGCCGGCCCGCAGTTCCTCGCCCGGCCAGTCCGCGGGGAGCAGCGGGGCGGGGAGCACCGGGTCGGCGAGCAGTTGGCGCACCATCGCGGCGGCCACCTCGAAGCGGCCGGCCAGGGTGTCCGCCGCGGTCAGCGCGGCCAGCAGCCATCTGGCCTGCGCCGCCCAGCCGTCCAGGTCCCACAGGCGCGCGGCGAGTCGGGCCGGGTCGTCGTCGGGGACGCCGGTCAGCCATGCGCACTGCTCGGCGGCGGCCGGTGGGCGCGGGCGTTCCAGGTTGGCCGGGCGCAGCCAACTCCCCTCGCGCAGTTCGGCCAGCCGCAGGGTGCCCATCGCCTGCCGCAGCGCGGCCCGCTCAGCCACGGTCCGCCGTTCGCCGGTGACCAGGGCGATCTCCCAGTCGCCGGTCCACTCCCGCAGCACGGGCGCGCGGCTGTCGTCCTGGCGGGCCTGGCGGGCCAGCAACCGGGCGGACAGCCGGTAGCTGCCGTGGCGCTGTTCCAGGTCGCCGGCGGCCACCATGCGGGTGAGGGCGACCCTGATGGTGCCGTCCGCGGTGCCGAAGACCTGCCCGGCCCGGACCAGGGCGCGCGCCGGCAATTCGGCGGGATGGTGGCCGAGCAGCGTGCTGAGCACGATGGAGCGCGCGGTCAGCGGGCGCAGCACCGGCGCGCCCGCCGGGGCCGTCGGGATCGCAGGGGCCGTCGGGTCCGCCTGGCGGCGTCCGCTGCGCCCGCCCGCCCGGTCCGTCCCGCCCGCCCGCCGCGCCGCGCGCTGCGTCTGGTCCATGCCCTCGTCGCCTCCTTTGGCCCTCCGCCCGGTCCGCCGACCGCTGTACGGGGCCCGCGCATCCGGCCGGAATTTACGCTCCATCCTCGTGCATTACGCTTCCGCATCACGCATCATAGAAATGTAAGACCCGTGGTCGCATCCCTGGAGGTCGCCGTGAGTCCCACCCATGAAGTCCTCAACCAAGCCCCGCCGCTGACGGATTTCAGCACCGCCGACGAGGCGGGCCTGCTGGCGGCGCTGCGGCGGGACGGGGGCGGTTGGGCCGAGGCCGAGGTGCTGGAGCTCGGCGCCCGGGCGGGTTCGGCCGAGGTGCAGGAGTGGGCGCGGCAGGCGGAGGAGCACCCTCCGGTGCTGCACACCCACGACCGGTTCGGACACCGGGTGGACGAGGTGGAGTTCCATCCGGCCTGGCACCACCTGATGGCCGAGGCGGTCGCATCCGGCCAGCACGCGGCGGCCTGGGCGGAACGGCGACCGGCCGCCCACCTGGTCAGGGCCGCGAAGTTCTATCTGTGGGCGCAGGCCGAGGCGGGTCACGGCTGTCCGATCTCCATGACGTACGCATCGGTGGCGGCCCTGCGCGCCGCCCCTGAACTCCTCGCCGCATACGGACCGTTGCTCACCTCTTCCACGTACGACTTCGGGCTGCGGGCGCCGCTCACCAAGCGCGGGCTGATCGCGGGCATGTCGATGACCGAGAAGCAGGGCGGCTCCGACGTCAGGTCCGGCACCACGACGGCCACCCCGGCGGGCGACGGCTCGTACGTGCTGACCGGCCACAAGTGGTTCACCTCAGCGCCGATGAGCGACGTCTTCCTCACCCTGGCCCAGGCGCCCGAGGGGCTGACCTGCTTCCTGCTGCCCCGGGTGCTCCCCGACGGCACCCGCAACGCGCTGCGGCTGCAACGCCTGAAGAACAAGCTGGGCAACCACTCCAACGCCTCGGCCGAGATCGAGTACGAGCAGGCCGTCGGCTGGGTGGTGGGCGAGGTCGGGCGCGGGGTGCGCACCATCGTGGAGATGGTCAACATGACCCGCCTCGACTGCGTCATCGGCTCGGCGGCCGGCATGCGGGCGGGGCTGCGCCAGGCGGTGCACCACGCGGCGCACCGGCGGGCGTTCGGCGCCGCGTTGATCGACCAGCCGCTGATGCGGCACGTGCTGGCCGACCTCGCGGTGGAGTCGGAGGCGGCCACGGCGGTGGCCCTGCGGCTGGCCGCGGCGCTCGACCGGGCCGAGGCCGGCGACGCCGAGGAGGCGGCGCTGCGCCGGCTCGGCCTCGCGGTCAGCAAGTACTGGGTGTGCAAGCGCGGCAGCAGCCATCTCGCGGAGGCACTGGAGTGCCTGGGCGGCAACGGCTACGTCGAGGACTCCGGTATGCCCCGGCTCTACCGCGAGGCACCCCTCCTGTCGATCTGGGAGGGGTCGGGCAACGTGGCGGCGCTCGACGTGCTGCGCGTGCTCCAGAAGGAGCCCGCCGCGGTGGCGGCCTTCTTCGCCGAGGTGGAGGCGGCGGCCGGGGCCGACGCCCGGCTGGACGCGGCCGTGGCGCGGGTCCGGAAGGCGGTCGGCGAGCTCACCGATCCGGTGCGGGCCCAACTGCTGGCCCGGCGGCTGGCCGAGCAGATGACGCTGGTGCTCCAGGGTTCGCTGCTGGTGCGGTACGGCCACCCGGCGGTCGCGGACGCCTTCTGTGCCTCGCGGCTCGGCGGCGACTGGGGCCACGCGTTCGGCACGCTGCCTCCCGGCACGGACACGCGGGCCGTCATCGAGCAGTCGCTGCCGAAGGAGATCCGTTAGCCGGCGGCACACCGCGACGGCCGGCCGGCGTGACCCGGGCCGCCGGGCTCCCGTCCATCGCCCGCCCGTGGCCGGGCCGTTCGCCCCGCTCCGGCGCACCTCCGGGCGGTTCGGGCTCCGGGACGCACCACCGGGTGACGACCCGGCGGGCGGGCTCCGGCGCCGGCGGGGACGGCAGGGACGCCCGGGGCATGTGTGCACGCGGAACGGTCCGTTCAGCGAACTGTCGACTCACCCATTGCCCACGAGACCCGCAAACCATGCACGCATAAGTTTCAGCACATCGAGCGAATTCCTTCACACTCTGGTGTGTCCCCTGGACAGCTCACGCAGCATGATCGCGTGAATCAAAGGCACTGGGTAACCCGCTTGGGGATCAGCGTCGCGGCCGTCGTCCTCGCTTCGTCCGAGGCGGCGGCCGTCTCTGGTGCGAACACCGACGAACGGTCGTTCGCCGCGGGTGTGTTGCCGGCGCTGCGGCCGGCCGCCCATCAGTCGTCGGGGTCCGCGGCGCCGCCTGGAGCGTATCCGCCACGCCTGCCGTCCATCGGGCCGGCCCCCGGCGCCATGCCGCTGCCGCCCCGGCCGGCGGCCCCGCCGCCCGGGCGGGCCCACCCGGCGCCGGCCCCCGTGCCCCGCGGACACGCCGCGCCCAACCCGCCGGCCGCGCACCGCCCCGCGCCGGCCCGGGCGACGTCGCCGGTGCGGCCGGCCCCGTCCCTGTCACCCTTACCGGCCCCATCGGCAACAGCCACCGGCGGTACGCGCGAGGACAGCCGGGCCACGGCCGCACCCGACCGCCCGACGCCGCTCCCACGCACCACTCCGGCACGGCGGACGACCCCCGCGGGGCACCCCGCGGGACGGCAACGCCCGGCGCCCGGGCCCTCCGCCCCGCCGCCCACTCCCCCGCCCGCGGCGCCGTCCCCCCAGCCATCTGCCGTCGGCGCGCGCACGCCGTCCGCAGCCGCGGTACGCACCCCGCCCGCGGCACCGCGTCCGACGTCGAGGCCGAGCCCCGCGCCCACCCCTACCGGGCACGGGGACACGCGCACCGGACACGGGAACACCCAGACGCCCACCGCGCCCGGCCCCGGGCGCCACCACACCGGCCTCGATCTGGAACTCGACGTCGACGACCTGTCCCTGTCGCTGCACGCGGGGCGGGGCAGGCTGTGCATCGTCATCACGGCCGGCGGGATCACCCTGGTCATCCAGCACGGCCACTGCCACCACCACCCCAAGCCCCCCTGCCCCACACCCACACCGACGCCTACTCCCACCCCCACACCCACTCCGACTCCGACGCCCACCCCGACTCCGACACCGACGCCCACTCCAACCCCCACGCCGACCCCCTCACCCACCCCCACGCCCACACCGACGCCCACCCCCACGCCAACCCCCACCACCCCACGCCCGACGCCGCCCCGGCCCACCCCGGCGCCTCCGGAGACCACCGCGCCCGCGCCGCCCTCCCCGACGCCGCCCGCCGTGGTGGCGCCGCCGCCCGCTCCGACGTCTGCCGCCCCCACGCCGGTCGCACCGGCCCCACCCGCACCGGCCCGCCCCGTACCCCCGCGGGCCAGGCCCGTACCGGAGGCGAGTGAGCCGCCGCGGCCGGGCCCGAAGGACACGCCCCGCCCCGCGCCGCAGGGCTTCGAGCCCCGCGCGTACCACCGCTCGGCCCGGCATCAGCCACCTGGCGGGCTGTCCACGGTGACCCTCACCTTGCTCCTGACCGCGCCCGCGGTGCTGGCCGCCGCCGCCCTGCGCGGCCGGTCCGCGGGTCGCGGTCGAGGCCGAAGCCGCTGAGCCGTGGAGGCGGGGTGGGCCGAGCGCCCGCCCCGCCGAGCCACCGCAGCGAGCCGGCCCGCGACCGCAGCGGAGCGCACGCCACCCGCCCCGGGGCGCCCACCCCACAGTTCCAGTTCACGTCCGGAGGAACCCATGTCCGAATGGTTGGTGCTGGCCCTTGCGATGGCCGCCGCCTGCACCGTGGTGCTGATCATCGTCTTCCTCAACCAACGCCGCATCAGTGAAGACGACGACCCGTCCGAAACGCCGGACGTCATCGAGTACATGACGATGATGATCGGCGTGGTGTACGCGATCGTCCTCGGCCTCGCCATCGCCGGCGTCTGGGAGGCCAAGGGCGCTGCCCAGGACACGGTGCGCACCGAGGCGCAGGCGCTGCACGAGGTGAGCGAGCGCGTGCACGTGTACCCCGCGGCGGAGCAGGAGCGGATCAGGGCGGACGTCCAGGCGTACGTCCGCTACGTGGTGGACGAGGAGTTCCCACACATGATCGATACGGGGGAGCTCACCGAGCGCGGGGACACGTTGCTCCAGACGCTGCGCCACCACGTCCTTGAGGTCACCCCGCGCGACGAGCGGATGGCGCAGACGTACCAGCCGTTGGCCGACCAGATCGCCGTCGTCGACGACGCCCGCGGCGCCCGTGGTCAGAGCGCGGGCGACACGATGCCGGGCGTGGTGTGGTTCGGGCTCGTCGGCGGGGCGTTGGTCACCGTCGGCCTGGTCTTCACCCTGCAAATCCGGCGCTCGCAGCGCGAGTTGCTGCTTTCCGGGCTGTTCAGCGCGCTCATCGCGTTCCTGCTCTTCCTGGTCTGGGACTTCGACGCGCCCTTCGGCCGGTCGGCGGGCGATGCGGCGGGCCCCTTCACCGACCTCTTCTCACTCTGACCCACCACCCCCGTTCCGCCCCGTTCTCGCCCTGAGCCGTTCCCGGCCCCCGACCCCCAACCCTCCGGCGCGGTGTCACTCCGGCCCTACGACGCTCCGCACCGATCCGTCACCGACCGCCGCCCCGACCGGCACCGGGCAGCCGCACGCCCCGGGCCTGGTCGGGGCGGCGGCGCACTTCTCGGCGGGGCACCCGGCCGCGCCCGAGCCCCGGCCTGACCGCGCCCACCCCCACCATCACCCGTCACACACCGTGACCAGCGGATCGGCGCTCTCCGCCCCGGCAGGCCCGCCGAATCCGCTGGTAGCCGACCCGCCACCGGCCCCGGCGTACCCGATTCAAGCCAGGCGCGCAGTACACTTCGCGCCCCTTCGTGCACCCCGCGCGCGCCGGGCGCAGCGGGACGTAGGGCACATTGCGCACAGGGGCCCGCGGCGTCCGAACGCCGGCCGTCGCGAGAGGTTTCGTGGCCGCGACCGTACGATGACCTGGAGGGCCCGCGTCCCGGATCGGGAAGTGGCAGTCGCCCCCTTGAGTGCGTGCCCCGGGTGGCTTTAGGTGGTGTGGGGGCGATAAGCCCCCACACCGAGCCGGACCCTTCGGTCCGGCGGACGGGAGGCCATGCCATGCCCGAACAACTACGGCCGTCCAGGGCACAGACGGTCACCGAAGCCGAGGTGGAAGCCCTGGTCCACGGCATCTGTTTCAAGACCGGCCCGCCCAGTCGACTGGGTGTCGAACTGGAATGGCTGGTGCACGACCTGCACGACCCCCTGCGTCTGGTCCAACCGTCGCGGTGGAGCTCAGCGACCGACGGCCTACGGGCCCTTCCGCTCCGGTCCGCCCTGACCTTCGAACCGGGCGGTCAGCTCGAACTCAGCTCCCGCCCCGCCTCCTCGCTCACCTCCTGCATCCAGGAGATGACCCAGGACCTCGCGGCGGTCAGAGCGTTCCTGGCGCCCCTCGGGCTCGGCCTCGCAGGCCACGGCCACGACCCCTGGCGCCCACCCCGCCGCCTCCTCACCCAGGCCCGCTACTGCGCGATGGAGCAGTACCTGGACCGCTGGGGGCCCGCGGGCCGCACCATGATGTGCCGGTCAGCGTCCGTACAGGTCTGCGTGGACGCCGGGCACGAGGAACCAGGCCCGCTCGGGTACGGGCGGCGCTGGCGGCTGGCACACCTGTTGGGCGCGGTGCTGGTGGCCGCGTTCGCCAACTCCCCGCTGGACCAGGGCCGGCCCACCGGCTGGCGCTCCACCCGGCAGGCCGCCTGGGCGGCGATCGACCCGGGCCGCACCCAGGCCCCCGCGGGCGGGCGGGACCCGCGGGCCGACTGGACGCGGTACGTGCTGGCGGCGCCCGTGATGTGCGTACGGGACGAGGACGGCGGCAGCGGGCCGTGGCAGGTGCCCGACGACGAGCTCAGCCTGCGCGACTGGGTCCGCCGGGGCCACCCGCGACCGCCGAGCCTGGACGACGTCACCTACCACATCTCCACGCTCTTCCCCCCGGTCCGCCCGCGCGGGCACCTGGAGCTGCGCATGATCGACGCACAGCCGGGGACGGACGGCTGGGTGGTGCCGCTGGCGGTGACGGCCGCGCTGTTCGACGACCCGCAGGCGGCGGAGGCCGCGTACCGCGCGGTCAAACCGCTGGCCGACATGGCTGGCGCCGCGCCTGCGCCGCGCAACCCGCTGTGGGAGCGGGCGGCCCAACAGGGCCTTGGAGACCCGGAGTTGCACACGGCTGCCGTGGCCTGTTTCGCCGCCGCACAGGAGGCGCTGCCCCGGCTCGGCGCACCGCCGACGGTCGCCGCCGCCGTCGCGGCCTTCGACGACCGCTACGTCGCGCGGGGTCGATGTCCCGCCGACGACGTGCTCGACTCCCTATCCGGGAAGGACGACCGCCCATGACCAGCACCGGACAGGGCACCGGCCCCGCCGCCGACACCGGGCCCGACACCGCGCCCGGCGCCACCGCGGGCACCGACCCGGAGCAGCTCAGGGCGCGCGCCCTGGACGCGCTGACCACCGCGCGGGACCGCACCGCGCTGCTGACCGGCTCCGTGGACGACGCGGAGCTCACCGCCCAGCACTCGCCCCTGATGTCCCCACTGGTGTGGGACCTGGCCCACATCGGCAACCAGGAAGAACAGTGGCTGCTACGGACGGTGGCCGGCCGCACCCCGCTGCGGCCCGAGATCGACTCGGTCTACGACGCCTTCGAGCACCCGCGGGCCGAACGCCCCTCGCTGCCGCTGCTGCCGCCCGCCGAGGCGCGCGGCTACGCGGCCGACGTCCGGGGCCGCGTCCTGGACGTACTGGAGCGCACACCGCTGCACGGCGGGCCGCTGCTGGACGCGGCCTTCGCCTTCGGCATGATCGCCCAGCACGAGCAGCAGCACGACGAGACCATGCTCATCACCCACCAGTTGCGGCGCGGCCCGGTGGCGCTGACCGCCGCCGACCCACCGCCGGCCCCGGCGGACGCCGCCGCACTCCCGGCGGACGTGCTGGTGCCCGGCGGGGAGTTCACGATGGGCACCTCCACCGAGCCCTGGGCGCTGGACAACGAGCGCCCGGCGCACCGCAGGGAGGTCGCCGCGTTCCGCATCGACACGGTGCCGGTGAGCAACGGCGCCTTCGTGCGCTTCATCGAGGACGGCGGGTACGCGGAGCCGCGCTGGTGGCATCCGCAGGGCCTGGCGATGGTCCGCGAGCACGGGCTGGAAGCGCCGCTGTTCTGGCACCGCGAGGGCGGCCAGTGGCTACGGCGCAGGTTCGGCGTCCGCGAGCCGGTGCCGCTGGACCAGCCGGTGGTGCACGTGAGCTGGTACGAGGCGGACGCGTACGCCCGGTGGGCGGGGCGGCGGCTGCCGACCGAGGCGGAGTGGGAGGTGGCCGCCCGGCTCGACCCGGCCACCGGCCGCTCGCGCCGCTACCCGTGGGGCGACGCCGACCCCACCGCGGACCACGCCAACCTGGGTCAGCGGCACTTGTCGCCGGCGCCGGTGGGCAGCTATCCGCGGGGCGCGTCGGCGCTGGGCGTGCGACAGTTGATCGGCGACGTGTGGGAGTGGACGGCCAGCGACTTCCTGCCCTACCCGGGCTTCGTGGCCTTCCCCTACCGGGAGTACTCGCAGGTGTTCTTCGGCGCCGCGCACAAGGTGCTGCGCGGTGGTTCCTTCGCCGTGGACCCGGTGGCCTGCCGGGGCACCTTCCGCAACTGGGACCTGCCGGTGCGCCGGCAGATCTTCGCCGGCTTCCGCACCGCCTGCGACGTACCCCCGGAACAGCGACGGGAACAGCGACCCGACCGGCAAGGGGACCGGCGATGAGCGGGGCAGGACGCACCGCGAGCGTGCGGGCCCGGCGCCGCCGGGCCCGGGAAGGGGGCCGCTGATGTGCCGCCACCTGGCCTACCTCGGCGCCGACGTGCCCCTGGGCGCCCTGCTGACCAGGCCGGCCCACGGCCTGCTGCGGCAGTCCTGGGAGCCGCGCCGGCAGCGGCACGGCACGGTCAACGCGGACGGGTTCGGCGTCGGCTGGTACGCGGCCGACGACCCGGTGCCGGCCCGCTACCGCAGGTCCGTGCCCATCTGGGCCGACCCGTCCTTCGCCGACCTGGCCCGGGTGGTACGCACCGGCGCGCTGCTCGGGGCGGTGCGGGACGCCACCGAGCCGGGTGCGGACGGGGAGGCCGCAGCAGCGCCGTTCGCCAGCGGCCCCTGGCTCTTCAGCCACAACGGCTCGGTGCGGGGCTGGCCGGGCTCGGTCGCCGCGCTGGCGGCCGGCCTGCCGCCGCAGGCCCTGTTGGAGCTTGAGGCGCGGTGCGACGCCGCGTTCGTCTGGGCGCTGGTGCTGCACCGGCTGCGCGGGGGCGCCCCGCTCGGCCGGGCACTGGCCGAGACGGTCCGCGCCGTGGCCGACGCGGCGCCGGGCTCCCGGCTGAACCTGCTGCTCACCGACGGCACCACGATCGCCGCCACCGCCTGGGGCGACTCGCTGTGGTGCCGCAGCACGCCGGGCCCCGGCACCGGGGCCCGGGCGGCGGAGGTCGGCACGGGGCCCGGTCCTGCCGCGGCCGGCTCGGTGGTGGTGGCCTCCGAGCCGTACGACGATGATCCGGGGTGGGTCGAGGTCCCCGACCTGACCCTGGTCACCGCGGGCCGCACCGGTGTCCACCTCACGCCGATCGCCGGTGGCGGCGCAGCGGGCCACATCCCGGCCGGGCCCGGTCGACCCGCACCCGCAGCGCCGCCGGGGGCCGGGCCGCCAG
>NZ_JBLIWA010000011.1:154963-165925 GCF_047525675.1 Streptomyces sp. 796.1 | reverse complement strand
CCCGCGCAGGGCGCCCAGCGGCCGGCCGGCCCTGCGGGCGCCGAGCCCGCGGGCGGCGGTGGCGCCGGCGGGTCCAGACCCGGGGCCGGGGCCGGCGGCCCGTCCGGCGCCGGCTCGTACGGCGGGCAGCAGCCCAGTGGCGGCTACGGGGGGCAGCAGCATCCGACCCCCGTGGCACCCGAGGACGACATGCCGGCCGAGGACGACGCCGACCTGGACGAGAGCGCACTCAGCGGCCACGACCTCATCGTCCGGGAACTGGGCGCGACCGTGATCGAGGAGATCGCCAACGAGTAGCTGGGCGGGACGGTGGCCCGGTGGCCCGGTGGCCCGGTGGGTCTGGGGTGTGCGGGTCGGCGCCGGCTTTGAGGTCGTTCCTGATCCTGCGGCTGCCGCCGATGCCGATGCTGTCGGCACCGGTATCGCGGTTGGCCCCGGTCGCGGCGCGTGCTGGCTCGGGCTTCGGATTCGCCCGGGCCCCGGCACCCGTCCTTGCCTGCCGCTTCCGTACTCGCCTGGGTGTGACCCCGGCACTCGCTCTGGCCTGCCCTCCGTACTCGCCCCGGCCGCCCGCACCTGCGCTGGCACCGCTCTGGGGGGGGACCGGCTGGGACCCGTTCCGGCACCGGCTCGGACCCGTTCTGGCACCGGCTCGACTTCGGCGGTGGTGCCGGTGTCCGTACGGCTACCGCCACCGGCCCTGGCGTCGATCAGGTGTCGATCAGGTGGGGCCCGGGCCATGCGACGGGGGTCGTACGTGTGCGGGTGGCCTCCTTCGTACGGCGTAGGGCGTGGGCAGCGGGGAGCACGTAGGCTCGGGCTACCGAAGGTGTTTCGTCTACAGCCAGGAGCAAGCTCGTGATCCCCGGTGGCGGTCAGCCCAACATGCAGCAGTTGTTGCAGCAGGCGCAGAAGATGCAGCAGGACCTTGCGGCGGCTCAGGAAGAGCTGGCCCGGACGCCGGTCGAGGGCTCGGCCGGCGGCGGTCTCGTCAAGGCCACGGTGACCGGGGGCGGCGAGCTCCAGAGCCTGGTCATCGACCCGAAGGCGGTGGACCCTGAGGACACGGAGACGCTCGCGGACCTCGTCGTCGCCGCCGTACGGGACGCCAACCAGTCCGCGCAGCAGCTCCAGCAGCAGAAGCTCGGTCCGCTCGCCCAGGGCCTCGGCGGCATGCCCGGCCTCCCCTTCTGACCTTCAGCCCCTTCAGCCCCTTCCGACTCCTCCCTCCCACTTCCGCCCGGTCAACCCGGCCCGGCCCGAAGCGGGCGTCCGGCCCGGTTCCGCCGAGCGGGCCGACCCGTACCCGACCCGTACCGGCAGCCCCGTACCCGTAGTCCCGTACCAGCAGCTCCGACGACGAACCCGGCCAGCCGCGCGGCGTACAAGAGCCGTACAGGCTGCCGACACACCAGCCACATCAGGCACTGAAGAGATACACCCAGAAGGAGGGCGTTTCCGTGTACGAAGGCGTGGTCCAGGACCTCATCGACGAGCTGGGCAGGCTTCCCGGCGTCGGTCCCAAGAGCGCGCAGCGGATCGCCTTCCACATCCTGCAAGCCGAACCGACCGACGTACGCCGTCTCGCGCACGCCCTGACCGAGGTCAAGGCGAAGGTGCGGTTCTGCACGGTGTGCGGCAACGTCGCCGAGGCCGAGCAGTGCCGGGTCTGTCTCGATCCGCGCCGTGACGTCGCGGTCATCTGCGTCGTGGAAGAACCCAAGGACGTCGTCGCGATCGAGCGGACGCGCGAGTTCCGCGGCCGGTACCACGTGCTCGGCGGGGCGATCAGCCCCATCGAGGGCGTCGGCCCGGACGACCTGCGGATACGAGAACTGCTCGGCAGGCTCGCCGACGGCACCGTCACCGAGCTCATTCTGGCCACCGATCCCAACCTGGAGGGGGAGGCCACGGCCACGTACCTCGCGCGCATGGTGAAACCCATGGGCCTCAAGGTCACGCGGCTGGCGAGCGGCCTGCCCGTCGGGGGCGACCTGGAGTACGCCGACGAGGTCACGCTGGGACGTGCCTTCGAAGGGAGAAGACTTCTCGATGTCTGACGCAACGCTGCACGACAGCCACCACGACCCGGCCGACTTCGCGGTACAGATCTCCGACCAGATCGAGAGCTTCATCGTGGCGGTCACCGAGGTCGCCAAGGGGGACGAACCGGACAGTGCGGTTCCCTTCCTGCTGCTGGAGATCTCGCAACTGCTGCTCGCTGGCGGGCGGCTCGGCGCGCACGAGGACTTCGTACCGGACGAGCGGTACGAACCGGACGTCGGCCCCGAGCCCGACGTGGACGAGCTGCGCGAGCGGTTCGCCACCCTGCTCGACCCGATCGACGTGTACTCCGAGGTCTTCGACCCGTACGTGCCCCGGGCGCAGCCGGTCGCCTGCCGGATCTCCGACGACCTCGCCGACATCGTCACCGACCTGCGGCACGGCATGGCCCACTACCGCGACGGGCGGGTGAGCGAGGCGCTGTGGTGGTGGCAGTTCTCGTACCTGTCGAACTGGGGGACCACCGCATCGGCCGCACTGCGCGCGCTCCAGTCGCTGGTGGCGCACGTACGGCTGGACAGCCCGCTCGACGAGCTCGACGGCCTGGACACGGACAGCAACACCGACGGTGAGGACGAGCTCGCGGAGGAGGCGGGCCGGGTGATGGCCGCGGAGATCGCCGCGCCGCTCGGCCTGGGGTCCTCGGCGCAGCCCTGACCGGGCGGCGCCCGGCGTGGCGTCCGTACGGGCTTGGATGGGGTGGGTGTGGCGTACGGGCCCGGGCGGGGCGGTGCGGCGGACGGGCCCGCGTGGGGTGCGTGTGGCGTACGGGCTTGGACGGGGTGGGTGTGGCGTACGGGGCCGGGCGGGGCGGTGCGCGTTCGTGCGTCCCGGCGGCTGATGCTCGCGCTGTCCGGGCGACGGGCGTCCGCTGCCCCGGCGGCCGGCGCCCGCCGCGCCGGGCGTGATTCCCGCGGGCCCGGGCCTTCTCGCCGCATTCCGCTCGTTCCTTCCTTCTCGTCCTTCTTCCTCGTCCTTCTTCGGTTTCGGTTTCGCCGCCGGCTTCTCCTCCGCGTTCCCTTTCTTTACGTTCCGTGCCGGGTCGCCTACTTCTTGTTGCGACCGCGGGTCCGTCGCGTACGGATTTCGCGGGTGCCGGGCGGCTGGATTTCTTCCGTTTCGTCGGGTGGTCGAGCGGCGTGGGCAACCCGGACGGTCGATATCCGGCCGGCTCCGAACGGCGGAGTCTTTGTGACCTGAATTACGTTTCCGTGTGCGCAGGTCCGCAGCGGGAAGGGTTGGTCGCTGAGCGGGTGTGGGATTGCGTCCTGCCTGATCATGAAGTGAGTCTTGTGTCTCGCTATGTGATATTGGGAGGGCTTATCCGCCCTGCTCGTTAGACTGAGCCGACCGCAGTTACCCCCCTGCGGGGGTCTGGGGCTACCACCCCAGAAGAGACAAGCGAGGAGCGCACGTGGGCCTTGTCGTGCAGAAGTACGGCGGCTCCTCCGTTGCGGATGCCGAAGGCATCAAGCGCGTCGCCAAGCGAATCGTCGAAGCCAAGAAGAACGGCCACCAGGTGGTCGTCGTGGTTTCCGCGATGGGCGACACTACGGACGAGTTGATCGACCTCGCTCAGCAGGTTTCGCCGATTCCTGCCGGGCGCGAGTTCGACATGTTGCTGACCGCTGGAGAGCGCATCTCCATGGCGTTGCTGGCGATGGCGATCAAAAACCTCGGACACGAGGCGCTGTCGTTCACCGGAAGCCAGGCGGGTGTCATCACCGACTCGGTCCACAACAAAGCGCGGATCATCGACGTCACCCCCGGTCGCATTCGGGACGCGCTCGACCAGGGCGCGGTGGCGATCGTGGCCGGATTCCAGGGTGTGTCGCAGGTCAAGAAGGACATCACCACGCTGGGTCGCGGTGGCTCGGACACCACGGCCGTCGCGCTGGCGGCTGCCCTGGACGCCGAGGTGTGCGAGATCTACACCGACGTGGACGGCGTTTTCACCGCCGACCCGCGCGTGGTGAAGAAGGCGCGCAAGATAAACGAGATCGCATTCGAGGACATGCTCGAACTCGCGGCCAGCGGCTCCAAGGTGCTGCACCTGCGCTGCGTCGAGTACGCCCGCCGCCACAACATCCCCATCCACGTCAGGTCGTCGTTCTCCGGCCACGTGGGCACCTGGGTGCGTAACAAGCCCGAAGGAGAAGAAGGCATGGAGCAGGCGATCATCTCCGGGGTTGCCCACGACACGTCGGAGGCCAAGATCACGGTCGTGGGCGTGCCGGACAAGCCGGGTGAGGCCGCGGTCATCTTCCGTACGATCTCCGACGCCCAGCTCAACATCGACATGGTGGTGCAGAACGTCTCCGCCGCGTCCACCGGGCTGACCGACATCTCCTTCACGCTGCCGAAGACCGACGGCCACAAGGCCATGGAGGCGCTGACCAAGGCGCAGCCCGAAATCGGCTTCGACTCGCTGCGCTACGACGACCAGATCGCCAAGATCTCGCTGGTCGGGGCGGGGATGCGGACCAACCCCGGGGTCACGGCGACGTTCTTCGAGGCGCTGTCGAACGCCGGCGTGAACATCGAGCTGATCTCGACCTCCGAGATCCGCATCTCCGTGGTGACGCGGCAGGACGAGGTCAAGGACGCGGTGCGCGCCGTGCACAGCGCGTTCGGTCTGGACAGTGAGAGCGACGAGGCCGTCGTGTACGGCGGCACGGGGCGATGACCGGGTCCCACGGTGGGCACGGTGAGAGTGGTGTGAACGTGGTGAATGGTGTGGGTGACGTGGTTCAGGTGAACGGCAGTGGCGGTTCCGCGGCGCAGGGGCGCGCGGGGAAGCCGACGCTGGCGGTCGTCGGGGCGACCGGCGCCGTCGGCACGGTCATGCTCGGCATCCTCTCGGAGCGGGCGGACGTCTGGGGCGAGATCCGACTGATCGCCTCGCCGCGCTCGGCCGGCCGCAAGCTCACCGTGCGCGGTGAGCAGGTCGAGGTCGTCGCGCTGAGCGAGGAGGCGTTCGAGGGCGTCGACGTCGCGATGTTCGACGTACCGGACGAGGTGTCCGCGCAGTGGGCGCCGATCGCGGCGTCCAAGGGCGCGGTGGCGGTCGACAATTCCGGCGCCTTCCGGATGGACCCGGACGTGCCGCTGGTGGTGCCCGAGGTCAATGCGCACGCCGCCCGCGTGCGCCCCCGGGGCATCATCTCCAACCCCAACTGCACCACCCTGTCGATGATCGTCGCGATGGGCGCGCTGCACGCGGAGTTCGGGCTGAGCGAGCTGATCGTCTCCTCGTACCAGGCCGTGTCCGGCGCCGGCAAGGAGGGCGTGGACACGCTCCGCGCGCAGCTCGCCAAGGTGGCGGGCACGGAGCTCGGCACGCAGCCGGGTGACGTACGGCGTGCGGTGGGCGACACCGGTCCGTTCCCCGGGCCGATGGCGCTGAACGTGGTGCCGTTCGCCGGCTCGCTCAAGGAGGACGGCTGGACGTCCGAGGAGCTCAAGGTGCGCAACGAGTCGCGCAAGATCCTCGGCCTGCCCGACCTGCGGGTCACCGCGACCTGCGTCCGGGTGCCGGTGATCACCACCCACTCGCTGACCGTGCACGCGCGGTTCGAGAACGAGGTCACGGTGGCCGCGGCGCACGAGATCCTGGCCAGTGCGCCGGGCGTGGTGCTCTGCGACAACCCGGCCGAGGGCGAGTTCCCGACCCCCGCCGACGTGGTCGGCACCGACCCGACGTGGGTGGGCCGGGTACGGCGCTCCCTCGACGACCCGAAGGCGCTCGAACTCTTCGTCTGCGGCGACAACCTGCGGAAGGGCGCGGCCCTGAACACCGCGCAGATCGCCGAGGTCGTCGCGGCGGAGCTGACGGGCTGAGGGCCGGGCGACCGGTCTGCCGGCCGGGGCGTTCCCTTCGCCCCCGGCGGCTTGCCACCCGCTGACGAACGGGCGGTCACCTTGGGGTGGCCGCCCGTTGGGTGTGTACGGGGGTGGGTGCGCGGGGGGTGGGGTGCGGGATGGGTTGGTTGGTGGGTGGGTGTGCATGGTGCCGTGCCTGGCGTCGGGGCGGTTGTGGGTGGGCGGGTGGCTGCCTCGTGGGTGGTCGGTTGCTTCGTGGGTGGTCCGTTTGGTGGTGGGGGCGGTTGTCTGGTGGGTGGTTGGTTGGTGTGGGGTGGGGCGCGTCTCGTGGGAGGGCAAGGGGCTGGTTGGTTACGGGAGTTGGGGCGCCGCGGGGGTGGGTTGCTGTTCTCCGGGGCTGGGTGCGAGGTGGGTTCTGTGGGGTCGTGGGTTGGTTGTGGGGGCTTGGGGTGGGGGCCTTCGCTGTTCCTTGCCGAGTTGTTCCGGGAATCGTTGCTCCTTGATCGTTTGTCGCTGTGCGTCGGCTGCCTAGGCTCGTTGCCGCCCGCCTCGTGGGTTGGTGGGGGCGGTTCGCGGTGGGGCGCGGTGGGCGTGGCGGGGGTGGGATCAGGCGAGGTCGGGGCGTGCGGGTGACCGGAATCTGCGGGTCGGTGCCCGGGAGTTGGTCGCCCTGCGGTAGAACAATGTGAAGATTCTGTGATCCGCCTCTGCGGTCACCCCGCCTGATCTGCGTCATCATTTTGTTTGAGCATTCGCTGTCCGTTCCCCGCAACCGCCGGTGAATGGGGGGCGTCTTCGGCACAGCCCCGTATGGGCGGCGTCGCAAATGGGGCAATGAGGGAGGGTCGGTGCGCATGGGGGCATTGAGAGCACTGCTCGGGGCGGCGCCTCACGCGTACAACCCTGACGGGGGGAAGCGTGTCCAACAAGCGTGGCAGAGGTATTCGGCATGGCAACAGTTCCGGGGCGGGGTGGCGCGGCCGTGCGTCCGCTGCGTCCCCGCGCCGCTGGCGGTATGCCGGTGATCGCGCCATGGCCCGCCGCGGGCCCCGTCCAGGTACCTTCACAGCGCGGGGACACTGACGAGGCGATGGCAGCGGGCACCACAGTCGATCACCTCACCGAGACCTACCGGGCCCATTACAGGTCGCTGCTCGGTCTCGCCGCTCTCCTGCTGGACGATACGGCGTCCTGTGAGGACGTCGTACAAGAAGCGTTTATACGTGTGCATTCGGCACGTAATCGTGTGCGCGATCCGGAAAAGACCCTCGCCTATTTGCGTCAGACCGTCGTCAACCTTTCTCGCTCTGCGCTGCGCCGCCGCATTCTCGGGCTGAAGTTGCTGTCGAAGCCCATGCCGGACATGGCGAGTGCTGAAGAAGGCGCGTACGAACTGCTGGAGCGCGATCAATTGATTCAGGCGATGCGCGGTTTGCAGCGCCGCCAGCGCGAGGTGCTGGTGCTGCGGTATTTCGCCGACATGACCGAAGCGCAGGTCGCGGAGACCCTCGGAATATCCCTGGGCTCGGTGAAGGCGTACGGCTCGCGCGGAATTGCGGCGCTGCGCGTCGCGATGGAGGCCCCGGCATGACCCACGAGCACGCCAGGCCGGGTGAACCAGACCGGCAGGACGGCCATGGCCACGGCCGGGACGACTCCCGGCAAACGGCGCGTACCGACCGTGCGGAGCGCGAGGTGGCGCCCGGTTCGGAGGGGGCTGCCGCGGCGGTGCGTACGGCGGAGCCTGATGGGGCTGGTGCGGCGGAGTCGGCTGCGGATACGGCTGCGGCTGATGCAGATGTCGACCGATCCGCCGGTGTCGACCGACCCACGGATGTCGACCGATCCGCCGGTGACGACCGACCCACGGATGTCGACCGATCCGCCGGTGACGACCAACCCACGGATGCCGAGTCGACCGCCGGGCGGGGTGGGGCTGGCGAGTCGGGTACGAGGGCCGAGCCGGGTACGAAGGCCGAACCGGAGCCGGTCACCGGGCGGGACACGGTGGCCCAGCCCCGTACGGCTGAGGCGAAGGGCGCCGCCACCCCGGCGAGTGAGGGCACCCAGGTAGCTACGGCCGCTCGGTCTGGCACAGCCACCCTGGCGGAAACAGCCAGCCGGCCGGACACCGCCACCCAGCCGCGTACGGTCACCCAGCCGGGCAAGGCCACCCAGCCGGACACCGCCACTGCGCAGGCCGCACCCACCGAGCAAGGCACAGCCGCCCAGTCGGGCACACCCACCCAGCCTGGCAAGTCCGCTCAGTCGGACACAGCCACCGAGCGGGGCGCAGCCACCCAGTCGGGCAAGGCCACCCAGCCGGACACCCCCGCACAACCGGACGCTGCCACCAAGCAGGGCGCAGCCAGTGAACAGGGCGCAGCCGCCGAGGAAGCCACGCCCACCAAGGCGGCGGCCGGGGGTGGCGGGCTCGGCGGGCTCGGTGGCGGGGCGTTGGACGGGGACTTGGACGAGCAGGCGCTGCGCCGCATGTTGCAAGGCGCCGTACAGGACCTGGAGCCCGCGCCGAAATCGCTCGACCAGCTACGCCGTGCCGTACCCGCCCGCCGTACCCGGCGGCGCCAGATCCTCGTCGGCGCCTTCGCCGCGATCGTGCTCGGCGGGGCGGCGATCCCGGCGCTGGTGCGGGTGACCGCGATCGGCGACACCTCGCCCAGCCGCCCGGCGAACGCCGCGAGCAGCGAGCGCACGCCCGACCAGGCAGCCGGCGGGCACCACGGCGAACGCGGCCCGAGCTCGCGACCGACGCCGCCGTCGAAGAAGGACAAGGACAAGGAGAAGGAAGAGAAGGAGAAGGAGAAGGCGGCGAAGGAAGGGAAGGACAAGCCGACGACGGAGCGGCCGACGTCCGCCCCGGGCCCCGTCCTGCCGCCCAACCCTTCCACCACGCTGGCCGCCACCTCCCCGACGTGCCTCCGGGACCAGCTCGGCGACGGCGGCAGCAGCGTGGGCGCGGCCGATGCCGAAGGCCGGGTGTACGGGTCGTTCCGCATCGTCAACACCTCGGCCGACCCGTGCTCGGTCGACGGCAGCGGCGTGGTGGGCGCGGTGGCGCAGGGTTCGGCCGACGCGTCCGGCGTTCAGGTCGTCGACCACACGTCGGGCGACCCGGCGACCGAACTGCCCCCGCCGTCCGCGGTGTCGGAACAGATCATCCTGCGGCCCGGCGAGGCGTACGAGGTGCGGTACGCGTGGATTCCCACGGCGGGCGGCGGTAGCTGCTCCGACGCGAGCACGCCGAGTCCCACGCCGACGCCCGCGGAACCCCCGAAGAGCCCGGTGGAGGGCGAGCCCGGCGCGGAGGCACCGGGCGAGAGCACGCCGGGCCCGGGCAGCGTCGGCGGAGGCAGCGGCAGCGGTGGTGGCGGTGTGGAACCGTCCACCCCGTCGAGCGTGGTGATCAGCCACACGCCGGACGCGGGCGACCCCGCGGTCGCCACGGCCACGGTCCCCGAAGCCTGCGCCGGCACGGTCTACCACACGGGGGCTCTGGCCAGCCCGTGATTGCCGGGGCTCCGGTGGGCTGGGACCAGCCCGTGCTGCGGGGCGGTGGGCGGCTCGGGGCTGACGCGTGGTGGTGCGCACGGCGTACCGGCGCTGCGAGGTGATCCGATCCGGGCGCGGTGCGCGTCGGGGCAGGTGAGCGACGTACCGCCGTACTGGGCGGGATGTGGCGTGATCTGTCCGGTGCCGGTCGTACGCACCTCAGGTGAGGCCCCTCGTGTCGGCGGCGCGGGCCGGGACCGTACCGTGGGGGTGTGTATCGGTTTCTGCTGACGCCCCGGTGGTGGGGGATCAACGTCTTCGCCGCGCTGAGCATCCCGGTGTGCCTGTTCATGGGGAGCTGGCAGCTCAGCCGCTTCGAGTCGCGCGTCGACTCGCACCAGGAGCAGCAGGAACACGCCACGCGGGCGGAGTCGACCCGGGCCGTGCCGCTGGCCGAACTGCTGCCGGTCACCAGGGACAGTTCGGGGCGACAGGCCGAGGCGGTCGGACGGTACGACGCCGGGCGGCAGTTGCTGGTCCCGGACCGGGCGCTGGACGACCGCGACGGCTTCTACGTACTGACCCTGCTGCGGATCGAAGGCGAGCGTGCCATCCCCGTCGTACGCGGCTGGCTGCCCGGCGACGCGGACTCCGCGGCGGACCGCGCCAAGGTACCGGCACCGCCCGCCGGCGAGGTGACCGTGGTCGGGGCGCTCCAGGCGTCCGAGAACAGCAGGAGCAACGGTGTGCACGCCCGCGGCGGTCTGCCAGCCGGCCAACTCGGCATGATCAGCGCGGCCTCGCTGGTCAACCTGGTGCCGTACGACGTGCAGGACGCGTGGATCACCGTGACCAGGGCCGCCGCCCCGCTCAAGCCCGTACCACCGGCCGCCGCCGAGGGCACCGGGCTCGACCTGAAGGCGTTCCAGAACCTCGGTTACACCGGCGAGTGGTTCGTCTTCGCCGGCTTCGTGATCTTCATGTGGTTCCGGCTCTTCCGCCGCGAGGTGGAGAACGCCCGCGACGTGGAACTGGGGATCGGCCCGTCGTCCGGCGGCACCGGCGGCGTCGGCGCCCCGGAGGGGGCGGGCGGGCCCGATGCGGCTGGTGGTGGCGGTGGCTCTGATGGGGTGGGCAGTGGCGCCGGTGGCTCCGATGGGGCGGGCGGGCTCGACGCGGCGGATGGTGCCGGCGGCTCCGGCGGGGTGGCCAGTGGCGCGGGTGGCTCCGGCGGGGTGGGCAGCGGCGCCGGTGGCTCCGGCGGGGCGGGCGGGCTCGATGCGGCTGGTGGTGGCGGTGGCTCCGACTCCTCGGGCAGCAACGTTGACGGTCCCGTCGGATCCGGCGCGACCGGCGTGGCGGCAGCTCCGCAGAGCCCGACTTCGTAGATTCCGGGCTTGCGGGGGCCGGGCCTTCGGGTTCCGGGTTTGTGGGCTTCGGGTTTGTGGGGCCCGGGGCTCGGGTTTGCGGGCCTCGGGCTTGCGGGCTTCGGGCTTTGGCCTTGCGGGGTCCGGATCGGTTGACTTTGGGGTGGCTGACCCGGGCGGGGGGGGGGGGGGGGGGGGG